>JBCCTV010000158.1:0-7556 GCA_039197915.1 Pseudomonadota bacterium | reverse complement strand
GTCGAGGGATTTTGCGCCGAGACCGCCCAAGATTTCGCGTGTTTCTTGGGCGATGAACGACATCAAATTGACCACATGCTCCGCGGCCCCTCCAAAGCGCGCCCGTAAAGACGGGTCTTGGGTGCAAACGCCAACCGGACAGGTGTTGGAGTGGCACTGGCGCACCATCAAGCACCCGAGCGCGATCAACGAAACCGTGCCGATGCCAAACTCCTCCGCACCCAACATAGCCGCGATAACCACGTCGCGGCCGGTACGAATGCCGCCATCGGTCCGTAGCGTGACGCTTTCCCGCAAATTATTCAGGGTCAGGACTTGGTGGGCTTCGGCGAGACCCAGCTCCCATGGTCCGCCGGCGAACTTTATTGAAGTCAGGGGCGAGGCGCCCGTGCCGCCCACATTGCCTGAAATCAAAATAACGTCCGCCTTCGCTTTGGCGACGCCCGCTGCAATCGTGCCGACGCCCGCGGAGGAGACGAGTTTCACGCAAACCCGCGCCTCCGGATTAATGTTTTTCAAGTCGTAGATCAGCTGCGCCAGGTCTTCGATGGAATAGATGTCATGGTGCGGCGGCGGTGAAATGAGCGTGACGCCAGGCGTTGAATGCCGCATGCGGGCGATGAATTCAGTGACTTTAAAGCCCGGCAACTGTCCACCCTCGCCGGGCTTCGCCCCTTGCGCGACTTTGATTTCAATTTCGCGACAGTGGTTTAAATATTCCGCGGTGACGCCAAACCGGCCGGAAGCAATCTGTTTGACCGCTGAATTGGCGTTGTCGCCATTGGCGAGCGGTTTATACCGCGCCGGGTCTTCGCCGCCTTCGCCGGAAACGGATTTTGCGCCAATCCGGTTCATTGCGACATTGAGAACGCCGTGCGCTTCCTGGCTTAACGCGCCAAGCGACATGCCGGGCGTCACGAAACGTTGGCGAATAGCGTTTATCGATTCAACGTCGTTCGCCGCCACCGGCGATCCAACCGGCCGCATGGAAAGCAAATCGCGCAGTTGAATGGGTTTATGTTTAGAGAGGGCGCCCGAATAGTCTTTGTATGCTGAATAATCGTTCTGGCGCACCGCCGTTTGAAGCGACTTGATCAACGAGGCCTCAAGGGCGTGACGTTCGCCAGTGGCGCGAATGCGATAAAACCCGCCAAGCGGGGCGATCGGCGTTGCGCTTGAAAACGCCTTCCGGTGCAGATCGACCGTCCGCTTTTCAAGCCCCGCAAGGCCGATGCCTGATATTTTTGACGGCGCGCCGGGGAAAAATTCGTCGACCAGGGCGCGGGACAGACCGAGCGCCTCAAAGTTACACGCGCCTCGGTAAGACGATATGACTGAAATGCCAGCCTTCGACAGGATCTTTAAGAGACCGCCTTCAATCGCCGCCTTGTAAGCGAGCACACATTCGCCGATTGACCGATCGCCAAAGACGCCTTTTGCGTGGAGTGTCGCAAGACTATCACATGCAAGATGCGGATTTACAGCTGTGGCCCCGACCCCAATCAGCACGGCCATATAGTGAGAATCTAGACATTCCGCAGATCGAACAGTGATTGAGCAAAAAGCTCGCAACGCCTCGCTCATGAGCCGCCGATGCACGCCGCCGGTCGCTAAGATCATGGGCGCTGCGACGCGGTTTTGATCCACATTCGTGTCGGTGAGCATGACATGTTGGGCGCCAGCTCGCACAGCCTCGCAAGCCTCCGCTCGCACGCGGTCAAGGCAGGCGCGGAGCGCCGCCCCCGGCGAACCAGCATTTGCCTCGTGCGGGTCATAGGTGCAGTCAATCGTAACCGAACTGCCTGCAACCAAATCCTGAAACCGACCATACATCCCGTTTGATAAAAACGGGCTTTCGAGAACAAAAACATCCGCCTGCGGCTCATTAATCGCAAGCACATTGCCGAGGTTTTTAAATCGCGTATTGAGGCTCATCACCCGCGCTTCGCGCAAGGGGTCGATCGGCGGGTTCGTCACTTGACTAAATTTCTGCCTAAAGAAATGCGACAGTGGACGATACTGATCGGAGAGGACCGCAAGCGGCGTGTCATCGCCCATGGACCCCGTCGCTTCCTTAGCGGTGTCGACCATGGGCCGAAGCACCAAATCGATATCCTCTAAAGAATAACCGGCGGCTGTCTGTACGCGGCGCAAAATGTCGCCCGAAAGAAGCGCCGGCTCGTCACCCGGCCCGATGACCGGGTCGAGCTGGGTGATGTTTTCAAGCCAATCGCCATAACGGTGCTGGCTCGCGAGCTGATCAAGAATCTCTGACGCTTTAAAAAGCTTGTTCTCAGAGAGATCAACGGCGATCATATCGCCGGCCTCAAGGGCGCCGCGTTCGCGCACTGGTTTGTCCGTAAGCGGACACATGCCGGTTTCGGAGCCAATCGCCAGGACATCATCGTCGGTGATTGCATACCGCATCGGGCGCAGACCATTGCGATCTAGCCCTGCGATCGCCCACCGTTCATCGAAGGCCGCGACAGCAGCGGGGCCATCCCAAGGCTCCATCACGGCGTTGCAATATTCGTAAAGCGCCCGGTGGGACGGCGGCATCAAATCGGCGCGTTTTGACCACGCCTCCGGCATCAACAGGCACTTTACCATCGGCGCCGAACGGCCCGCTCGAACGAGCACCTCAAACGCTTGGTCAAGCGCCGCGCTATCAGAGGAATTCGCTTGGATAATCGGTTTAATCTCGTCTTCGCTGCCCCGGAACGCTGTCGACGCCATGCGGATTTCATGGGCTTCCATCCACGATGTGTTGCCTTTGATGGTGTTAATTTCACCGTTATGGGCGAGCATCCGGAAAGGTTGCGCCAATCGCCATTCGGGGAAGGTATTGGTCGAATATCGCTGGTGAAAGACCGCAATCCGAGAGACAAAACCTGGGTCAACAAGGTCCGGGTAAAAACGATCGATATCTTCCGCCAGGAACATGCCTTTGTAGACAATGTCGTTGCTTGACAAAGAACAGATATAACAGTCTGGCACGCTTGCGGCGATGACGCGTTTTTCGATCCGACGACGGACGAGAAAGAGCGAGCGCTCAAGTTCGATCTGTGAGCGGCTTACCGGATCATGGAACAAAATCTGCTCGATTTCCGGGCGGGTGACATTGGCTTTTTGACCAAGCACGCTTGAATTGACCGGCGTTTGACGCCAGCCATAAATCAAGAAGCCTTCGCGAATGATTTCCGCCTCAATGATCGCGCGCGCCTTGTCTTGCGCGGAAAAGTCTGTGCGGGGAAGAAAGACTTGGCCCACGCACACGGATCGATTATCCGCTTCGTGGCCCGTGCGGCTGACAAAGGTTTTAAAGAGGTCTTGGGGTACATTCAGGCGAACGCCCGCGCCATCGCCGGTGCGGCCATCGGCGTCGACCGCGCCCCGGTGCCAAACAGCCTTTAACGACTGTATCGCCATATCGACAATTTCGCGGCGATAACTGCCGTCGAGGGTCGCGATCAGGCCAACGCCGCAGGCCTCATGCTCTTCACTCGGATCATATAAACCGAACTCCTGGGCGCGTTGGCGTAGCTCTAATTGCTCTTCGAACGTCGTCATTCAGATCGCCTCCACTAGCGGGTGTGCGCCGGCCGTATGCATGGTTGGCGCTGGCACGATTACGAGGAGCGTTTTTCACATCTGCCCTATTCTAGGGCCGCCCCATGATTTTTAGATGGCGCGAGATTTCGGATCGACCTTGGACCGCCGCGCCTATTTGGCGGAAACCTTATTCGGCCGCTACTAGGGGCGCGTCCTCAGCGGCCGGGGTCGCCATTAAGCGCTCGGCAATGGCAGCCGCTGCAACCCGGCCGTCGCGGATCGCCCAAACGACCAGCGACGCCCCGCGGACGATATCGCCAGCCGCATAAACGCCGGCGAGGCTCGTCTCGAGCGTTGTCGGATCGACGCGCAAGGTGCCGCGCGCCGTCGTCTGCAAGTCCGGGGCGCCGAATAGTATCGGCGCGTCTTCTGGTTCGAAACCAAGCGCCTTGATCACCAAGTCGGCCGGAATGTTTTGATCAGCGCCAGGCACGGGCTCGGGGCTGCGCCGCCCGGAAGCATCTGGCGGGCCAAGACGCATGCCAATTGAAACAACGTGGCGGTCAGCGATCGCCTGGGGCGCTGAAAGCCACTTAAAATCCGCGCCTTCTTCTTCCGCATGCCCCACTTCGCGCGCCGAGCCCGGCATATTTTCCCGGTCCCGTCTGTATAGGCACGAAACCGATTTAGCGCCCTGGCGCAGGGCTGTGCGCACGCAATCCATCGCTGTGTCGCCGCCGCCGATAACGACGACGTTTTTGTTTTCCGCCGAAAGCGCGCCCGTATCAAAGGCAGGCACCGTGTCGCCTAGGCCTTTGCGGTTTGACGCCGTCAGAAAATCAAGCGCGCTGACAACGTGGTCTTCGCCGACGCCGGGGCAGGCGAGATCGCGCGCTTTATAAACGCCGACCGCGATTAAAACGGCGCTGTGGCGGGCCCGCAAATCGTTAAGCGTTTCATCCTGACCCAGATCATAACCAAGCCTAAATTGGACGCCGCTTTCAATGAGGCGCTCAACCCGCTTGCCAACAATCGATTTATCCAGCTTGAAATTTGGGATCCCATAAACCATCAAGCCGCCTGCACGGTCGTAGCGATCGTAAACAGTGACTTGAAAGCCGAGCTTGCGCAGCTCTTCAGCCGCCGCCAGGCCTGCCGGGCCGGCGCCGACGACGCCGACGCTTTCAGGGCGCTCAATCTCAGGAACCACTGGCTTGACCCAGCCGTTCTCCCAGGCGGTGTCGGTGATATAGGCCTCAACCGAACCAATGGTAACCGTTCCGTGGCCGGACTGTTCAATAACGCAACTGCCTTCGCATAATCGGTCTTGGGGGCATATCCGTCCACAGACCTCAGGCATGTTATTGGTCGCCGATGAGACCGCATAGGCTTCTTCAAGTCGGCCCTCAGCGACGAGACGCAACCAGTCGGGGATATTGTTCCCGAGCGGGCAATGGTCCTGGCAAAACGGCACGCCGCATTGTGAACACCGTGCGGCTTGGGCGGACGCCCGATCGTCTGCGAAGCGCGCATAAATCTCGTCGAAATCCTCCCGGCGAAGCTCGGCAGGTCGTTTGACCGGCGTTTCCCGATCGCGGTCGACGAATTTTAACATCTTCTCAGACATGGGCGCTTCCTTCACAGGGCGTTTCCATTGGAGGGCGGTTCCATTAGAGGGCGTTCAACAAACCCAGCAGTCTTACGCAGCGCCGCGTTATACTCGATCAAGAACCGCGAACGCACGAATTTTTTTAGTGTTTGCGACAAACCCAACCAAGCCGCGCTCTTAATAATCAATATCAATAATAAATAGCGTTATTTGCGCCGTTGATATTTCGGCGCTTAAAAGTGTCACAAAAACAAGCGAAGCGAAGACGCTTGGAAGGCAACGTTCGGCGTGTTTGTTTTGGCAGGACGAGCTTGGCAAAGGGACTTATCAGGCGGACTAAGTAGAAAGCCAATGGGCGCATCAGGACTGGGCATATGACAACTGTGACACGAAGGGGGGCGCTTTTGAGCGCCCTTGCAGGCGGCGCGTGCGCCGGCGCGCCAAAATTAACAGCCTATTCAGCGGCGACAGAGGCAAAAACCGGGACCTTCGCCCACGGCGTCGCCAGTGGCGACCCAAAACAAGACAGTGTTGTCATCTGGACGCGGGTGACCCCGACTGAGGCTGTCGCCCTTCCCGTGCGATATGAAATCGCAAATGACAAAGATTTCTCGAGCATCATTCGCTCGGAGCGCACAACAGCGCAGCCTGCAGGCGATTGGACCGTCAAAATCGTCGTGGAGAACCTGGACCCAGGGCGCACGTATTATTACCGGTTCTTTCAAGGCGACGCCGTGTCAGACGTCGGCCGAACACGAACACTGCCATCGGGCGCAACCGAGAGCGCCAGGTTCGCCGTCGTTTCGTGCTCAAATTACCCCTTTGGGTATTTTAACGTCTACGACCTGATTGCGCGCACCCCTGAAATCGACGCTGTCATCCACCTCGGCGATTACATCTATGAGTATGGCCCGGACGGCTATGGCGGTAGCGTCGGCGCGGAAATTGGACGGCCGCACGAACCGGCGCGCGAAATTACGACGCTCAGTGATTATCGCCGTCGCCATGCCCAGTATAAGTCCGACCCGTCCGCTCAAGCGATGCATGCCTTGCACCCTATTATTGCGATATGGGACGACCATGAGACGACGAACAACTCTTGGAAAGATGGCGCCGAAAACCATCAGCCAACAGAAGAAGGCGATTGGGAAAGCCGCAAGCGCGCCGCCCTTCAAGCCTATTATGAGTGGATGCCGGTTCGCGAGCCGGCGCCCGGCATGGGTCCCGAGGCCTTTTTCAGGGATTTTTCCTTCGGCGACTTACTGACGCTCACGTCGATTGAGACGCGCCTGATGGCTCGGGCAAAACAGATCGAGTATTCGGAAGTTGTCCCGAAACTGAAAACCCCCGAAGACATCGAACGCTTCCGCAACGAAACGCTCTACGACCAATCCCGCGAGATGCTTGGCGAAGCTCAGCTGGACTTCATTGATCGATCGTTGCGCGAATCGAAAGCGAAAGGCCAACCCTGGCGGCTTCTGGCTAACCAAATCATCATGGCCGAAGTCATCTCTCCGGATTTGACCCCGCACGTTACCGAAGAAGACCTCCAAACCCTCGAATCCCAGTGGTCTGAGGTGCGCGCCTTTGTGGAATTTTCAAAGCTTGGCCTACCGAGCAATTTGGACGCTTGGGACGGCTACCCCGCGGCGCGCGAGCGCCTCTATGAGCGCATCCGCGAAGCCCAATCGGACGGCTTGGTCGTGCTCACCGGCGACACGCACACTTGGTGGGCCAACGATCTCCTCGCGCGAAATGGCGACCACATGGGCGTTGAACTGGGCGTAATCTCCGTCACCTCGCCGTCGCCCTACGCTGACAGTTTCCTTGGCGGCAAAGGCGCCGACTATGCGCTTCTAACCAATCGCGACAATCCGTCCGTACGCTACCTTTCTGGATCAAACCATGGCTATATTGATCTTGAGGTCACGCCCGAACGCATAGAGGCGCGCTTTATGGCGGTCGATCGGATCGACAGTCCGAGCTATAACGGTTTTGAAAAAGCGGGCTTTACAATTACGCAAAAGAAGAACAGCCCCAAATTCGCCGGCATTAGCGGCGTCGGCCTGAAAGAGCGCTTCCTCTTCTAACGGCGTCACCGCAAAACCTTACGCGACGCTGATACTCCCGCAAACCAGGCGAAGCATTTGCGGGAGCCGAACAGCGTAAGTTGTGTTGACCCGCCAAAACGCGGCGGCGGCGTCAACAACGCTGGATCGAATAACTACGCGACCTCAAACAACCCAGCTGCGCCCATGCCGCCGCCGACGCACATGGTGCATACGACATATTTGACGCCACGTCTTTTGCCCTCAATCAGTGCGTGCCCGACCATGCGCGCGCCGGACATGCCATAGGGGTGCCCGACTGAGATGGCGCCGCCATTGACATTGAG
>JBCCTV010000157.1:0-7656 GCA_039197915.1 Pseudomonadota bacterium | reverse complement strand
GTCGCTTCATGCAGGTCCGACTTTTTCCAGTGATCAAAGTGATTACTAAAGCATCCCACTATATTTAGGCGTTTTATTGAAGGCCTATCTATCGTACATCAAAAAATACTTTCTTTTTTAATAATCAATAAATAAGAAAAAAATTGCTCTGAAAAGCAATCGCTTGACAGTTGCGCAAGCCCGCTTCGCGTTTAGCTGATTGATTCGAAATCTCCCTGAAATGCGACTAGGTGGTGAAATTTCGACACGTTTTCGACACGCGCCACTTTGAAGGCGAATGCCTAGCCAGGGCTAATGCCTGTCCTTCGAAAGCAGCGCAAACGGTTTCTAATCGCTCCTGAAAAGAGCTTCTTATTTCTGACTACGTGCCGTGGCTCGGTGCGTGGCAGTAGGGTCGCTTGAAGCCACTTTTAAACACCGAAGCTATAATTTAACGACGAAGCCGTTTTTTTACGCGATGACGTCAGCGGCGTTGCTCATGTTGATGATAGGGGCGTTACCTCAAGCGTTATTCACGTCTTGAAACTTAGTGGTCGTTGTGCCGGCACGCACTCAAAACAATGACCTCGAAACACACATAATCGCTACTTCGTGCGGTGAGCGGAGAAAGGATATGCCAGGGCGTCTTAATAGCTCTCGCTGACGCGGGAGGGGCGCCAAGCTAAGCTTTCATCGATAGTTCCGCGGTCCGCGCTCATCGCGCTGGCGTGGGCCGCAAGAAGGGAGAGGGAAACCGGCGGCGCGATACTTCTTCTGACGTGTTTCACTCGCTTCAATGGGCGAGTGAAATGCCCTATACGAATAAAAAATGCTGTCGGAAGGCGATCGTGTAATGGGTAAACCCAAGCAGCCTGCGTCGTATGGTGAAAAACCCGCCGCGGCGGTCCTGGTAGACGCTTTATTGGCGAATGGCGTCACGCAGGTGTTTTGTGTGCCGGGGGAGAGCTACCTCGCGATCTTAGACGCCCTTTATGAGGCCCGGGATAGAATTCAGCTTACGGTGTGCCGGCATGAAGCGGGCGCGGCAAATATGGCCGAGGCTTATGCTAAGCTTACCGGCAAACCTGGCGTCGCCATGGTTACGCGGGGGCCGGGCGCAACCCATGCGGCCGTTGGTTTGCATACGGCGTATCAGGATTCAACACCGATCATCCTCTTCATTGGACAAGTGGCGCGTGACCAAGCGGATCGCGAAGCGTTCCAAGAAATCGAGTATCGGCGATTTCTTGCCCCGATAACGAAATGGGCCGGGCAGGTTGAGCGTCCGGCGCGGATGGTCGAATACGTCAATCGCGCCTTCGCAACAGCCCAGAACGGGCGACCAGGGCCGGTCGCTTTGGCGTTGCCGGAAGATGTTCTGACAAAGGACGTTCCATCGCGTAGTGCGCCCCTGATGGCAGCGCCGGTGGTTGCGATTAAGCCAGATGCGTCCGCGCTTCAGGACATCAGAGACCGGCTTTGCGCCGCGAAGAAGCCGTTCGTTTTGGTTGGCGGCGGCGGTTGGACGCGCGAGGGCGTAACGGCGCTCGCTGAGTTTGCGGAGAAATGCGGCGCACCGATTGGCGCTTCGTTTCGGGCAAAAGACCTCCTGGATAACCGCAACCCGAGTTACGCTGGCGATGTCGGCATTGCGCCAAACCCCGTCCTTGCTGAGCGCGTTCGGGAAAGTGACGTTGTGTTGGCGTTGGGGCCGCGGCTCGGCGAAATGACAACCAGCGGCTACACGCTGTTCGACACCCCGCACCCAATGCAGCAATTAATCCATGTCCATCCTGGTGCTGAAGAGTTGGGTCGTGTCTTTACGCCAGCATTGGCGGTAAACGCCTCGCCGAGTAAAACGGCCATTGGCCTCGCAGCGATGGACTGGCCGGCGAACAAAGATTGGCGGCGGCAAACGAAAGACGCGCACGCAGCGTTTCAATCTTTTAGCAAGACCATTGATGTCGGTGAAGGGGTAAACTTGAGCGAAGTCTTCTCGTGGCTATCGGAAACCCTGCCGCCAGATGCGATCGTCTGTAACGGCGCCGGGAACTATGCCGCGTGGCTCCATCGATTTTATCAGCATAAAGCGTTTAAGACACAGCTCGCGCCGACGTCTGGCGCCATGGGGTACGGGTTGCCCGCGAGCATCGCTGCGAAGTCAGCGAAGCCGGACAGCGACGTCGTGTGTGTCGCCGGCGATGGCTGCTTTATGATGGCGTCGCCGGAATTCGCAACGCTTGCGCAGTATGGTCTCGGCGTCATTGTTCTGGTCATCAACAACGCTTCCTATGGAACCATCCGTATGCACCAGGAGCGCGATTATCCCGGTCGTGTGTCTGGGACGGCGCTCATTAATCCGGATTTTGCGGCATATGCCAAGAGCTTTGGCGCTTTTGGCGCGCGTGTAGAGGCAACGGAGGCGTTTCCGGACACCTTTATCTCCGCACAAAGAGCGACGAAAGCTGGCGGTCCTGCATTGATTGAAATCGTAACGGCGACGGCGGAGATAGCGCCCGGCAAGCGCCTCTAATTAGGCTGGCGTTAGAAAGAGGGCTCTCTCTTTTTCGCGGCGCTCAACCAGGTTTTGCAACACCACGCCGCCACCGCGATTGTGGGTACGGAAAGCATCCGCCGCAGCGCTAATATTGCCAGCGTTAAATTCCTTTAAAACCGGCGAGGCGGAGCGAAACCGGCCGACGCCCAAATTGTAGGCGAGGGAGACCATGGCGGAGAATTGGTTTTCGTTGGCTGGGCGGGTCAGAACGCGGCGCACGCCGTCCTCAAAGGACCTAAGGTCTTCGCGTAGATACTCTTCCGCCTGTGCCTCGGTGATGCGCTGGGGGTCGCCGGCCGAAATTTGGCGGCCATACCCGATATAGCGACGCCCGCCAGCAGTGTAGGCCTCGAGCTTTAGGCCTTCGCTTTCTTTAATGATCTGAATGCCAGCAGCGTTCATGCGAAGATTTGCATTCGCCGGTATGCCGTTGCCGTCCGCTGCGGTTGAGGCTGAAGGCGTCGCCGTTGATGGCGTTTGCGCCGGGGCGGGGCTTGGGACCGCGCGCTCGCCCGCACTCGCGCTTTGGCTATCGCCCTCGGTCGCGCCAACGCTCTCGCTGACCCCCAATCGAGTTTCGATCGCTTCAAACAAAGGCGTTGATAAGCTGCTGAGTAAGGTTGGTGCGCCGTACCGATCGCCCGCCAAGAACCCCATTAAGGCGAGTAACGCCCAGAGAATGATCGTTCGAAAAAACTTGCCCATATAAACCCCGACCCCCCGGCAGATTTCTTACCATACGTTAACGTTTTCCGATACATTAACCTTTGCGCTGTGGAAAAGCGATATTTGTTAAAGGAAAAAATCGTTCTAGCCGGTGGCGAACAAAGCACGACACAGGCTGAAGTTATGTGCTATCGCCGCGCTTTGTGAGCTAACCGAAAGAAAGATAAAACCGTGTCATCAGCTGCAGTCGAACGCCCAAACGAATTCGCATCCAACGAATTGTTGAAGCTGCGACGTGACGCGGCGATCCCCGCTGGTTTGCCCTCAAAATCAGGGATTTATGCCGAGCGCGCCCATGGCGCCGAGCTTTGGGACGTGGAAGGTAAGCGCTACATCGACTTTATCGGCGGCATCGGCGTTCTCAACGCTGGACACCGGCACCCGAAAGTCGTTGAGGCGATTAAGACCCAGGCTGATAGTTTCCTGCATACCTGCTTCGGGATCGCGCAGTACGAAGTTTACGTCGATCTTTGTGAGCGGCTTAACGCGATTGCCCCTGGGACAACGCCGAAAAAGACCGCCCTGTTTAATTCCGGCGCGGAGGCTGTTGAAAACGCCGTTAAATTCTCGCGGCGTATCACCGGCCGTCCGGGCGTGATTGCGTTTGAAGGCGCTTTTCATGGGCGCACGCTTCTTGCGACTGCGCTGACGGGAAAATCAAAGCCCTACAAAATGGGCTTCGGCCCTTTCCCGGGCGGCATCTTCCATGCGCCGTATCCGGATGAGTATCACGGGATCTCGACCCATGGCTCGCTGGCGTGCCTGTCACACATCTTTAAGACGGCGATCGCGCCAGAAGAAATCGCGGCAATAATTGTTGAGCCCGTGCAAGGTGAGGGCGGGTTTAACCCGGCGCCGGAGGCGTTTCTGCAAGGCTTGCGCAGTATTTGCGATGAACACGGCATCATTCTGATTGGTGATGAAATCCAATCGGGTATGGGGCGTACTGGAAAATGGTTTGCGTTTGAGAACTCGGATGTGGAGCCTGATCTTCTATGTGTGGCCAAATCAATCGCGGCCGGTCTGCCGCTGTCTGCGCTCGTCGGTAAAGCGGAGCTGATGGACGAGATTGCACCTGGCGGCATGGGATCGACCTATGGCGGGAACCCGGTTGCGTGCGCCGCGGCGCTTGCCGTGCTCGACGTGATGGAAGAAGAAAACCTGCTCGCGCGGGCCACTGAGATTGGCGATACAATCGCGGCGCGTTGGCGGTCGCTGCAAGCGGGCGCTGCCAAAGGCTTGTTTGGCGATGTGCGCCAAGTTGGCGGCATGGTCGCCGTGGAGTGTGTGCACGATGATGATCCGGCAAAACCAAACGCTGAGCTCGCATCAAAAATTCTGATGGAAGCCCGTGATCGCGGCCTTATGATGACAACCGCTGGTTCCTACGCCCAGTGCCTCCGGTCACTTGTGCCCTTGGTTATCTCCGACGAAATTCTCAACGAAGGGCTCGACATTTTCGAGGAGGCGACACACGCTGTTCTTTCTAGCGCTTGAGGGCGCATTAAAGAAAGGACGGCGGCGATGCAGGGATTAACGAGGCGCGATTTTGTCGCCGCTACGGGCGCAGTTGGGCTTTCTGCATTTAATCCGGCATTCGCTGAGCCTGGACGAAGCGCCATCCGCCAGGATGCGCCTTTCGCACCCCTCTCTGTAAGCAGCGATCGTGTCGCGCGAACTGTCGTTGGGCACAGGCCCTATCGGTCTTCGGGCTTCGTCTTGAAGTCAGAAAAAGTTGGTAAGCGTACGGTTGTCCACAATTATGGACATGGCGGCTGCGGCGTCACGCTTTCGTGGGGGTGCGCTGAACTTGCGGTGGAAGAGGCGCTGAAAGTCTCCGATGAGCGCCGCGCAATTGTGATTGGAGCAGGGGCTGTCGGGCTGACGACAGCGCTGACGCTTTTGCGGCGTGGGTTTGAAGTTTCCGTATACGGTGAAAACCTACCCCCCTACACCACATCTAATATCGCTGGCGCCTATTGGCACCCGACAACGCTTTTTGATGATGACGCTCTGACCGACCCTTTTGTTGAGCAATTTCGCTTAGCGGCGCGGCTTGCCCAGCGCCGGTTCCAGCATATGGCGAACGACCCTCAATATGGCGTCTATTGGATGCGCCACTTGGATCTGCGCGAGGCAACGCCCGAAAAGCCGCGCGAACAATATCTGGAGGGTGATGACCTATACCCAGGTCTATCGGTCATCGAGGATTCAAATCGCTATTTCGGTTACCCTTACGTGGTGCGTAAACACGCGCTAATGATCGACCCGGACGTGTTTCTTGCAGCGCTTGTCCGAGAAATCGAGGCGGCTGGCGGGCGGATTGAACGCCGGCGTTTTGAGCGCGACGCAGACATATTTGATCAGCGTGCGAAACTCTTTTTCAATTGCACAGGGTTGGGCGCACGGGCGCTATTCGGTGATGAAGAGCTAGGGCCGGCGCGCGGTCAATTAACAATGCTTCTACCCCAAGCTAATGTCGACTACGGCTATGTGACGAACGGAGAGGAGCACGGGCTACTCTATATGTTCCCGCGGCTCGGGTCCGTTGTACTCGGAGGGACTGTTAAGCATGGCGATTGGTCAACAGAGCCCGATAGCGCTGAAATGAACCGCATGCTGACGGGCCATGCGGATGTTTCTGCCCGGATTAAAAATAGCGCTTGAGTGTCACTGCAGTGGGTTGATTGCTTTATCGTTTACGCGAATTTCGTAGTGCAGGTGAATGCCGGTGGCGTTTCCTGTTTTCCCTGAACGCGCAATTCGCTGCCCGAGCAAAACACGATCGCCAACCCTCAATTTCGGTTCAAACCGCGAAAGGTGCGCGTATCTTGTTGTGACGCCGCGCCCATGGTCAATCAAAACCGTGTTGCCAAAGCCGCGTAATGACCCGATCTCTTTTATGCGCCCGTCGCCGGCGGCAAACACGTCTTTCGGCGCCCCAGTGTAGAGGTCAACGCCACGGTGATATCGGCCAGCGCCGCCACGCCGTGGACCGTAACCGGAGGAAAGGCACCCTGGAGATGGCGCCCGCAACAGGCGTCTTCCGCGAACATCAATGAAGGGCGAGTAGTCTTTAATGATTAATCATTGATCCGCCGCCGGTGCATTTTGAACGCGTGTGCCAGCACATATGCGCAGCGTCGTCCGAGCTAGTGTCTTGGGTGATGTATCGCCACCGGACGTTGATGTAGCACATCCATGCGCAAACGTCAGCGCAGCAATTACAATTATCCGGGTACGGGCGTATTGGTATAAGGTTGGACGCTCATTACACATCAACTCAATGCTCGGCTCTAGAAAGCCTCTAACAAGACTGGACCAAGCTTCGCGTCGATAGATTTCTAGCGTGCTAAGCGGTGGTTGAAGCGGCTTTCTTGGTGGCTTTTTTCGCTGCTGTTTTCTTTGTCGTCGCTTTCTTGGTGGTTACTTTTTTTGTCGCCTTTTTGGCGGTTTTTTTGGTTGCTTTCTTCGCGGTTTTTTTCGTTGCTTTCTTCTTGGTCGGCTTTTTCTTTTCGCGCTCGACAATCAGTACGAGTGCTTCCTCTAAGGTGATTTTTTGCGGGTCCGCGCCCTTCGGAATTGTTGCGTTTGTTTTTTGGTGTTTGACGTAAGGCCCGTAACGGCCGTCCATAACATTCACCGGGTCGCCGGTCTCCGGATGGGCTCCAAGTTCGCGCAGAGGTTTCGCGGTCTGGCCGCGTCCCGCGCGTGGGTTTGCCCGCTTCTCTTCAATCAGCGCCACGGCGCGGTTCAAGCCGACCTCAAACACTTCATCCGCTGTAGGCAAATTGGCGTAAATTTTGCCGTGCTTAACGAAGGGGCCGTAGCGCCCAAGCCCGGCCGTGATCATCTCATTATCATCTGGATGGGGGCCAACGTCACGCGGTAGCGATAAGAGCAAGAGCCCTTTTTTGAGGTCGATATCGGCGGCGTCCCATCCTTTCGGAAGACCGGCGCGTTTCGGCTTTTCTTCCGCTTCCTTATCGTCTGGTCCACGCTGCACATAAGGTCCAAAGCGACCAATACGGAGGAATATCTCTAGGCCGCTATCCGGATCAATTCCGAGCGATCGGTCGCTCGACGCGGCGTCTTGGTTGTCGCCGCCAAGTTGTCGGGTAAAGTTGCACTCAGGATAATTCGTGCACCCAATAAAGGCGCCATATCGACCTGTTTTTAGAGATAACCGACCGGTGGAACAGGCTGGACAAGACCGCGGGTCTGATCCGTCCTCGCGTTCGGGGAAGATGTTTGGCGCCAGCGCATCGTTCAGTGCATTAAGAACATCGGTAATCCGAAGCTCGCCAATATCGTCGACAGTGGCGTAAAACTCCGACCAGAAGGCGCGCAGAAAAGCCTTCCAATCGACGTCGCCATTTGAAATCTTGTCGAGG
>JBCCTV010000156.1:0-7703 GCA_039197915.1 Pseudomonadota bacterium | reverse complement strand
CTTCTAGTCGGGTTTTTTGTACGAGTATGCGCCCCAAACGCCGATAAGCGTTAGCGCCAACCCGTACCATGTGAGCGCGTATTCCAAATGCCGGTTTGAGTATCGCGCTTTAGTCGGGGCTTGTTTGAGGATATCGGCTGGCGCCTCGGCGCCGTTACTCTCTAAGTAAAAAGGCTCTGCCGTAATTCCGTATGCCGCTGAAAAGGCTGTCGGGTTTCGCTCATACCAAACATTTCCATCGGGATCATTAGGCGGCGCGAGCGCCGCGGCGAGGCCGGTTTTAATCTCTGCCTCCCGGAACAACCCAGTGATAGAAACCGTTTCCGTTGGAAGATTAGGGCGCCGTGTTGCCGCTTTGTCGGATGCGCGTGCAAATCCGCGATTGATGTAGATGACGCTCCGATCGGTTACGAGTGGCGTAAAAATATAATACCCAGCAGCGCCGTTAAGAGTGCCTGCCACATGCGCTTCGCCGTCGTGGTCGTATTTCCCCGTGAGCGTCACTTTCTTAAACTGAATATCGCCGCCGTCTTCGCGCCCGCTCAGCGCCTCCTGAAGGGGCGCGGGGGAGGCCGCAATACGTTCGCTAAAACGCTCAATTAAATCGAGCTTCCATTCCCGCCTTTGAAGTTGCCATGTTCCCAAAGAAATCAAGACTGCCACGCCAGTAAGCGCAGCAATCGTGGCGCCGATCGTCGGGCGAAAGCGTCGGCGCGATTTTAGGTCGTCGAAGGCCATAGCGAGGATTTAAATGCTGGCTCAATCTATACAACCGTTAAGGATCTAACGCGGCGTCTTGCCAAATGGGCGCCTAAGCCGCTAAATGTAATGCAAAGGCGCCTTAGTCAAAGAGGCTCGAAACCGATTCTTCATTGGCGATGCGCCGAATGGCTTCGCCTAATAACTGGTCGATGGGCACGATATCGATCCGCGCGGCCTCATCCAAAGCTTGCGTCGGCTCAATTGTATCAGACACCGCGAGCCGCGTCAGCGTTTCGGACGCGTTGATCCGCGCTACCGCGTCGCCTGAAAGAACACCGTGGGTTACAAAGGCCGACGCGCTTGCCGCACCTTTTTCGATCAGAGCAGTGGCCGCGTTTAAAAGCGTCCCCCCGCTGTCAACAATGTCGTCAAAGAGCAGGCAGTGGCGCCCGGAAACATCGCCGATAATGTTCATGACCTCCGACTGCCCGGGCCCCTCGCGTCGCTTGTCGACGATGGCGTGGGGCGCATCCCCGTGGCGTTTCGAGAGTGCGCGCGCGCGAACGACGCCGCCCACATCTGGCGATACGATCGTGATGTCTTCCCGCTCGGTGTTGTAGAGTTCACGGATGCGCCGTTCAAAATCTTTAACAGCATAGAGATTATCCGTGGGGATATCAAAAAACCCTTGAATTTGACCAGCATGCAGATCAACCGTCAGTACACGGTCTGCGCCTGCGGTTGTGATTAGGTTAGCGACAAGCTTCGCCGAGATCGGCGTGCGTGGTCCCGCTTTTCGATCCTGCCGTGCATAGCCAAAATAGGGGATCACCGCCGTCACGCGGCTCGCCGACGCGCGGGTAAGCGCATCGATCGTGATCAGCAGCTCCATTAAGTTGTCGTTGGCCGGGTTAGACGTAGACTGAATAACGAAGACGTCTTCCCCGCGGACATTTTCCTGAATTTCAACGAAAACTTCGCCGTCTTTAAAACGGCGCACATCAGCGAGACATAGCGCCGTCGCAAGTCGACGGCTAATCGCTTCCGCCAACCGGCGGTTAGAGTTGCCCGCGATTAGCTTCATGATATCGCCCCTTCGCGATCGCCCACGGTGGGTGTGTGACAATTATTTGACAAATTCGCAAGCCAAAAAACGAACAGGCGCGCATTTTAAGGCGTCACAATAATCGACAGGTTGCGGCCATAATCCGTTGCGCCAAGGCGCTGTGAAGCGCGGTAACTAAAGTACGCTTCGTTTGACCCTAGTGTGCAGATATTGAGATCAGTGAACGAATTGACGCCACTTTCTTCAAGCTGCCTCGCCGCGAAGCCCGCAAGATTGAAAAGTCGTTTTTCAGACGTCGCGCCAGGAGCGAATAGGTCTGAAGAATTGCGCCAGCTCCCGGTAAACGCCGCGACTAGGTCCATGCCGACCTCAAAATTTGGCTGTCGTAAGCATGGTCCCAAAGCTGCGTGAATGCGGTCTGCTTTTGCGCCGAGCGCGACCATTTCCTTCACTGTCGCCCCTATGACGCCGGCACACGCGCCGCGCCATCCCGCATGGCACGCCCCGGCGACGCGGGCTTGAAGGTCAACAAACAAAAGCGGCATGCAATCGGCGGTCAGCACCCCTAAAACCAAACCCGGTGTTGCGCTGACAAGGGCGTCTGCTTCCGGCGCGTCTCGAAACGGCTCGGTTCCTTTTACCACCGTCGCCGAGTGGACCTGCTTCAACGTAATGAGCTTCGCCGCATCCGCGCCGATTGCGTTCACGCAACGTCGGCGGTTTTCAATAATGCAATCTGGGTCATCGCTGGAGAACGGGCCCGTATTCAAAGTGTCGAAGGGCGGCTCCGAAATTCCGCCCTGCCGCCCAAAAAAGCCGTGGGCGATTGCTGCGCCAAAATTCTCAGCCTTAAGGAATGGCGGCGTCACGGTGTTTCAAAGCCGGGCGGGGGCGGCAATTCATGCGAAGACAGACAAAGCGCCTTGAAGACGGATCCCATCTGCCGTTCCGAGGCTAAACGTAAGGCGCCTGCATGAATTTCCGCCTGGCCTTCCGCATTCTTCCCGGCGGCAAGCGCCTCGACGCGCATGGTCAGTCCCATCCGCTGGAGGAACGCTCCTTGCGTCGCTGGCCCGTGAACGCCGACGCCGTTTTCAACAGCCGCCCGCGATATTGCCGCGAAATCAACGTGTGCGGTGAGATCTGCGAGGCCCGGCGCCGAAAGGGGCGGCCAGAAGGCATGGTTGCGAACAGCCTGTAAGGTGTCGCCAGAACCATGGCCCGCATGTCCGTAATCAATGATTAAAGCGCGACCGGTATGCTTCTGGAGGTGCTGTGCGATTTCGCTCGCAAGCGACGCGCTCGCGTCGCTGATCTCGATGACGGATCCGACGGCGACGTCCTTTTTGTCTGGCAATGGCGTCGCTTCGGGCGGCGTCGCCGCCAAGGTAAAGGCAAGCCCTTCACCTGTGTCATCAAGGCCAACTAGCCGCTCACGCCATCCGCTCTCTGAACGGACAAATTGGCGGATCGGCAGGCAGTCAAAAAACTCATTGGCGATGACGAGCGTTGGGCCGCCTGCGCATTCGGAAAAGCTGTCCGCCCAGGAAATATGAGCAGATGTGGCGCGCAGCCGACGTTCTTGATCGTGGCGCAACCTGCCGCTCGCCTCGACAAGCATCACGGAAGCCGCGTTCGAAAAGCCGGGCCTGATCGCGCTGGCGCGCAAAACATCCGACATTAAGACGCCGCGCCCCGGTCCGAGCTCGACCAAATTAAATGACGACGGCGACCCCATCTCTAACCACGACTGCACGAGCCAGACACCGATCAGCTCGCCGAACACCTGGCTAATTTCTGGCGCTGTTGTAAAATCACCGGCCGCTCCAATTGCGGGGCGTGCGGAATAATAGCCGTCATGGGGATGGCCGAGCGCGTCAGCCATATAGTCAGCAATTGTTATGGGCCCGCGTGCTTTTATCAGCGCGATCAGTCGATCGCCGAGGGGGCTTTTTTCGAGGGCGGCTTTTTCAGCGTCGGTCATTGTATGTTTCCGAACTGGTAAGCCTCTTCAGGCTTAAGCGCGTTGCGTCGCCCTTTGGTTTTTCGCAAACCGAGCGCGCCAAATCAAAAAAGCCCCGAGCAACAGCATTGGCGTCGATAACAGCATCCCCATCGTCAGACCGAGCGGAAAGTCTGGCATATGAGCATCTGGTTCGCGGAAGTTTTCAACGAAGATTCGCGCCGAGGCGTAGCCGGCAAGGAAAAGGCCGGTTGTGGCCCCCGGTGTTTTGAGAAAGCTGAAGTGATGCGTCGCGAGGCGAATGACGACGAAAAGGACAACGCCCTCTAACGCGGCTTCGTACAGCTGGCTCGGGTGGCGTGCGAGCCCTGTCGGGTCCGTTGGGAACACCATTCCCACCGCACTTGTCGTTGCGCGACCGTAGAGCTCTCCGTTTATGAAGTTCGCGATGCGCACCAGAAAAATGCCGATTGGCGCGGCGCAGGCGAACAAATCTCCGACTTTCAATGGACTAAGCTTATGTTTGCGTGCGAATAATAAGCCCGCGATCGTCACCCCGATAAGGCCGCCATGAAAGGACATCCCGCCCCGCCAAAGCATCAGCGCTGGCGGTATTGGACGCCATGGCTCGAAAAGAATGTTGGGCTCGTAAAATAAGAGATAGCCAATGCGCCCACCCGCCATCACGCCTATCGCGACCCAAAAAACAATGTCATCGAGCTGGACTTTGGTGAGAGGCGGGCTCGCTGCGTCGCCCCAAATTCTACGGTTCGCTAAGACACGCGTGAGGTACCACCAGCCTAGCGCCAGCCCGCCAATATAGCCGAGCGAGTACCACCGGATCGGCAAAGAACCGACACCTGGCAAAGGGATCTGTAATGCGACCGGGTCGATGTTTGGATAGGGCAACGCCATTCAGTGCGTCCATCGGTGAATTTTGACCAATTATGCAACGGTTTAGCCGATGCTGAGCAATACGCCACCTGGAATTTCTACTGTTCGGGGCTACTTAGTTTGGCGCAAGGAGATTTTTCGATGCAAACCCAGAACCCCCTGTTGGACCAAATTGCCCGCCTCATGACGGAAACGGCGGGCGCAGCCGACGGCGTCCGGCGTGAAGCTGAAACAGTGATGCGCGGTCAATTGCAGCGCTTGATTGCGGATATGGATTTTGTGACCCGTGAGGAGTTTGAAGCCGTTCGCGAAATGGCCCAGATCGCCCGCGACGAAAACGACGCGCTGAAAGCCCGTCTCGATGCTCTCGAAGCGAAAGCTTAATCGGGCGCTTCGTTTTGACTGTCAGTCAGCGTAGATTGCTTGCCTATACCCGCTTGCCGATATCTGCGACTCGGCCGCCTCATCGTCCGGTAACAGCATGTTATTGGGAGGTCGTATGTCGATCGAGCTGCTGGACGGACAGACAACAATCGCCAACCCGCTGGACGTTATTGAAAGCGTCGCAAGCGCCTTGGAGGCTGAAGGGGATCGTGTTGAAGACGCGGAACTCCATCTTTCGCTCCGGGGAATGTGGCGCGATACGGGTCTCTGGCTTACCTGGCGTCCTGAGATTGCGACGCTCCAATTGGGCGCACCACTCGATATCAGGGCCGGGTCCGGGCGTCGTTTAGCAGTCGCCGAGCTGATCACTCTTATCAACGAGCGCCTATGGGTCGGCCATTTTGAGATGTGGTCGGACGACCTGAGCATTATTTACCGCAACGGGCTCGTTCTGCCCGAATCCGGCGCGTTGGACGCCAGCCAGGCGAAGCGGCTTGTTAGCGGCGCAACCGAGGCCATCGATCGCTTCTTCCCAGCGTTTAATTATGTGATTTGGGGCGGTAAAGATGCCGACGAGGCCATGGAGGCTTCGCTATTCGAGACCGCGGGCACTGCATAGTCATGTAGGCCCTTGAGATAGGGGCCAGTCATAGGCGAGCGATCTTTACCACATGATTTTCGAGTTGGCCTTTTAGGCGCAGGGTCCCTAGGGGGCTCGCTTCTTCAGGTCTGGCTCGATAAAAAAGCGATAAGCGCATCAAATTGCTATGTTTTTGATGCCGCGCCTTCGGACGCGCTTCGAGGGCTCCACTCTGCATTTGGCTTTGGGCTCAACCCCCAAGGTCAGAACACACTCGACGCGCTTGTAATTGCTGTAAAACCGCAAATTGCGCAGGCGGCGCTCCGTGAAAGAGTGGAGCTGGCGCGCGGCGCTATGGTGATTTCGGTCATGGCAGGCGTTTCAATTGACTCGATTTCGGAACTCTTGCCTGAGGCGCGCGCGGTTGTCCGCGCGATGCCGAACTTACCGGCCCAGGTTGGTGAGGCGATGACGGGGATTTACGCGGACGCCGGTTTATCCGCGGAGGATCAAGCGATTGCTGGTAACCTGCTCGATGCGTTTGGCAAAACCGTGTGGGTTGAAAGCGAAGACCAGATCGATGCTGTCACCGCGATATCCGGCAGCGGGCCGGCGTATTTTTTCGCTGTCGTTGAAGCGTTAGCATCAGCTGGGGTGAAGTTGGGCTTGAAGCCGGAGATTGCTGAAACGCTAGCGCGGCAAACCGCTGTCGGGGCTGGGGCGATGCTGGCGTCGGACGAGCGCTCCGCCTCGGAGATGCGGGTTGCTGTGACCTCTCCAGGCGGCACAACGGCCGCTGCGCTCTCCGTCCTAAACGACCCGAAAACTCAACCTTTAGACAGCGCATTCGAACGGGCGACGCGCGCGGCGGCAGCTAGGGCAAAGGCATTGTCGAAGGATAATTGACGGATTGCGGCGCTGTTTCGTTGCCACCGAATAAAGGATTCACCTGCCGGGCCCAGCTCCACCGCGTTAGAGCCGCTAGCGTTCCGTTGGAAACGCTCAATGGGCTCTGGGTTTTCGATTTGCCGCGCTTCGCTTGCGGAGTTGACGGATCGGAACCGGAAACAACACCCAGTTATCCCCTAAGCACTATAGTTCCGGATAGGAACGATCTTCTAGCCAGCTTGCTCACATTTGTCGGGCGTCATTTAAGCTGGCAGCCGCAGGCGCGCCCTGAGCCCGCCTTTCGGTGATTTTTCGAGCAATACATCGCCGCCATGGCTTCGCGCCACATCCCGCACCACCGATAGGCCGAGGCCAACGCCTGAAATATTTTGTCCGCGCGCCTCATCCAGGCGAACGAACGGCTTAAACGCCGTTTCGTACTGATCTTCCGCAATGCCGTCGCCGTCATCGTCGACAATAAACTCGATATAGACGCCGCCGCGTTCGTCGCTCAGCCAAACGCGTTTGGCGTATTTGAGGCCGTTGCCAACTAAATTTGTGACCGCTCGTTTTACCGCATCGCGCCGGCCGCAAAAGATGATCTCCGATGTCGGCGTGTAGGTGATTGCATGGCCTGCGCGCTCGGTCTCGTGCGCAATTTCAACCGCCAAATCTACGGCGTCGATATCCTCCTGCGGGCCGTCCGCCGCAATATCGCGAGCGAAGTCGAGATAGGCTTCGAGCATTTTTTCCATCTCTGTTACGTCGCTCCGCATAGCGACGATGTCTTCACTATCAGGCTGCATAGCGAGCGCGAGCTTGATCCGTGTCAGCGGTGTTCTGAGGTCGTGACTAACGCCTGCAAGCATCGTTGTTCGCTGGCGCATATGGCGCTTGATGCGCTCGCGCATGGCGATGAACGCGCGACCCGCACGCCGCACTTCCGTCGCTCCGGTTGGTCGAAAGTCAGGCGCATCGCGGCCCCGCCCAAAGGCTTCCGCCGCCCCAACCAAGCGCAGGATAGAGCACACCTGGTTGCGCAAAAAGACGATGGCGATCCACCCGATCAGGAGCGAGGTGCCGACGAGCCACATCACAAAAATGGGGCCCGTAGTTGCGTAAATACGCTTGCGCAGGGGAAAAAATATCAGCGCGCCATCGTCGATCGCAACGCGAACTTCCACATAGGCCGGCCAATTGACAGTGTTAATCCAGTACTCTTTTTT
>JBCCTV010000155.1:0-7727 GCA_039197915.1 Pseudomonadota bacterium | reverse complement strand
GTTCATCCCTATCTGAAACGCCGCAATGGGCTTGAGCCGGTTGAGTATCCTTCAGACGCCTTAAAAGAAGTCCTGAAGCGCACGCTTGGCGTTCCGCTTTTCCAAGAACAGGCCATGCAGATTGCAACTGTGGCTGCTGGGTTTGATCCGGGTGAGGCGGATCAGTTGCGCCGTTCTTTAGGGGCTTTTCGGGGGCCGGGCTCGGTTGAGAAATTTCACGCCCGGTTTATCGATGGGGCGCTTTCTAAGGGGTATGACCGGGACTTTGCCGAGCGTGTTTTTCGCCAGCTTGAAGGGTTTTCCGGATACGGATTTCCAGAAAGTCACGCCGCGAGTTTCGCCCATCTCGTCTATGCCTCTGCATGGCTTAAGCGCCATTACCCGGAAGTTTATTGTTGCGCCATTTTAAATTCCCAGCCCATGGGGTTTTATGCGCCAGCCCAACTCGTGCGTGATGCGCGCGCCCATGGCGTTGAGGTGCGCCCGGTCTGCGTCAACCACAGTTTTTGGGACAATACTTTGGAGCCCGATGGGACGGGCGGCTTCGCCGTTCGGTTGGGTTTCCGCCAGGTCAAAGGCTTTAAGGAGGAAGACGGTGTTTTCCTAACGGCGTCTCGCGGCAATGGGTATAGGGATGTGTCAGCCTTGAACCGTCGCGCTGGTCTTGACGGTGGGGCGATCGCAAAACTGGCGGAAGCGGATGCTTTTGCAGCCCTTGACCTCTCAAGGCGTGATGCGCTTTGGCGCGCCAAAGCCATTAAGCGCGCAGAGCCGATGCCGCTTTTCGCTCAAGAAGATGATGAAGGCATTTCTGAAGTCAAGGCCGTCATGCCCCAAATGACTCGCGGTGAAGAGGTCTTTGAAGATTATGTCAGTACACGCCTCACATTGCGTGATCACCCGATTAAATTATTGCGTCCAAGAATTTCAAACGGCCGCCCCTTGTTGACGGCCAAAGACTTAGAAACCGCTTCTAATGGCGGGTTCATTACGATTTCGGGGCTCGTGATCACGCGCCAACGCCCGGGCACGGCGAGCGGTGTCATTTTTATTACCCTAGAAGATGAAACTGGGGCGTCTAATATTATTGTCTGGCCAAAGACCTTTGAGAAGCACCGTCGTGAAGTCATGACCGGCCGGCTCTTGCGTATTCGGGGCAAACTGCAAAGGGAAGGGGTTGTGACCCACGTGATATCGGCGCACATTGATGATCTTTCCTACCTGCTTGACCAGTTAGGCGATGTGGACGCGGCCGACGGACGGATCGATCCAACATGGAGCACGGCCGATGAAGCGCGCAGGCCTGTGCCGCTCGAAAAATATTGGGACCGTGAAGGTAAGCCAGGCTCAAAGCGGGTCCAGCCAAATCGGATCCAGATGGGGCGGGCTCCAACGCCACGGGCGCGCCACCCTCGCGCACAAGCAAACGTCCTTTTCCCCAGCCGCGATTTCCACTAAGCCAAACGCGTAAAGTCGGGCTTGACTGGCCTCATGCTCGATGCATTCGACCTCAAGCTTTTTCATATCGCATTATGGTGCTACGACAGTCAGAAAAAAAAATCGCGTCGCTGATACGCTCTGATAACGGACTATATTGTTACAATTATGTTCGGGACCACGACCTGTTGCGGTGGATATCAGCTGGATACGCTGCGCCG
This sequence comes from Pseudomonadota bacterium, assembly GCA_039197915.1. Lineage (GTDB taxonomy): Bacteria > Pseudomonadota > Alphaproteobacteria > Caulobacterales > Parvularculaceae > JAJFFW01. The sequence continues at coordinate 6,069 of JBCCTV010000155.1, read as the reverse complement.
GCAGAGCGTGCGCAGCTCATCGCTTTATATGCGTTTCGGATTTCCATTTTGCAGGTTAAGCACGCCGTGACCGAGCCGGGCATTGCCGCCATTCGGTACCAATGGTGGCGCGAAGCCCTGCAGGAGGTGGTCGATGGGAAAGGTGTGAGAGCGCACCCCGTCGCCGCGTTTCTTTATGAGGCAAATATGGGCTCTCGCGCCCATCTAGCACGCCTGGAGGCGGCAATTGATGTTGAGGCGGAGCAATTTGAAGATAGGCAAAACGCCAACCCGCTCACTATAATTGACCGGCAAAAGGCGTTTGAAGAACAATTTTCAGTATGTCGACTAGCAGTCCTTTCGTCGGACAACGACATCTCCGCTTCAGACCATGCGGCGTTAAACGACGCCGAAGGCGTGCTGACAGCGCTCCAAGTGATGGCGCCGACACGCCTTGGAGGCTCACAGCCTAAAAGTCAGCGGAAAGATCCAGTTATCCCCCAAGAAAAGCGCGCGCTAATTGTCCCCCAAATCACGCAAGTTGCTGATGCTACGGGAGACGTTCTGCGCACCGCCCCGCCGGCCATAGCCGCACCGCACGCCCATCTGAGCCTGCTAAAACCGTTACTCGAAAAACGCCTAACAGCGATTGGCGCCCGCTTGCGGATATTCCTCAGTATCGCCACTGGTCGATATTGAATATGAACGACCTAAAAACAAAAAAGTACACAGAATAAATGCTGTTCTGCGCAGTGCAACGAACGACGCAAATAACGGAGCCAAGCTTTGCAAGATGCGGAAAGTCAGAGCGGCGCGACGTCAAAAGTGTCTATAGACAAGGTCAGTCGGGTCTTGTTTCGGCGCATCGGGATCGAGCGTTGCGCCAAGCCTTTCGGCCAATTTGCGAGAGCGTTCGTTTTCCGGGTCGATGTAGCTCACGAGGGTTTTCACCTGCTTAATAGTCTTAGCCCAGTCGCGCATGGTTGCAGCGGCCTCAAAAGCGACGCCCCGCCCTTCGGCTTCTGGCCACACCAGCCAACCGAGTTCCAGTTCCGGGAATAGAGGCCCAGAATTCAATCCGACTTGTCCGAGCGTCGCGCCGGTCTTGCGGTCTTCAATGGACAAAGCGCCCAAACCAAAAAAGTCCCACTGCGCTTGGTCTGCGCAGAACATTCCCCAGGCGACGCTCGTGGTAAAAGGCCCGCCCATAAACTCGCTTCGTTGCGACGCCATAAAGTCTGCATAGGCTGGCCAGTCGTCATACGTCATGGCCCGGAGCGATAAACGCTCGGTCTGCAATTCAGGTATATCCATCAGGCGCCTTCCAAAGCGTGTTGGCGATAACGAGCGCACACGGCGCAGCTTCAATTAAACTGGGCCTCGAATATAATTCAGTATACAGTCGAAAACTTTAACGGTGATGTTCGATATTGTTGTCAATCAAGGCGCGGTTGTAGGCGGCAAGGGCTTTAATTCGCGATAGGTAACCGATCACAGCAAGCGGTTCGCCTGGGTCCGTTACGGGCAGCCCCGGTTCATCTTCCCGTTCAAGGCGTGCAAGGGCTTCACCGAGCGACTGGCTCGTGGAGAGTTTCGCCGCTTCTTTGGTAAGCGGCGCATCCTGGGGCATTGGGTCCATAACATCGCGCACGCGGATCGTTTTTAAGATAACGCCCTGGGGTCCTTCCGACAGGTCATAGCCGCGCCGTGACAATTGCCATTGGAAAAAGGACTTGCCCACGAGCGATTGGGTGACAAGGGTCGCGAGCGCGACCGCGACCATCAGGGACATGGTCATGGTGTAGTCGCCGGTCAGCTCAAAGACGACAAGCGTTGTCGAGATCGGGGCCCCGATGATCGCGCCCGAGGCGGCCCCCATGCCGATCATGGCGAAAAAAGTGGCGCTCGCCGCGACGTCCGGGGCGAGTTGCTGCAGCCCGGCGCCATAGGCGGCGCCCGCAAAAACCCCGAGAATTAATCCAGGGGAGAAGACGCCGCCTCCGAAGCGGCATGAAACAGTGATCGCTGTTGCAATGATCTTCAGTATCCCAAGCAAAGCCAGCATGCTGATTGTGTAACTGCCATTGAGCGCGCCGGTGATCGCCTCGTAGCCGACGCCGAAGACTTCCGGCTGAAAAGCACCAATGAACCCGACAACCACGCCGGCGATCGGCGGCAACAAAATCAGCGGGTATCCGCGCGCGGCGGCAACGTCGCGCACTTTTTCGGTCAGGTACTCCGTAATCACCAAAAAAAATGACGCCATCAGGCCGCAAATCAAACCGAGCAGGGCGGATAAAGGAATATCAATGGCGCTGGGCGCTGCGTATTCCGGGGCTGGAAACACGGCGATGTCGCCAAGGTGGGTTCGGGCGATGAAAGTCGCCATCGCGGCGGCGGCGGCAATGGGCCCAAAAACCGAGATCGCGTAATTGCCCAAAATAACTTCAAGCGCAAAAATCACCCCGGCGACGGGCGCGTTAAAGCTTGCGGATACGGCCGCCGCAGCGCCACAACCAATCAGTGTGCGTCGGTCTTTTGCAGTAAAGCCGACTGCGTTGTAAAGGCTCGACGCGACAGCGCCCCCAATATGAACGGCGGGGCCTTCGCGTCCGGCGCTGCCGCCGGAGCCGACCGAGACCGCGGAGACAACGGCGGAGGCGACGCCGGCCCGCCAAGAGATTTTTCCGTCGCGGACTGCCCGCGCTTCAATGACTTCCGCAATGCCTTGCCCCCGGCCTTCAGGCAGCCAGCCGCGTCGGACGGCCAGGTACAATAGCCCCGACACGCAAAAGCCGCCGGCGACGGGCGCCGACCAAGCGCGCAAAAACGGGAGTTGCGCCGCGCCTGAGGCGACTTTTTCTTCGGGCTGTCCAAAGGCGACGAGTGAGACGAAGTCAATCAACCACCGGAAGGCGATCACGCCATAGGCGGCGACGGCTGCGACAATTATTGCACTTAACCACAATTTCAGCGGCGCGCCGGAATCACTACGCCGGCGAAGGCGACGCCAGGTTATCAAAAGGCGCGCAGTGGTCCGTGTCATGACGAGGTCTTTAGCGCGATTAAGCGCTCATAGTTTCTGAATTGGTAACAGCTTGATAACGAGTTTCACCAAATCACTAACAGCCAATTCACACCTCCATGCAAGAACTAAGATCTTTCGAGCGTCGACAGGCGCGCGATGCGACTATTTCGCAACGCATTTTCGCGTGTCGGGCGAGGGAGCGCGCATAAATGCCGGGTACAGATGAGTCAAAGTCGCCAGTCTTCCGACCGGGCGACGCGCATGCGGGTCTAGAGCGTTGGCGCAAAGCGCTCGCCAAGGCGACCGGCGTTGATCCGGGCGCGCAGCTTGATGAGACGCGCAATTTTATCGCCCAGCTCAAGATCTTTGGCGCCGCGCCGCATCTTGCGCGTCAGTTCATGCGGTTTCCGCGCGCAGCCGCCATGGCGTTCGAAGCGTCACCGCAAGCTGTCATAGAAGAGGCAAACGCCGACCTAATTGGCCTCGGCGAAAACACCGGCGCCCCCGACCTGTTGCGCCAGGCGTTGTTCGGGGTGCGCGAACGGATAGAAATCGCCTTGGCGGTGGCCGAGTTAACCGGCGCCATGCGGGCGCGGGAAACCGCGAGCCTGCGGGCGCGCAGCGCAGCCCGGTTGGCCGAGGTTTCTGTCTCCTTGCTTATCAGAAGTGCGGCCGCGCGGGGCGAAACGACACTCGCCCCCGACGGTGAAAACGGCGTCTTCATTTTGGCCGGCGGCGCCTTCGGGGCAAGCGAACTGGCGCCGCTCGACCCGCTTAGCCTGTTTATTTTGTATGACGACGCCGGCGCTGGCAGCAGTCGTGGTGTAACGGCCCGGTCTTTCGCCCGTCTTGGGGCGGAGTTTGCGCAAGCGTTTGACGCAGCGCCGGCCCATGGCCCGGTGGCCCATTTTACAACGCCGTTTTCCACAAGTTCCGACGGCGCCGGTCTCATGGAGGCAGCGTCGGTTGCACGCTCCATGGCCGCTGGTGACGAGCGCGCTCGACATTTTTTTAGAACCGCACGGGTGGTTGGCGGCGACATGGGCGCTGGCGCTGCCTTTCTAGAAAGCGTTGATGACGCGGTATGGAGCCAAGACCAGGACACCGACAAGCAAGTCGACCGGGAATTCGAAGCGACGGACCCGCGCACGCTTTTTGCCAATGTGGGCGAAAGGCTGCGCACTCTGTTTGGGGCGGCGCGCCCAGCCTTGCGTGCGGGCAGCTTCTCGACGCTTCTTCGCTGCGCTATTGAAGACGGCGTCATTTCAGAAGACGCCGGCGCGCGGCTGAACGCCGGCGCGGATTTTGCCCTGGGGCTTGCCGGTTGGGCTCAGCGCGCAACGAGCGTTGCGTCGCCGTCGTTTACGGATCATGCGCTCATGAAGGCGTGCGCGGTTCTTGTGGATGTGGCTTCCGTAAAAGGCCTCACCGCCATGAAGGACGGCGCGCAGGTCCAGGCGGAGGAAACTTTAGCCGCCCTTGAAACTGGTCCGTCCTCAGTCTTTCGCTCCGACCCTGACGCATGGCGCCACGTGGGAGAGGTCGGACCGCCGACCACGCTTTCAGATCTCGGCTTCAACGAAGGCCTCCGCGTATCATCATTGGCGGACGGATGGGTTCAAGCAGCCCGTGTGCGCGGCGCCGTCAGATTTTCGCAATTGGCGCCGGGTCTGTTGACGGAGCTTGCCCGAACGCAAGCCCCGGACACCGCTGCTGATCTCTTTGATAAAGCGATGGTCCACGGCGATACGCGTCCCGACTTGCTTTCAGCGGTTGCAAGCGAGGGCCCGATCAGGGACGCCGTTGTGGACACGTTTGGATGTTTCCCGGCGACCTCAGGCGTATTGAGCGAGCATGCCCAAGGCGTTCGGGTACTGATCGACTATGCGAGCCGAACCGAAGAGCTTTCAGCCGCTGACTGGCTCCGCACGGCGCCGCCGCCGCCGCCGGAGGCGGGCCCACGCGCCGTATGCCAATGGCGCGCACAGGCGGTTGCAGAAATTACGGTCGCCGCCGCCGGCAGACGCATGACGTTTGGCCAGGCCGGAGAGGCGTTTCGCATCCTCAATGACGCCACGCTCCTGACAGCGTTTGCCTATGCCGGCGGCGACAAAGCTGACGGGTTGGCGATGCATGTTTTCGATACGGCCGGTTATGGCGCCCCCGGTGGCCGGATTGCCCTTGGCTTCATCGCAGATGAGCCGATTGATCTTTATGAGGACATCGCACGCAAGACGCTTTCCGCTATCCACGAAATGAGCGCAAACGCGCACACAATCGCCCCGGACGTCACACGACGCCCGGGCGGCTTAAGCGGCCCCATCGTTTCTTCTTTTGCATCGTATAAAGATTATGCTGTAACCGAAGCCTCCGCGTTAGACCGAGCGCTGCATGCGAGGGGCCGCGTCATCGCGGGTAGTGCAACCTCGCGGAAGAAAGCCGCCGCCGCCCTGAAAGCCGCCACCTCCGGCGGCGCCAAATTAACAGCGCTATTCCGGGATTTGGACCGCGCCCGCGCGCAACAAGCGCGCCGCAACCCGCCAAGCTCAAATTGGGACGTGTACCGCCTTCCAGGGGGCTTGGCAGACGCCGAAATGGTCATCAGCGCGCTCATTATGAAAAACGCGATTTCCTGGGGAGCCGCCTCCGAAGGTGGGATCTCGCAAGCGCTCACGGTCGTCGACCGCAGCGGGCAGATCGATGGCGAGATTATTCGATATCTGTCGTCGGCCTTTGATACTTTCCAGCGTCTGTCATTAATTCAGTCGCTTTCGGGATGGCGCGGCGCGCATTTAGAGCCTGCGCGGCCGCGATTTGCCGCCATGTTGGCGTCTGCCGCTGGCGTTCAAGATGCCGAGCAAATTCCACCGCTCCTGATCGGTCACGCCGCCTTCGTCAAAAGACTATATGCCCAATTCGTTCTTGGTCGTCCGGCAACGGATGATGCGGCGGCGGCTTAAACAGGGCTCGAATTCTCAGCTGAGCAGTCTTGTTGTACGACTGTTAGGGCAAATATTCTTAGCGCCCAGGCAAGGCTTTGGTGTTCGCCCGCCTCGTTATCC
>JBCCTV010000154.1:0-7966 GCA_039197915.1 Pseudomonadota bacterium | reverse complement strand
GTGCTGAACGCGAGAGATAATAGAAATCCTCGACTTTGCGATTTGCGAGGTCGTTTTCCATGGCCTCCATCAACGTTAAATACTCCCTGAGAGACACGGGAAGGCCAGCGGATTTCAGCTCGTGGAAAAACTTCGTAAACATAACAAATAACTCCGCCGATTGGCTTGCGCTCTATTGGATTACTCAATCGTCAAGACGATTTTACCGCGGGCTGTGCGCGTTTCGATTTCATTCAGTGCTTTCGCCGCCTCCGCAAGCGGGTAGGTCGCCGTAACGCGGGGCTTAATTTTTCCCGATGTATACAAATCAAAAAGCTCATTAATCTGTTTATTGTTTTCTTCCGGGTAACGCATCGTAAAAGCGCCCCAAAAAACGCCAACGATTTGGCAGCTCTTCAGAAGCGTCAGATTAAGCGGTATCTTCGGAATGCCCGCCGGAAAGCCGACCACAAGAAAGCGCCCCTCCCAAGCAAGCGCCCGGATTGCGGGCTCGGCGTAGTCCCCGCCGACGCCGTCATAAACAATGTCGACGCCTTCACCGCCAGCGAGCTGCTTGATTTCATTCGACAGGGCCTTTTGCGCCGCTCTGTCTAGCTCTCCGTGGGGATAAACGAGTGTTTCGTCAGCGCCGAGATCACGGCAGAAACTTGCTTTATCGGGCGACGAAACACCGGCGATGACTTTCGCGCCCATCGCTTTTCCAAGCTCGATCGCAGCGGCGCCGACGCCGCCGGCAGCGCCTAGGATGAACAGCGTCTCCCCGGGCGTCAGGGATGCTCGGTCCCGCAAGGCGTAATAGGACGTGCCATACGTCATGAGGAACGCCGCCGCTTCCTCAAACGGCATGGCGTCGGGGATGGGCACAGTTCGCGCGGCCTCGCCAACAAAATGGGTGGCATAGCCGCCGGCGATCCCGCCTGAAAGAACGCGGTCGCCCGGTTTGAACGCCGTAACCCCGTCGCCAACGGCGTCGATCACGCCCGCAACCTCGCCGCCAGGGGCAAAGGGGCGGGGTGGTTTGAACTGGTACATGTCCCGGATGATGAGCGTATCGGGGAAGTTTACGCCGGCCGCCTTAACCGCAATCCGCACCATGCCGGGGCCGGGGGCCGGCGCATCGGCTTCAACAAGTTCGAGCGTTTCCGGGCCGCCAACGCTTGTGCTCATCATGGCTTGCATCATGTCATTACTCCTTGTTTTCCCGATTTTTTCTTCTAATCGGGCGCGCATTGGCGGCTTGCTTGCGTGTTTTCTGTATTTTACGCATTCTCGCGGATTGAATAAAACGTCTTAGCGCAGGGGGAGCCCAATGAAACGCTTCGCATTGAGTATCGGACTAATTTGCGCGGCTCTATCGGCATGCGCCACAACTGCTCGGGTAACGATCCAGGACCGGCTCCAGACAATCGGCCTCCCCGAAACCCAGGCGCGCTGCCTTGCGACCGAGCTCGATGAGCGGCTCGACACCGAAGACCTGACCGACGTCGCGAGATACACGCTGACACTGTCGCAAGCCTCTTCGCCAGGTCAGGCTTTAGATGCGCTCCTGAGAATTGATAACCCGCGAGCGGTTGCGGCAATCGGCGCGTCGGGCATCTCATGCGTCTTAGCGCCGTTGCGGTCTCGGTCGTAATTCGTCTACGACAGCGCTTCGACGGGTGACGCCGCCAGCTGGCGGCGCTTATACCCCTCTACCCACGCATGGAGACACGCCATGTCGACGCTCGAAGCATCGGCGAGCCAAACGCACTCGGCCGCATACAGATTATACGTGTTGGTTGTTCTGACGGCCGTTTACACGTTTAGTTTTATCGACCGTCAAATCATTGCGATCCTCGCCCCTTTCATCAAAGACGATCTCGGGCTCTCCGATACGCAGCTCGGGCTCCTCAGTGGGTTTGCCTTCGCCGTTCTGTACACGACGCTTGGCATACCAATCGCGCGCCTTGCTGACCGGTCGAACCGTGTAACGATTGTCGCGATTGCGCTTGCGCTGTGGTCTGGGTTTACAGCAATTTCAAGCGTCACATCGAACTTTGCGCAATTAGCCCTCGCCCGCGTCGGCGTCGGCATTGGCGAAGCGGGTGGGTCGCCGCCGTCTCATTCGTTGATCTCTGATCTGTATCCTAAGGAAAAGCGCGCCGGCGCCTTGGCTATTTTTGCCCTTGGTATCCCTATCGGAACCACGCTCGCTTATCTCTCTGGCGGTATCATCCTGGAGCACTTCACATGGCGTCAAACCTTTTTGATTGTTGGGCTCCCAGGCGTTCTCCTGGCGCTTATCGTAAAGCTGACGATCCGTGAGCCAATACGCGGCGCGAATGACAGCGGTGTCCCGGATGTATTTTCGACAATGGCGGGCTTAACTCCGGAAACCGGCGTTGAGCGCGCGGCTTTCCGCGTCACGCGGGCGTTCTCAGCAAAAATAAAAGACAGAGCGTTCGACGAGTTCGCCATTTTCTGGCGCGCCGCGAAGCACCTCCTTTCAATACCGAGCTATCGAAATGTCGTTACCGGCTTAACGGCGGGATCATTTGCGTCCTATGGGATCGCAGCCTGGATTGTCGTTTATTTCTCCCGCGCCCATCCTGACTTCGGCATACAAAACACGTTGACATCACTCGGACTCATTAACGGCACAGCCTATGTCGCCGGTGTTTTCATTGGCGGCAATCTGGTTGATCGGATGGCCGCCGTCAGTAAATCGGCCTACGGAACAATACCGGCGATCGCAATTGGGTTGATGGGGCCGATTTTCGTGTCGGCGATTTGGGTCGATAGCCCCATTACAGCGATGATTTTGATGTGGCCGACAACGCTTTTGCTGGGGTTTTACTTAGGGCCATGTTTTGCCTTAGCCCAAACATTGGCGCCGGTTTCAATCAGGGCGCTGTCAACGGCGATATTCTTCTTTATTCTGAATATGATCGCGCTGGGCTTTGGCCCCACTTATGTGGGCGCGGCGAGCGACATTATCTCCGGCGCGTTTGGGCAAGACACTGAGATGGCGCTTCGGCTTGCGATGTCATCGCTTATTATTGCGGGGTTTATTTCAGTTTGGGCGTTTTTGCAGCTTCGCAAATCGATTGACGCTGACTGGCGGGCGGCGACTGAAACGCGTGGGTAAGGCGGCGCGCTTGGAATGCTCCGCGTGTATTTCGTGTGCCTCAAGCCAAATGTGCCCGCTTTGGCATGATCGGCTAAAGCCCGGCCGTCATCCCGAGAAATATGGCGGGCATTGCCAAAATTAACCGCATAATCGCCTAATATGACCCGGCTTTTCGCCTTGAACACGGTGTCTTTTAGTAACTGTGGAGAGAGAAAAATGGGAGGCGAATAATGGCTCGGGCTTATGCTAATGCGGCCTATTATACGGATAGATACAGCGGCCGCATGGCGCGTTTGCCAGCGCCGGTCCGGTTTCTAAAAAACGTTGCACAGGGCGCATGCGCGGGGTTGCTCACCTTTGTTGGGGCTTATCATCTGACGCATGGCGCGCCAGCCGATGCGACCCTCACTGCTGGGGCCATGAACCCCGAAACCTGGAAACTGATTGCCGACAAAATCCTTTATAGCGGTGCGCCTGGCGTGGTTGAGATCGTCGGCGCGGCGGCGATGTTTTTCAATGCGGGCGCCGGATGGGCGCGCATTCTTGGCCTCTTTGGGTTTATCGGCCTGGTCGTCGCCCACGCAAACGGCGTCACGCCGGAAGACGCCATTCCTTACATGGCTGAGCTTTATGATACCGTGCCCGTTGTGCTCGAGAAGCTTCGCGCCTTAGGTTTCATCACCGGCTAACGGCGGCTAGCACCTTGGGACGTGACGGATTATAAGCGAGCGCTCAACTTCTGGAGCGCTGCACGATGGCCCGCGTCCTTATTACGTCCGCCTTGCCTTACATTAATGGTGTCAAACACCTCGGCAATTTGGTTGGGTCAATGTTGCCCGCGGACGTCTATGCGCGCTTTCGGCGCGCCCGGGGCGACGAAGTTCTTTTTATTTGCGCAACCGATGAACACGGAACACCGGCAGAGCTAGCTGCGCGCGAAGCCGGGCAAAGCCCCGCTGACTATTGCGCCGAGCAGCATGAGGTGCAACGCGCCGCGTGCGAAGCCTTTCGGCTTTCGTTCGACCACTTTGGTCGGTCGTCGCGCGAAGAAAACCATCAGCTGACGCAGCATTTCGCAGAGATCTTAGAAGCGAATGGGTTCATCGAAGAGCGAACCGACCGTCAGGTCTATGCAGTTGAGGATGGGCGTTTTCTGCCTGACCGCTATGTGGAGGGAACGTGTCCCCATTGCGGCTATGAGCGTGCGCGCGGCGACCAATGCGACAATTGCGGGCGTTTGCTCGACCCCGTCGACCTGATTGATCCGTATTCAGCGGTATCAGGTTCGAAAGAGATAGAGCTCAGGGACACGACGCACCTCTATTTGTTGCAGTCTAACTTGCAAGACGAGGTCGCAAAGTGGGTCGGCGAAAAAGATAGCTGGCCCACGCTCACGCGGTCAATCGCCGGAAAATGGTTGAAGGAAGGCTTGCGCGATCGATCGATAACGCGCGATCTAGCGTGGGGTGTGCCGGTTGGCGCCCAAGGCGTCGCCAGACCTGGGTTTGAGAGCAAAGTCTTTTATGTCTGGTTCGATGCGCCGATCGCTTACATCGCGGCGACCGTTGAGTGGGCGCAGAAGACCAATAGCGATTGGCGGCGGTGGTGGCGCCTTGATGGGGGTGCGGACGATGTTAATTACGTACAAGTCATGGGCAAGGACAATGTCGCCTTCCACACGGTTTCTTTCCCGGTCACGATTTTGGGGTCTCGTGAACCCTGGAAAATGGTCGATACCCTAAAGTCGCTGAATTGGTTGACCTGGTATGGCGGTAAGTTCTCAACCAGCCAAAACCGGGGGATCTTCATGGATCAGGCGCTTGATATTTTGCCGTCCGATTATTGGCGCTGGCAACTAATGGCGAATGCGCCCGAGTCGGATGATTCGTCTTTTACGCTTGAGTATTTCGCAAGCGTTGTGAACAAAGACCTCGCCGATGTGCTCGGCAACTTCGTCAACCGCATCACCAAATTTTGTGCGTCGCGCTTTGGGGAGGCCGTTCCGGAAGAAGGCGAATACGGTGAAATTGAAGACCAATTGATTGCCGAATTAGAGCCTCGTCTAGAGCGCCTCACGCAAAACCTGGAAGCCATGGAATTTCGTAAAGCGTGTACGGAGCTTCGGGGCATATGGGTCGCAGGCAACGAATATCTGCAAATTGCTGCGCCGTGGACCGCGATCAAAACAGACCGCGAAGCAGCCGCGGCGTCGGTGCGGTGTGCGCTTAATCTGATTGATTTTTTTGCGCGCATATCAGCGCCGTTCATTCCTGATACGGCGGATAAAATGCTCGCGGTGTTTTCCGCCTCCGACGCGACGCACGAGACTGAAGCGCCTGCCTGGCCGCAAAGCGTCCGTGAAAGCCTACAGACCCATAAAAAAGGGACGGCTTTCACGCCCCCTGAGGTTTTATTTGCAAAGATCGAGGACGATCAGCTTGAGGAATGGCGCGAACGCTTCGGCGCGGTTGCCCCTGAATAGCGTGTTCCACGCGACCAATTGGTCTGATGCCGAAACGCCAGCAGCCTTATTATGACTCCTGGCGTTTTGAGCAAGTTGTTCAGTACACAGAATTTATAAAATTCTTATGTGCGATGACCCGGTTTATGCCGCGCCGGCGCTGGGTGATTTTTCCGAGAGGGTTCGCCCAGACGTGCGATTAGCAAATGGGTTGGCGCTTTGGCTGAGTGGTGTTCCACCCGTCCGTCGGTCAATAGTTTTATCGATCGTTATGAGAAGCGGCCCCAGTAGAAACCAGTCAAAGACCAGGGCGGATGCGACGATTATCGCCGACAAAACGCCGAGGGCGGACGTTATGTGGAAACCCGATATGCCCAGTAATGCAAAGCCCGAAACCAGCAACAGCGTGCTGATGAGCATCGGTCGGCCGACGATCTCAAACATAGTGGTCACAGCCTGTTCCGGCGCTTTGCCGTTCGCTCGCGCTTCCCGGTAGCGCCAAATCAAATGGACCGTATCGTCGACAATGATGCCAAGCGTGATTGCGCCCACGGTTGATGAGGCGACGCCAACCCGGCTGAACAAGTAGCCCCAAACCCCAAAGGCGACGAGGCCTGGGAGGAGGTTTGGCAAGAGGCTTATTGCGCCATATTTCCAGCTGCGGAAGGCCCCGATCAAAATCGCTGAGATGATCAAAATAGCGACTGCGGTGCCGCCGATCATAGATTTTATATTCAGTATAGAGAGATACGAGTACATGACCGGCAACCCGGTTCCAACCGCTTTGATGTCAGTTGGCGCTTGGCTGGCGAGCCATTTCTCAGCATCTAATTTCAACTCGCGCGTAAATGCCGTCGACCCAGAGCTCAGGATCGCCGTCACGCGCGAACCGGACTTATCCAAGGTGATCGTTTTGTTCATGTCCTGGCCGAGGGGCAGGGACATTTCGTATAGGAGAATGTACTGGGCCAGTGTTTCACGGTCTTCGGGAATGACCCGCGACGATGGATCGCCGTCGGTCAGGTGCTGGTTTAGCCTCGCGTAAATATCCAATATCGACCCGACATAAATCACGTTGGGATCAGACTTTAGCCAGGCCTCAAATCGTTGGAGTTTGTCGATATATTCCGGTTCAAAGATCGCGTTTTCACGTCCGCCGTTGAGATCAAAGTCGATAAATTCAGTACCCGTTAAATTCGTTCGGATCAGTTCTGCATGGCGTCTAAATTCAAAACGCTCTGAAAAATATCGATGAAACGTGTCATCGATATATAATTTCATAGCGCCGGCGCAAACCACGGCCGCAAGCAACGGCATCACGACAATCAGCGTTTGTCTTTTTTGGACGGTTAATGAGGCCGCTCCGTGCACGATCTTATCAATGAAACCGTGGGACTTTGGATTATTCAGTGCGCCAAGTGATAGAAAAGCGGGCACATAAGTCATTCCAAAGGCAAGGCAGAGCAGCGAGCCGATCGCGCAGATTGCGCCAAGTTCACGGAAGGGCGGCGCATCGGCGAAGAGCAATGTCGCAAAACCAATCGCCGTTGTTGTCAGCGTTAACGTGATTGGTATGGCGTCTGATTTGAGCGCTGCGCTGACGGCCTCTGCGGGGCTTTTTCCGCTGCCGCGTAAACGTCGCGCGGATAGAACAAGGTGGGCGAGGGCGGCGACATTCAGCGTCACGAGGATTGTCGGCACGTTCGCCGTTGCTGCGTTGATTTGTAACCCGGCCCAGCCCGCAGCCCCTAAGCTCGCGAGGGTCGCGAGAACGCCGCTTGTAAAGATCGCGGCCGCTTGTGAAAATGAACGCAGCAAAAAGGCAAGACCGGCAAAAATAACGATAAAGCTCAGCGGTGTGAGTTTCGATAGGTCGCCTTTTCCGGCCTGGGCGAAGGCGACGCTTTGTGCAAGACGGCCGCCATACCAGACCTCCAGCCCAACGTCTGCTAACTTCGCATCGGCGACCATTGCTTTCGCGGCGTCCAAGGCTTCGAGCGCTGCGCTCGATTCCGACATCGGGAAGTTTAGATCAATGACGACCGCAGTCGTCTTCCCGTCTGGCGCTAATATTCGATTGATGAGCAGCGGGTCGCTCATCGCGCGGTCTTTGATCGTAGCGATTGGAAGATCGGCTGGCGCCAGATCCTCGATCACAACGCCCTCATCATCCGATGAAACGAAGGGCGTGTTGGTGATGCTTTCCGCTCTCGTTGCGTAGGGCAGCGTCCAGCCGCTTGCCGTAAGCGCTGCGATTTTATCGAGGCGCTCCCGGGTGAAGACATCGCCATCATCCGTATGCAGCGCAATTAATAGGGCGACTTCCGATGAGTAGCGTTGCTCGAATTGATCGAGCGCGCGCCGGTTTTCATTTCCTTAACAACTTATCTATTCGC
>JBCCTV010000153.1:0-8132 GCA_039197915.1 Pseudomonadota bacterium | reverse complement strand
CCGGTTTAGTACCAGTGATCGCCGGCGCCGTCACCCCTGGTCGCGCTGCGCGGCGAGCCCAAGGTTCCCCAAAAAGAGGTCGCGGGCGTTGATCGCCCGTGAACGCGCCACTTAACGAACTGGCGCGTGCGCCTTGGGCCGCGCTAAATGATTTCCAGAAACCGGACGCCTTCGGCGTCGACTTCGCAGCGCATGGTCCGCTGGATCGTGGCGCCGGCCCCATCTTGGGCGGTAAACCGTGCGGTCATCGCAACGCCTGCGCCGTCCGCTTGGTCTGCAGTGTCGGGCGCGGCCGGCAACGCGATCAGAACGGATCCAGCGGCCGCCGCGGCGCGCGTCTCCTGCGCGCAGGCGTTGAAGGCTGATCGAATGAACGCGGGCTCCGGTCCGCCGAGGAGTTGCTCGTCAATCTCGCGGTCAAACGGGTCTTCCCGACCACCCGGAGCGCGGGATCCCGTATCTGGCGCCGGATTTATCGGCGCGCGCCGTATTGACCGGCCGTCGATCGGCGGCAGGTCGTCTTCAAAACGGTCATCCTCGAAACGCCGATCCTCAAATTGGCGGCTTTCAAAACCCCGGTCGTCAAAACGGGAGCCGTCAAATCTCCGAACCCGATCGCGCTCAAGCCGCTCGGCCGCTTCGCGATCGCCAAAGGCGCGGGCTCTGCCCTCTAAGCGCCTACGCTCTTCCTCGAGCCGGCGGCGTTCCTCCGACAATAGGCGTCGTTCATTTTCTAGAAACTGGCGGTCAGCGCTGCTAAAGATTTCCCTTTCTACACGGTCCAAACGGCGGTCCAGACGGTCCAACTCATCATCGAGCCGGCGCGCGGCGTCCCGGTAATAGGCGTCAGAAAACCCCTGCGGCGGCGCACCCCTGTAAACCGGCGCCCCGTACCGATTATCGAACGCGCGATCGATTAGGATCGCGCCGCCAATGATCCCGCCGGCAATTAACGCCGCTTCGCCGGGACCAATGCCGCGGCGGCGGAAACGGGGGCCATAAAACCCGCGGCGAAACCGAGGACCATAGAAACCGCCCCGGTAAAAGCGCGGACCGTAAAAACCCACCGGGCGCGGGCCATAAACAAAGCCAACGCGCGCGGGACCGTAAAACCCGTAGCCGCCAGCCTGGGCCGGTTGGATGCTTGCGCTCGCAACGCTCAGCATTGCAGCGGCAACGACCATCACTTTTGAGGGCTTTGCCGAGGCGCGAGAGCCAGCCCGCCGTGCAACACCAGTCAAAGCAGAACGATCCGAGTGCAAGGGCTCGCCTGCCAGATGACTTTGTCCGGTCTGGGCGTCGCTTTTGTTGCGCTCGCGGTTCTTGAATTTCTCTGAAGCGAATTTTTGGGCCGGAAAAATCACGGCTTTAAACATCACGGCATTAAACATCACGGCTGGGCGTCCTCCTACAATACGCGGTACCTCACCCTTTGTGGCTTTTGCAGCTGCGCCTTACCGCGCCGCGCACCTGCACGCCCCATAACCGCCATAAACATCCCTAGAAATTTTGTCAGTTTTTGGGCGGCATTCGGCCGTGAACGGGCTATGCTTTCGTACGCGCGTTGCGTCGGCGTTTTTTCTTTATATTAACCAAAGCAGATGTAGTGGATAATGATTGGGAGATCGGCTTCGCTGTGAAACGCCTTTTATCAGCAAACGTCGCGTTGATAGCGCACGGTAGAGCGTTTTCCGACCAAGTGGCGGTTGGTTGGGCGCAAGAAAATGCGACAGAGCGCAAATCTAAAGCAGCGACGCGGTTCGCAGTGGTGCGACGTTGTACAAGCGAGACGCGGCCGCGGGTTTCGGCGCTCGCTTCGATTTTATTGGGGGTCTACGCCCTAACGGGCTGCGCCACCCAGATGAGCGAGGCGGAGTGCCTTGGCGCCGATTGGGCAGCGATTGGCGTTCAGGACGGCGCCGCCGGCCGCCAGTTGAAGGCCTTCGACGATCGCGCCGAATCCTGCGAGAAATTCGATATCGCCGCGAATTTCGACGCCTACCGGTCTGGGCGCGACACGGGCTTACTCGAATACTGCCAACCCTCGATTGGTTTTTTGGAAGGCATGGCCTCGCGCGCCTATCGCGGCGTATGCCCGTTCGAATTTGAAGCAGGCTTTCTGGCAAACTTCGAACTCGGTCGGGAATACACCCGCCGGGTCAACGCCTATGAGCGCGCGATCGCCGACTATGAAGACGCCGTCGACGCCTTGGACGCCCGCCGCTTTGATCTGCAAGTGGTGAGCCGGCGTCTAGCACTCAGCGACATTGACGCCGATGAGGCCGAAAGCCTTCGTCGCGATGAGACTTCCTATAATGCGGAAATCGAAGAGCTGCAGGAAAAGCTACCGCTCTTGGAAGCTGACATCGATCGTACGCGCTACGACCTGGAAGACATTCGGCTTATCTTAGATCGCCGCGGGTTAACGCCGCTTCTGTAAACGATCTGGCGGCCCGACCAGGCCGCCTCGACGCGCGCCAAAGCTTTTTCTTGGGCGCGCCAGCGCTTCATTCGAAAAGTCTGAAACTGTTTTAGAATTTTACGATGCGTTTCACGCCGCTTTCGCCCGAAACGAATTGTTCCCGGGTGATCGGGTTCTCCTTTTAAGCCCCGCCCGTTGCGAAGAAGGCGCGGGCCGCTTCGACATCCCGGGCGATTTGCTGAGTGAGCGCGCCGACGCCGTCAAACTTCATTTCTGGACGGATAAAATCGCGGAAGTACACGCGCAAGGCTTTGCCATAGAGGTCGGATGTAAAATCAAAAATATGGACCTCTAACAGGGGCGCATCGGACCCGACGGTGGGCCGTCGGCCAAAGTTTGCAACGCCCTTAAGCGTCGTTGCATCGTCCGGCGAAAGCTCGGTCTCCGCTTCGAGGGCTATCTCAATTGCGTAAACGCCGAATTTTGGTTCGATAATGTCGCCAAGACGCATATTCGCCGTCGGGAAGCCTATCTGACGACCGAGTTTCTGGCCTTCTTCAATAACGCCGTAGACGGACCATGGGCGCCCGAGCATATCTGCTGCGTCGCCTACGTCGCCCGCTTGAAGCGCCGTTCTGATTGCGCTGGACCCAATTTTCTGGCCACCGCTCTGTGCTGGAACCGGATCAAGCGCGAAGGCTGAAATACCCGCCTCTTGGCACAGGGACGCAAGCGCATCTGTATCCCCGGCGCGGCCTTTGCCGAACCGGAATTCACGACCGGTGATAACACCGCGCAGGCCCAATTGCTTCGCCAGCACGTCATGCACAAATTCCGCCGGCGTCATTTGCGAAAGGGCGTCGTTAAAAGGCAGCCGCGCAACAGAAGCAACGCCGGCCCCGCGCAGAAGCGCGTCGCGGTCGTGCGGCGTCATCACCATAAACGCAGGATCATCCGGGCGAAAAAACCGGCGCGGATGGGGATCAAAAACAACGACGCCGAGAGGAGCGCTGAGCGAGGCCGCGTGGCCGGACGCCGCCTCGAGGAGCGCCCGATGACCGCGGTGCACGCCGTCAAAATTTCCGATGGCGGCGACACTGCCCGCTACCATTTTGGCCCCGCGCTGAAGCTGAAGCTCACGCTCTCACCAGATAAGGCGCTCAGCGGCGCCAATCGCCCTTGCCCCGGCCGCGGCGAGCGTCGCCCGCGCATTTTGAAATGTTGGTTCGCCTTCATTGATCCCGTTGGCGTTGTAGACAAACAAGACATCGAAACCCTGTTCGTTAGCGCCTTTGATATCCGTCGCCAAGCCATCGCCAACAGCCAATATCCGTGATCGCTCCACCATCCCGCCATGGGCGGCGCAAATGGCACGGTGCGCTAGATCGTAGATTGGCCGGTGGGGCTTGCCGCCATAAATGACAGGACCGCCAAGGTCTGCGTAAACCTGGGCGATTGCGCCCGCGCAATAGAGCGTTTGTCCGCCCCAATTCACGACAATATCCGGATTGGCGCAAATCATTGGCGCTTGCTTAGTCGCTGGTGCGCGCAACACCTCCCGGTAATCATCGGGGTGGGGACCAATCGCATCATCTATTCCTGTACAGATGATAAATTCCGCCTCAGCAACGCTTGTAAATTCAATATGTAAATCCCGGTAAAGAGGATCATCATCAGCCGCCCCAATACAGGCGGCGGGAGCGGGCAGTCTTGCCGTAATTTCTGCACGGACGGCGTCGCCAGAAGTCACAACACCGTCATAGGCGTCGCGCGATAAGCCAAGCCGATCCAGTTGACCCGGAATAATCGACGACGGCCGCGGGGCGTTCGTCAGAATAATGAGCGGCCCGCGCTCACGACGAAAGGCGACCATCGCGTCTTCAACCTCTGGGGTTAGCGCCACGCCATTATGGATGACGCCCCAGGCGTCGCAGAGCATCGCGTCATAGCGCGTCGCGATCTCAGACAGGTTTGTGATTTCGAGAAGGTCAGCCATGGGAGGGGCGTTAAGGCGAGCAACCGCCCTGGTCAAGCAGGCCCGATCACCACTGAGCGAAAAACGCCCGGCGACAACGCGCCGGCGGCAGACATGCTCGGCCCATAAGCTGGCTCAGGAATGCGCAAAAAACGACGCTTGAAAAAGCCGTTGAGGCTTAAGAAGCCGCGCGCAACTCGGCGGCCTCGCCCTCCAGGTAATAGGCGGCCGGCCGCGGGTGCCCGAACAATACGCCTTGCCCATAGTCGATCGCCATATCGAGGATTTCGGGAACGTCGCTTTCGCATTCGATCTTTTCAGCGATCAAATCAATATAAGCGTCAGCAAGTTGTTGCCGGAACGCCAACAACGTGTCCCGGTTGGCGTTGAGCCCTGGCCCGCGACCGTTCAATAAAGCGCTCGACGCTTTCAGATAGCGCACATTTAACCGGCGCAGGCGCTCCACATTGATTTCCATGTGGTGGACATGGTCAACCGAAAAGCAAAAGCCTCTCTCGGCGATTGACGCGAGTTTATTCTCTACGCGCGGATGCATGATCTGCAATGCTGGCAGCGTAAACTCAAAAACCAGGCGCGGCGCTAGGTCTTCATTGGTTTCAAGATAATCAGTAAACTGTGAAAAAAACTCTTCGTCGCATAGCGTGGCGGGAGAGATGTTGCAAAAGAAACTCTGGGGCGCGCAGCCCGGCTTCACCTCGCGCAAGGCTTGCACGCACTGGAACAAAATCAAATTGTCGATCACGCCGATACGGTTCGTCCGTTCCGCCGCTTCGAGATAGTCTTTCGGACGCATGATTGATCCGTCCGCGTCCCGCAGCCGCGAGAACGCCTCATAAAATCGCACGCGGCGCTGGGGTAGACTGACGATTGGCTGAAGATAGAGATCAAGCCGTTTTGCCTGGATAGCCTCGCCTAGGCGCGCGAGCGTCTCGCGGTCGCCGCTGTTGAGCGACGTGTCGCCCGATAGCCGGCGCAAAGCCGCGTCTTTGGCGGGCTCGTCATCGCTAGAGACGCGTTCAACGAGACGGCGGAGAACGGAAAGCTCGTCTTGGGTTTTGCTCAAAAGAATATCGTGCCGCGAATATAATATCAGAACCACAACGAGGAGAGCGGATAGCCAAACATCGGCCGTCGGCGCGAACCCTTGGGTCAGAGCGGCCGCCAAAATTGCAGCCGCCGTTAATCCGGCGACGAAAAGGACGAGCGATCCGTAACGCGGGGCGCGTTTGCGCAGTTTCACCTGGAGTGCCTCCATCGCGCCGGCGAAATCTCGCCGATTAATAAGCGCGCAGGATAGGACGCCATGATTGACAAGGGTTTAAGCTTGTCCCTGGCAATTACAGCGTAAACGCTGCTTTCATGTGATTTTCGAAATGGTTGTGGGCCGAGAGAACGGGGCAAACCAAATACTGGCGCCAATAAAGCTTTTCAGGCTGGTGCGAAGCGCTCTGGACGAGCGGCTCAACCCTCAATTTCAGCAAATGGCTTTGTGCAACCGATCGCGGGGCGTGCTCGCCGATTACAGCGCATTAGAGCAAGCCGCTAATCGCCCGCAAAAGTAGCGCCAGAGGAAGGTTACACTTATCAGCGCATCCGACACTTTCGCCGGTAAACGCCTGGCCCGGTCGCCGACCAGACCGGCCATACCATTAAGTAATGGGCCATCACGTAAAGAAAGCGATCCAGACTATTCGGCGGCGCTGGCCGCGCTGGTATCGAAATAGCAGACGCTGTCGAGCTCGAGGGTATGGGTAAAGCGCCCGAGGGCGATCCAGCTGGAAATCGCCGTTGTCATATCGACAATCTCGTCATCGCTAAAATGCGCTTTAACCCGAGACCAGAAGGCCTCGTCGCCCTGCATCGACCGGGGCCGTTCGCCCAAGCGCTCGGCATACTCGATGGCGATGCGCTCCCGGTCCGAGAAGAGATCGCTCGTTTGCCACTTGTCGATCGCTCCATAGAAATCTTCGTCAGGAATCGCGCCGCGCGACGTCATTGGTCGTTCAAACTTTCCATCAACACTTGCGACCGTATCGTTAAAGTCCCGATGGGCCCGACCCTGCATGCAGATCGTGCAGCCATTAATTTGCGCGGTGCGCATCCTTGCCGCTTCCATTTCCCGCAGAGAGAGCTTGGTGTGCTCGTAGACAGCGCCTGAAAATTTGAACGCGGCCGCGACCATTTCCTGGGCGTAGCTCGACGCTACGTACCCGAACGGGTTCGACATTTCATCATCTGGAATATGAATGCGGGGCATTATTTTCCTCTTTGATTTCCCTCGGCGGGACTATCCTCAGTGGCGCAAGTACGTAGAGGTTGTGCACAAAGCGAGCCCGTAAGTCGCCAGAAAATCACGGAAACCAAAGCGCCGCAATCTGGCGCTGCAAAACCAAGATGCGCCAGAGCACGCCGTCACACAACGCCAGCGCCGCTAGATCGATGCCTTCACGCTAACGATGGGCATCTCGAAAACTGGCGTTGCGATTTTTCGCTCAGCGTCGCGAAGCGCTCACGAGTTCGGAAATGCGCTGTCGATCGGATCAATGATGATCTCAACCCGGCGGTTGAGCGCACGACCAGACGCAGTCCCATTATCGGCGATCGGCGCCGTCTCACCGAAACCAACCGAGCGGAGCCGCTGACCCGCGACGCCTTGGCTCGCCAGGTAGTTTGAGACAGCAAGAGCACGCTGTTGCGACAGCGTCAGGTTATAGGAATCAGATCCGGTCGAATCCGCATGACCGTTCACGGTAATAGACGTTTTGTCGAACTCGTTCAGAACAATGGCGACGGAATTCAGCGTTTCGTAAAAACCCGCTGAAATCGACGACTCGTTCGTCGCGAACGTGATGTCAGACGGCATGTTGAGAAAAATGTTGTCGCCGTCTCGCGTGACGGAGACGCCGCTCGAGGCCAACCTTTCGCGTAGCTTCGCCGCTTGGCGGTCTTGATAAACGCCAATGCCGACGCCGCTCGCAGCGCCTACAGCGGCCCCAATCGCCGCGCCCTTGCCGGCGTTTCCAGCGATGGCGCCGACAATAGCGCCCGCAGCCGCACCTGCCGCCGCGCCGCCGGCGCCGCTCGTGACCGTTCGGCTTGCCCGCCGCTCACCAGTATAGGGGTTTGTTGCGCAGCCAGCGGCGAAGACGATCGCCGCGCCAGCTAAAATCAATTTCCGCATTGTTGCAGCTCCTTAGGTTGGTTTCGTTTGAAGACCATGCTGGGCATGAAAAAGGAATAGATTTCCGGATCAACTTACAGCGGATCGCGGCGCAAGCATGGCGAGACCGTGTTTCGGCGGATTAAAAACGCTTAAGGCGACGCCTGACCAGCCCAAACGAAAGAAATTCGCGCGAAGCCATTCCGCGGCCTTGACGGCGCCTTAGCCATTCCCTACTTCGCGGTTAGCACCACGGACGTGTGAGTGCTAGCAGGTTTTTCTGCGCGAAAAACCTGTGTTCCTGGATCATTTTGCAACGTTCGCTTGCATTAGGGAGAAAGACATTATGGCGTTCCGCCCCCTTCACGACCGCGTTCTCGTGCGGCGCATCGAAGAAGACGAAAAAGTCGGTTCCATCATCATCCCAGACACGGCCAAAGAAAAGCCGCAACAGGGTGAAGTGATTTCTGTCGGTTCCGGCGCCCGTAACGACAATAACGACATCATTCCGCTCGACGTTAAAGCCGGCGACACAATTTTGTTCGGCAAATGGT
>JBCCTV010000152.1:0-8142 GCA_039197915.1 Pseudomonadota bacterium | reverse complement strand
GCCGCGGACGCGATGGCGTTCTTGGGCGCCGTTCTGGGGACCGCCCAAGAAGAAACGCCTAAGGGAGATACGCCGCACCGAGATACGTCAGAGGGAGCTATGCTCAAGTGAGCGACACCTCACAGAACGAAGCAGGTCGGGCGCCAGCCGCTACGGGCCTCTACCGGGCTTGGGTGCTGTTCATTCTCGTCGTCGTCTACACGTTTAATTTCATTGATCGTCAGATCGTTGGCATCCTGGCGGTGCCGATCAAAGCCGACCTCGGCTTAAGCGACACCCAACTCAGTCTGATGGGCGGGCTCGCTTTCGCGCTGTTCTATACATTCCTCGGCATACCCATCGCCTGGTTGGCTGACCGCAGAAGCCGCGTCTGGATCATGACGGCGGCGCTCACCATTTGGAGCGCCATGACGGCGGTTTGCGGCCTTGCCCAGAATTTTACCCAGCTTTTCTTGGCCCGCTTAGGCGTGGGCGTCGGGGAAGCGGGCGGCGTCGCCCCCGCCTACTCTCTTATTGCAGACTATTTTCCGCCCCACCAGCGCGCCCGCGCGCTGAGCGTCTACTCGTTCGGCATCCCCATCGGCAGCGCCCTTGGAATTCTGCTCGGCGGAGTCCTGACGAGCTATTTGGACTGGCGCGCAGCCTTCATCATCGTCGGCCTTGTTGGGCTCGCGATTGCGCCTGTCTTCCGGCTCACCATGCGCGAGCCGCGGCGCGGCCAGTTTGACGCGGCGACAGCTAAGGTGGAGCCAGCGCCGATTATGGAGGTCGTGCGCACACTCGTCCGCAAAAAGAGTTTTTGGGGCATGTCCATCGGCGCCGCCAGTTCGTCAATGATGGGCTACGGCCTCATCTTCTGGCTGCCATCCTTCTTTGTGCGCAGCTTCGGCGACGCGCTGCCAGGCTTTTTCGCATGGATGCCCGACGCCTTGATCCCGCCCAACCCAAGCCCTCTGCTCTACGCCTCCTACTTTTATGGCTCCATCCTTTTCTTTGGCGGAATTGCGGGGATCTGGCTCGGCGGCGCGCTCGGCGACAAGCTGGGCGCGAGAGACAAGAGCGCCTACGCGCGCGTTCCCGCCTTCGCGTTTCTGGCGACCCTCCCCTTCTTCATCGTCGGCGTATTGTCGTCGTCCTTGGGGCTCGCCTTTTTCGCCTTTCTCATCATTCAAGCGCTGAGTTTGGTTTGGCTCGGGCCCGTTCTCTCCGCCTTCCAACATTTGGTGCAGCCCAACATGCGGGCGACGGCGTCGGCCGTGTTCCTCTTCGTCAATAACCTCATCGGCATTGGCCTCGGCAACCTATTGATCGGCGCCCTGTCAGACGGCTTAACCGCCCGTTTTGCCGAAGAGTCCCTGAGATACGCGATCCTGTCCGGGGCCGTCTTCTATCTGATCGCTGCGACTCTTTTCATTGTGACGTCAAAACGTCTCGCTACGGATTGGGAAGAGTAAAAACGGGGAGGGCTCGCCGGCGGCGGCAAGCGGCCGTTCCCCTTAAGGCGCCGAGCGCGACAGCGTCGTGCGCAGCCAAGCGCGCTTGATAAAGCCGCGACGCTCGTGGAGTAGTCCTACCGGGAGAAAGCCCCAGCCGTCCGCAGCCAAATGGCCAGGTGAATCTTTCATACATCGTCTATCAGCCCCTTGTGATGCTGAGCGATAGCAACGCGGACCCCTATCGAGATTTCAGTAGTCGATCCAAGGAGGCCCTTCATGGTGGAAGTGCGTTTTTCTAGCGTACTTATCGCATAAGTTCTTTACACACAGCGTTGCGCACTCCTCGCCGCAGGCGAGGTGGCGGCAAGGCCAGCTCTCAGGATCATCTAGGTGATGCCCCAGTACTTCTGGCTATCGGATAGGAATACAAGTTCGACAGCGAATTAGTGTTTGCTAGCGGGTGTGATACAATGAAGACAACAGGCGATTTAGCGCGCTCGTCGGCCGACGCCGAAGGAGAAACCGACATACCGCTTCATCTGACATCTCTTGTCTAACTCCACCATGTTGGCGATACGCCACTTGCGTACAGCCGCCACAATGGATTTTGAAAACAGCTCCTTAGGAACTTCGGCTTCTATACGAATATTCTCCGCGGCGCCTGTCTCGCCAAAATTGTAAGAAACAATTGCCGCTCCCACATACCCTTCTTGTAACGCCTCATTTGGATAAACAGGAGCCTCTTTATTGAGCCAATCAGTAGGACAATTCACATTGTATGGAAAAAACTTCTCGCGCGGGTATGCGGACAGAATTGCATTGGGCGTTTCACTATCATCCCAGTAACGCCTATGCCGAGCTTTACTTTCAGATGCGAGCAAAGCGTCGGCGGCAAACCTCCATGCTTCAACCCGAAATGCTTCACTTGACATCTCGTCGCCTTCCAAATAACTGGCAAACAATTTTGAGGCCCTCAAAAATATATCGAGCGCTTTGACAATATCTTTGGTCTCTCTATTTCTAATATTAAGAAGCGATATCCCCTCAAATACTAGGGCTCTTGCAAAATTTATCTGGTCTCCTTTTGCGACGGACTGGATTGCCCGCTGAGTCCTTCTTGCGCTAATCAACGCTCTCGAAAAGTCTTCTCGTTTTAGAGCTTCGCCGGAGAGGTAGAACCAGGCATTTGCGGAAACACTCGTGTCTGGGAGCTTGCTATCATCGCGCGTTCTCAACTGCTCTGCCAGCTTCCTTTCAGCCCGTCGGGCAAAGTCTGTTGCGGCGTAATTGGCTAACAAGTAAAGCAATCGAGCGTCATCGATTGTATACGAATTGTCGACTAGCCCTTGTTCGGCAAGCTCGAAGGCTCGCTTTGCTGGTAACAACGCTTCAGCGGGCTCTTTAGAGAGGCGCAATATCGCAAGATTGTACGCTAGAATTGCGGTCTGCTTTTCTGGCCCGTATTCATCTTCGGCTAGGCGCCACGCGCGTTCACCTGCTCGCGATGCATCAGAGTAACTTCCGGCCTCAAGCGCGGCTCGATACGCACGAAAAGCGCCAATGACGTCGCTCTCATCGGCCCGAGCAATGGATAAGAGCCCGCAGCCTAAAGCCGCAACTAATGCTGATAACAAAAAACACGCATACTTGTTTAAGGCTCTGTCTTTGGACCAGCGCATGAAAACCTCCGTCAAGACGCGCCCCAAAACCGGCACGGCCGGAACTCCGCCACAAAATAGGCGCCCCTCAGACCGCAAAAAAGCCTGGCGTCCCCGGCAGGATTCCAACCTGCGACCTACCGCTTAGGAGTTCCTGGGAGACGCTTTCTTCAGTACTCCACATAGTACACTTTTTCTGCTATGGTACAAAGGTTTAGCTGGTTTTGACGTTCAGGGGCGTTCGTAAAAAAACGCCCCAATCCGTCTGCCAACTGTTACCCATTTGTTACCTAGAAAGTGAATGCTATGCGTGTGCGCATTAACCAAAAACTCGTCGACGAGATGGCCGCCCCTACGCCGCCGACTGTTCGGTGGGACCTGTGGGATCTGTCTATTCCATCATTCACTTTACGCGTCGGCCGCCGAAAACGGGTCTACTATGTCGCCTTCAGGAACGCCGCTGGGCGCCAGAGGCGCTACAAGCTCGGTGAGCACCCTATAATGACCGCGGACGAGGCTAGGCGGGCCGCGATCGCGACGCTGGCCGCTGTGAAGTCGGAGGGTCGGGATCCCGCGGCTGAGCGATTTAACGAGAAGACTCGCCGAAAGGACCTCACCTGCGAGACGGTTCAAGCCGTCTGGGAGAAGTATAAGGAGACGCCCAACCATAAGCGCCGCCGCACTGCGGTTGCGTTCGAGCGCATGTTCAAAGGCGATGTTCTGGCCCATATCGGAGACGTGCCTGTCGCTTCCGTGACCTCTAGCGATGTCCGGCGCCTCCGGGACTTAAAAGCCAATACTGGCGCACTGGTGACGAGCAACCGAGTCCTCACCGGCGCACGAACATTTTTTCAATGGTGCGTGGAGGAAGAGATCATCTCGGTAAATCCGGCGGCGACGGTGCGCAAGGTGCTGAAGGCCGAGCCGACCCGGGAGCGCGTCCTTAGCGATGCCGAGTTGCAGGCGCTGTGGCAAGCGACCGAAAGGTTTGTCTACCGGGCTGGCGCATATGAGGGTCAGCCGAGGTTCGTCGACCGGGCTTATATTCGACTACTCGTCTTGCTGGCGCAGCGGGCCGGTGAAACCCGCCGGATGCGGTGGTCGGATTTGGATTTCGACGCCGCCACATGGACGATAAGCGGCCGCCAGACGAAAAGCGGCGTGCCGGCGCTGGTCCCGCTCCCCGATCTTGCAATTGAAACGCTTAAGACGGTGCCGCGCATCGAGGCGTGCGACTTCGTTTTTTCTAAAGATGGCAAGGCCCCCATGCATCAGCAAAGCGGCATGCTGGAGGACCTGAACCTCGTCATCGGCGAAGGGATTCGCGAGCACTGGACGCTCCACGATTTGCGCCGGACAGCGCGCACCAATTTCGCAAGACTGGGCGTCGGCCCCGACATCGGCGAGATGCTGTTGAACCACAGCCTTCACGGTAGCCGCATCCGCGCTGTGTACGACCGATTCGATTATCTCGACGCCAAACGCGACGGCCTCGCCAGGTGGGCGGCATACGTTGCAACGCGCATCGCTACCGTTTCATCCGCATGCGCTGCGGTAACGGAACCTTCCCGTATCAAGGCCGTTTAGTCGGTCCATATCTAGCCAGATAGGGCCAAAACTTATTGTTTTTCAATAAGATAAAAACACAACCATCCCTATGCGCAATTATTGCGGATTAAACCGTTAAGGTGCGTTGACGGCCGTTGTATATTGTGGGTGTTCAAAAACGCAGCTGTGCGTTCACGAAGCGATGCTGGAGAAGCTGATGAAGATAAATGTACAAGCGAGTCTTCAAAAGACGGCGGAGGCGCTCACTCTAGTTCCTCCTGATGCCCGAAAAGGGAAGGCCAGCGCCTTGCTTGAGGCTGTCGCGGCAACGAAGTCGCAGCCTAGCAGCGTTGTTGATCGCGATCTGGAAGAACCGTCGGGGTCGGCCGCAGCCTCAACTATTGCTGAAGCTTCGCCGCCACGGCGCTCCAGAAAGCGGAAGGGCGGGTTTGTTGCGCGCCCAGGCGAAAATCCGATCCTCCTGGTGCCGCGCCGTCAGTTAGCCGAGGAGCTCGGTGGAATCGGTATGACCAAGCTACACCAGATGCTGAATGAGGACCCTGAAGCACCGAAGCCGCTGAAAGTTGGCCGTTTGACGATGTTTGTTCGCGATGATGTCGAGCGATTCAAGCACGTGCTCGTCGATCGAGCGGTGGCCGCATCATGATCGAATTGCACCAAAAAATTTGGCCGCCCCCAGACGGAAGCGGCCAACTAAAAAGACCTAACGCGTCAACACATAACAAGTGTTTTGCTCTCCACAAGCAGAATCAGATTGAACGCACCGGGTCGAAAAGGCAAGCGCTGGGCGGCGCTTTGCAAAGATTTTTTCCACCTGGATGCGTGCCGCAGGAGAGGGCAAAGGCGCGCGATATCCCTATTTGAAAGGGAAGCGCGAATGGCCGATGCCTCAAGCCCGGCGCCCGAATTCCGCGTAGTTGACATCGCGAGTTGCGCGCCTGAGGGCACCCTTGTCCTAGATCGGACTAATCCACGTGACACCGCGCGGCGCTTCCTTGAGGAGCACTATACCGGCGATCTCGGGCGCACGCTGATCTTCGACGCTGAGCACGATCGTTTCCGCGAATGGACCGGCGCCAAGTACGACGTTCGCGACGCGGGCGACGTCCGCGAGGAGGTTGCGTCTTTCATAGAGGGGGCGCTTGTGCGTCACCGCAAGCAGGCGGATAAGCCGATCTACCTGCCGTTCAAGCCCCGCCCGAAAGACGTCTCCGACACCGTGACGGAGCTACGAAGTCAGCTGCACCACAGCGGCGGCGCGCCCGCCTGGACGCCCCCAGACGCCGAGTTGCCTCCAGCGGACGAGATGGTGGCCTTCGACAATGGACTGCTCCACCTGCCGACTAAGGCGTGGTGCGAGCCTGACACTCGCTTCTTCTGCCGATCCGCGCTCAATTTCCGATATAGCGAAGCGCCGCCGGTGGGGCTCAACGGCTGGCTGGGCTTCCTGCAAAGTCTGTGGCCAGACGACATGCAGTCGATCGATACGCTCCAGGAGATCTTTGGCCTTTCACTCACACGGGACACTTCGTTTCAGAAGGCGTTTTTGATTGTAGGGCCGCGGCGCTCCGGCAAAGGGACTATCGCCCGGATTCTACGCCAGATCGTCGGCGAAGATGACGTAGCGGCGCCGACGCTTGGCGACTTCTCCACACAGTTCGGCTTGGCGCCTTTGACTGGCCGTCGCCTCGCTATCGTATCCGACGCCCGGCTCAGCGGGAAAGCCGACCAGGCGGCCATCGTTGAGAAGATCCTAAGCGTCACCGGCGAAGACAAAATCACGATAGATCGCAAACACCGCGACCCGGTGGAAACAAAACTCAACACCCGCTTTGTCATTACCACGAATGAACTCCCCGCGCTTAAAGACACGTCCGGCGCATTCGCGTCCCGCTTCATCGTCCTCAATATCGGCCAGTCGTTCTTAGGTCGCGAGAACCCGAGGCTCTATGAGGACCTCGCCGCCGAGTTGCCGGCCATCTTCCATTGGAGCCTCGAGGGGCTGGAACGGCTTCAAGAACGGGGGCGGTTTATTCAGCCCCAATCCGCCGCCGCCCTGCTCGAAGATTTCGAGGACCTCGGGTCACCCGTAAGCGCCTTTATAAAGGATCAGTGTGCGCTTGATCCCAGCGCCTCTATTCCGAAAGCTGCACTTTTCCAACGATATCGCCACTGGTGCGAACAGAAGGGGCTGCGCGGGGCATCTAGCAACCACTTCGCCCGCGATCTGCACGCGGCGAACATCCCCGGCTTTGACACGAAACGTACTCGCGAAGGTGACCGGCAGGTGCCGCACTTCTGCGGAATAACGATGGAGCGCTTCTAATGTGGGCTGGTTCCCGAGACGATTATTGGCTGCGGGACATTGAGATCGATCTCATTAACGCCGCCGATCGTCAGAGGCCTGTTGATCGTCAAAAGATGGAGGCGCTTGCTCGATCTATTGAGGAGATTGGGCTTCGCACGCCTCTGACCCTGGAGCTTGAGTCTGTCGAGGACGAGGCCTATCGCCTCGTCACCGGCGCCCACCGGCTAGAAGCCTGTCGGCGGTTGGGCTGGACCAAGGTTCCGGCCTTTATTTTTAACAGCGAGGTTGACGCCAGGCTGTGGGAGATCGACGAGAACCTTATGCGTGCGGAGCTAACGCCAGCCCAGATTGCTCAACATCTCGCACTCCGTAAGGAGTTATTCCAAGAGCGCTGTAATAATTCCGTGATTACGGGTGGAAACGACGTTTCCACCCACCCTCACGAGAATGTTACAGGGTACTTATCTGATGGCCGTCGCGCGCCGCCGCAAAATCAAAAGCAGTTTGCCGCCGACACCGCTGAAAAGACCGGCCTATCTAAGCAGCACATTAATCAAAGCGTCCGTCGCGGGAGAACCATGAAGGCGAGCGGCCGAGACCTGGTGGGTACGTCATTGGACAAGGCCACTGAGCTGGATGCGCTCACCAAACTGAAAGAGCAGTCTCCGGATCGCTTTAGGGAGATCACTGCCCTCGCCGCCGCCGGCGAAAAGGTCTCGGCGGTTAAGGTGTTGGAGGCGATCCGGCCGGCATCCAAACGGGCTAAGGCGGTATCGGTTTCGGAGTTAGTTGATCGTTTCAATTCTCTTTCATTGGCCGACCGGCAGACCTTCTTCGAGCGCATCGGCGTAAAGCCGATTTACGTCGGCGACCGAGCATCCAGCGGGCCTGTCAGTTGATCCGCGGCGCCCCTTCAATGGGGCGGCGAGACAATGTGGGCCCAACCGAGCTGCCCCACTAGCTGTTTCCCTTGGCTGCGGCCGTTTCCAAAAATCTGAGAGTAGAGCAAGCGGAGAGCGCTGTGAGGGCGTTCTTCGTTCGTCGTTTGCTCACAGCTTGCAGGGTGTGCAGGGTAAGCGGAAGTTACCCTGCACGAAATATCTCAATAAAATCAATGGCTGTGCAGGGTAAGTCAGGTAAACAGGGTAATTCCAACTTATAGAGAAGAAAT
>JBCCTV010000151.1:0-8186 GCA_039197915.1 Pseudomonadota bacterium | reverse complement strand
TCGCGTTGATGACGTCGAGCAGGTCCTGGCGCGTCAGGCAGGCGTCAAAGGCTTCTTTATCCATGCCGGCCTGGGAAGCGATTTTTGTGAGCTCCGCCTCGGTGTCGCCAAAGATCCAGGTGCGTTGGTTTTTAAGGAGCGCATCAATGACCAAGAAAAAGGCGTCGTTACCGCCCTTTTCCGCGGCGCAGCGCGCGATGATCGACCCTAAAAACGATTGATTGACGAGGGACGCTGGCGCTTTCGGGTATTCGCGGAACACGAACCGAACCTTGCCCGTGTCGACATATTGCGATTTCAGATCGGGGATAATCGTTTCATGGGCGCGCGCGCAGCCGCCGCATGTGACAGAGGCGTATTCAATAAGTGTGACTGGCGCCGTTTCAGCTCCCAGCACCTGATCGGTTGGACGGGGGTCCGGGGCGTCCTGACTGGTCGCGCCACCTGCGCCAGCGCTCGCTTGGGCAGTTTGCGCGCCATCGGCCGATGTCGCCCCCCCTGCACCCGCAGATTCCGTCGCGCCGCTGCATGCGACAAGTGTGGCAAAGAGGCTCGCCGCAGCAAGTTTGTGCATCCAGTTTGTCATTGAAAAAATCCTTATCATCGTAAAACGTTTGCCTGCAGGCGTTTAAAGGCGGCGCTCAGCTCACCGTGGCGATCAGGTCTCGGTATCATCCGCGCCAAAAAACGTCGACAAAATACCTTTCCCGTCGTCCGCCCTTGTTCCTGTTGCATTCCCGACCGATTGATTTGGGTGTCGCGCTGCGGCTGCGGTAACGGAGATACGCGCAACCGTATTCGCCCCAAAATAGGCGTTAACTTTTGAACGAATCTCCCCGTCATGGAATTGTACAGCGGCGGCGGCGGCGCTTGATATCGCAACAAGTTCGAGCGTTGCGTTTGTTCGTCCGCCGCGCAAACGGCCAGGACGGCAGAGATCTGCGATTTCTCGGCCGACAATACCTGACCAGTGATCGGATAAGGCGGGGTCAATATAGGATGTGTGTTTTGCAAGCCCGGCAAAAATCGATCGGGTATATTTCGCCAAAGGCGGAGGCGCGGATCGCACCGGACGGGTTTTCACCGAGCGTCGTTCATGTGTCATGTTTGCAGACTAGGCGCGATCGCCGCACTAAGCCAGAAATCGATTGATGAAGAACGCGTCAGCTCAACTCTCGCCAATGCCACCCTCTCCGGCCCCACCTTCCGCAGCGCCGCCTAATGAGCAGGATAAAGCCGCGCCGGAATCAGCCGCGCAGGCGTCGCCAAACAAGCCTTTACGGCGCAAAAGCAAGCCAGGGCCGACTTTAGCGGATCGGCTGCTCGCTTGGTATGACCAACATGCACGGTCGCTGCCCTGGCGCGTGAGCCCCGACGCCCGCCGCGCCGGTGTCATGCCCGATCCCTATTCGGTATGGCTGTCAGAAATCATGCTGCAGCAGACTACGGTGGCCACGGTCTCTGAACGCTATGTCGAGTTCCTCGAGCGTTGGCCAACGGTTGAAGCGCTCGCGGCGGCGCCTCTAGACGATGTCCTCGCCGCTTGGGCGGGGCTTGGATATTATGCGCGCGCGCGCAACCTCCATGCCTGCGCCAGGGTTATCGTGGATGATTATGGCGGCGTCTTTCCAAGGACCGTCGATGGACTGAAAGAGCTTCCGGGTATTGGCGATTACACTGCTGCCGCCATTGCAGCGATCGCTTTCGACGGATCGGACGTGGTCCTTGACGGGAATATTGAACGCGTCGGCGCGCGGCAGTTTTTGATCGCGACCCCAGTACCGAAATCAAAACCCGCAATTCGCAAAGCCTGGAGTAAAGTATGGCCAAACGAGCGCAGCGGAGACTTTGCCCAGGCGCTCATGGACCTTGGCGCGACCGTTTGTAAACCGCGCAACCCGGATTGTCCGAACTGCCCAATCGAGACGTTATGCGTGGCCCTCCAAGAAGGCGACCCGTCCTCGCTCCCCAAAAAGGCCGCCAAAAAGGCAAAGCCCACCCGGTATGGCCAAGCATACGTTCTCCGCAACGCCGACGGCGACGTGCTCTTCGAGCGTCGACCGGAACAGGGCCTTTTGGGCGGTATGTTGGGGTTGCCGGGCACCGATTGGCGTGCTGAAAGTCAGCCTGCCGCCGGACCATTGTTCGAAACGGTCAATGGCGGGAAACCCAAGCACCGCGAAGCGCCCCGATCGATCAAGTCCTGGCGATATGCTGGCGAGGCCCGCCATACCTTTACGCACTTCCACCTCGTAATATCCGTCTACGTTGCTGAAACGCGCGGGCGGGCGAAACCAGACGAAATTTGGCTGCCCCCGTCTCAAGCACGGCTACCGACAGCGATGAAAAAAGTTCTAGAGGCAGGCGCTCTAACGTAGGGCTGCGACCTCATACAAATAGGCGGCGACCAAAAAGCCAAAAAGACTTGGCTATGCGAGGCGCGTTTTCTCGCCCCACTTTAGGGTTGTCGGTGAATACGTAGTTATCCGTGACCGGACGGCCGCGCCTTTTGGTATGGCTCAGCCCGTGGGGCTTTGACCAACGGCTGCATAAATAGCCGCGAAAAGCGGCCGGACAGCGCGAAACGGCTGCAGCTTGCGGGTGGCGCCTGCGCGCATAATCACCAGGCGCTTATCAGGGGAAATCACCACATATTGACCGTCATGGCCGGCCATTGAATAGGCGCTTTCGGGCAATCCCGGAAAAATGCTTTCGCCGGCCGGAACGCCATAGTCATTATCGTTCGTTTTGAAGGCGTTATTGAGCCAAAAATGCCCGCCATATTGACCGCCGGAGTTGCTTGCCGGCGCTTGAACGAAATCAACCCAATCGGCGCTGAGAACACGGTCACCGCGATAGCTACCGCCATCGAGGTAAAGTTGGCCGAGCCGAGCCCAGTCCCGCGGCGTCGCATAGACAAAGGACGATCCAACAAAGTTCCCGGCGGTGTCGGTTTCTAAGACAAAGCTCGACGCGCCGATCCGTGAAAAAATGGCGTTGCGGGAAAATTCCTGGATGGACGTCCCGCGGGTCTGCAAAACAGCGTCTAGGGCGCGGGCGACAATATTGCTCGTGCCGCTGGAATAGGCCCAATATGAGCCGGGTTCGTGCGCAAGCTCATTCGCGGCGGCGAGCCCGCCCATGTCGCGCGCCCGGTAGAGCATGCGCAAAACGTCAGAACGCGGATCGGCGTAGTCTTCCTCGAATGAAAGCCCGCTTTGCATTCTCAGAAGATCGTTCCACGTTATTTGCGCGCGCGCGTCGTCATCAGCTTGCGCCCATTCAGGGGCGAGCGCCGGCGCATCCGCGTCGATGTAGCCTCGATCAATGGCGGCGCCAACGAGCGTTGATGTGACGCTCTTCGCCATCGACCAACTCAAGACAGGCGTGCTCGCGTCAAATCCAGGCGCATAACGCTCAGCGACGACGGCGCCGTCAACAAGGACAACGACCGCCCGATAAGCGGCGTCTTCATCCGCAAAAGCGTCCGTCAAGGCGGCGTTGATCGCATCCATATCAATCGGCCGCGAGGTCGCCTGAACGCCCTCGGGCAAAGGCCGCGCCTCAATTGATTGTAAGCGTACGCCTCGAGAGACCGGATCATTGTTGGCAAGCAAGGTGCAGCCAATGTCGCCGCGATATATTGCGCGCGATGCGCCAAGCCCAATCAGCGAGGCGCTGACCACAGCGTCTTCTTCATCAACGCTGTGGCGGACATATTTGAGCGCAGGGTTGATCGACCCGAAATCCGACGCCAGGACGTCAGCTTCGTTGCGCCCAGCGACGAAAATCTCCGAACACAACGTTTTCGCTTTATAGCCAGCGCCCACCCTCGCAACCGAACCGATCGGGCCAGACGCCGCGACCAGTAGGGCCCCCGCAATTGCCGCTCCGATTACGAATGCGCGCAGCATCTAAAGACGCCTAATCAATTGGCCGGAACACAAGCGTGAGAACGATGCCGATGAGGCCAAAAATAGCCCATAGGGGAACCGTCAATAAGGTCGTTAGCGCATCGGACACGCCGTCTGGCGCAGACGCAGCGAGCGCAAGGGCGTCGCTCACCCCTAATACGCCAAGAATATCGCTCGTCATCCGCACGGTTGGCGTGCCGGACTCAAGCGAGCTGATTGCGTCGGCTCCGAGCAGTGCGATCGCCAAGGCGACAAAGAGCCAAGCGACAAAACGGAATATAGCCATCGGCTTCCCCTTTTTTGCCGTTATACGCGCGAACAAAAATCGGGGCAATTGGGCTGCCCAGAGTCCCGTTGCTAGCGGAACGTGACCGCGTCGTTAGAGCCACACTTTGGGCAAACAAATGCACGCTTTGGGCGAGCCCGTTGGCGCAAGGAGACGCAAAACAACGCGCTTCGCTATACCCGCGCTGTAAGAACTTTGAGTGATCCTGCCAGAATAACATCGTTTGATCTAAGCAAGCGACCGCAAGAAAATAGGTCGGCGGCCGGCTACGAAGCGCCTATCGACCTAAAGCACCTCGATCATCGAAAGGCCATCAGGCTAGAGACGAGCGATCAGCTTGCCGTGCCCGGGGTCATTCACACAAGACATCCAGAATCAATAACTGTCTACAAAGTCAAAAGCCCCTAACGCTTGAATTCATAAGCGCGCCAAGCATGCATCAGCAATTTTGTCTGGACGGGTGCAATTCTCCATCGAAACGCGTAAACAGGCGCTCCCTAGGACAGGTGGCCGAGTGGTCGAAGGCGCACGCCTGGAACGCGTGTAGGCGGGCAACCGTCTCGTGGGTTCGAATCCCACCCTGTCCGCCATTTTTTGCTTGCGGGCGAAAGCACTGTCTGTCCGCCCTCCGCGTTGCATTCAACGTGTTACGCGCTTTAGCACCTAGTAGCCTTTGAGGTGTGAGCTTTGTTTACGGCCTTATAATCTTAACAAGTTTGCCTTGCGGTTTTGGCCGTTCCTATGGGCAGGCGGATTTTGCGTCGGGCGCTAAGCGCGAGGCAAATTGCGCTACTGGAAACGTTCAAAATCCGGGCGGAAACTCAAGCAAAGCATTTAATTGAAGTCTTTCGTCCCTGCTTACAGGTTTTGGTCAGACAACATTCTATCCCCTAATTAGGCCAGCTATTGTGGAAAGGCTAGAAACGGCGATGTGATTGGCGCAAAACTCAGCGCAGTGAAATTCTGAAGGCGACGACGTCTCCCGCCACCGGATTAGCTGAGACGCTGAAGCGGCAACGGCAAATCAAACCACCGACAAGAGTCGACAGTGCCGCTTGCTGGTAAAATCGGGAGTTGCAGAGAGGTATTCCGACTCATATTCTTGATGGAGCAATGATTTTGTATTTATACTGATAGTTTGATCCGTCGATCGCCAGCTGGATATAGTGACGGAGTTAAAAACACTTTGTTCGAAGGAAACTAAGGAAGAAATGTCGAATTCGGTAATCGGAAAGCAGAAACGCAAAAATCCAGAAGGCCTACCAGCGCCCTATTCAATCCCAGAATTTCTGACGCGGAGCAGCGACCCCGAGTTTATCTGCTACGACCCGGATTTATCGGAAGGCAATTGGCAACTTTGCACCTCACGGCAGATCCTTGATCCAAAGCACAAGGCGTGGATGGCGAAGATTGACGAGCCCGACATCCTACACCGGAAAAAATGGGACTACTCGATCATTATCGAAACATTGAGCGCCTACGGAATACTTAAACCCGGCGCGAGTGGTATTGGATTTGGCGTCGGGCGAGAACCCCTTGTAAGCCTTTTTGCATCTTATGGATGCACTGTGCTGGCGACCGATTTGCCTTTGAATAATGAGCATAAGGAAAAATGGGACGAGGTTGGCTCACATTCATCCGAAAAATCGCAGCTGTTTTATGAAGATCTTATAAGTAGAGAAAAATTCGATCGCTTGGTTTCTTTTATGCCTGTAAACATGACCGAGATTCCGACTGATCTGTACGATGAACCGGTAGATTTTGTTTGGTCTACGTCCGCACTCGAACATGTCGGAACCCATAAGGGCGCAAGAGACTTTGTGATGAACTCCGCGAAAATGCTCAAACCAGGCGGCATTGTGGTTCACACATCGGAGATCAACCTAACGTCGAAAGAAAAAACCGTTGAACTGCCTACGTTCTATCTATGGACGCGAAAATCGATTGAAGCGCTTCGAAAAGACCTGCGGGCCGAAGGATATCGCATCCGAAAGCTCAATCTTCACCCGGGCGCGGGGAAAGCGGACCAAATTGTAAACAACGTTTTGCGGGAAGGCCCGGTTATGAAGCGACAAAAACGCGGATTTGCATTTACATCCTTCAGTATAATTATCGAGAAGCCGTGAGAATTGTTCCCATAGTAAGTTTTGCTGAAAGCCGCGCAATGAGAGCTTTGCTTAGGGGTCTTTAACTCTAAGTGTCCGCGGCTGGACGAGTGAAATAACTACTCTATACGAAAGCACTTTAGCCGTTACGTGTTCAACGTTCGTTCCAAAAGACCGCAATGCAGATTTTCGATCCTGGCAAGACTAACCTTTGAGCGCCAAAGCGAGAAAACACGACGCTATATACCCATTCCCATAGCTTGCTTTTCGAATCTCGAGCTTACGTAATCGTACAGGGCCAAATCAAGCTGATTCCATTTTTCAATGTACTCAATTTCGTATGCTGAATAACTGTCTCGAGGTTGTCGATCAGGCGTTACATTTAGTTTTTTATACTCTGTGGTAGGCCATCCATAAAGCTTACCAAGCACAGCAACGGAGCGATTGTACTCCTCGTTAGTCACGACGGCGTCAAAGTGTTTTTCAATATTTTCGATGGCTGTCCAAAGCATCTCATGTGTACACTCGCCACGCGCTGGCTGTTGCCCTGAATACATTCGAGTTTGAAAATTATCTAAGAACAGTCGCTTCGGTGATATCTCGTAAAAGCGTAAAAGGCTTGAGCATTTTTTTGCTAATACCTCATTATTGCGCATGACATGTTGGAATGACGAAATGATTCTCTCAATCGGATGCCTTACCATCGAAAAGTATCGACACGGACGATCAAAATATTTGTGCACACCATAGTCGATATGCCCGACCACAACCTTTAATTCAGCTTTTTTTTCCGCACTCATACTCTTTAAGTCATCAAGGTCAGCATATTTTGGGTTGTTGGGGTAGCAAGCCAACGTTTGATTTTTTTCATAGTTTGTTTCAACTAAGCGACGCATCGTTTGGCCGCCAGTCTTTGGGACATGCAAGCAGATCAATACTGCATCTGGATCGTGTTTGCTGAGCGGTTCGTCGAAGGAGACTTCAGTACTTGACATAATCCGTGGCCCTCAGGTTTTTAGATTGTTGTTGACCGGCATCAATACTTTATGTTTTGCGACTTAGCGATGCGCCGTGACATATCCGACCAAGAAACTTTGATGCTTACCAGTCCATGTCATCCGCATACCCTAAATCGATCAGCGCTTCGCCGTAGCGTTCTTTGAATTGCCGACGCAGCCTGGATGTAAAATGATTTTGCCATTTCCCGCTATCGGGGTTGGCGCCGGTGCGGGCCATGTCGATCCCGGCGATTGCCGGCGTCTTCAAAAACACGGCTAGGTCGCTTAACCCTTGCGTCGGGTTCGCCGAGAAATCCTCAAGCTTAATCGTCAATACTGCAGGATCATCAAAATTCGCGAGTAGCTGATTTTCTATGATGTCTTTCGAGATGTTGTCGAGCTCATAAAGGAGGCCTTCTTCTTCCGGGAGGTCGCGCAGGATCGGCTTATCCTGAACGAGCTGTTCCCATATCCATCCAGCCTCCTCGTTAACATCTTGATGGTCGCCTTTGTGGTGAAAATAGTTCGATACAAGAACCTGTCGGGGATCACGGAGAACGCGCACGCCAAGCCATTCGCTCGCATTATCGCGCACTTTGGCGAGTGAACGCTCGCCAGCATTCGAGAAAAGCACAACATCCGGTCCTTCGACGCCGAGCCGATCGAAATCCATATTGCAAATATCAAGGTCTTCGCTGATTGAATATTTAAAGGGCGGGGACGCAACCTCGTACTTTCGAAGCCGCGCG
Source organism: Pseudomonadota bacterium (assembly GCA_039197915.1). GTDB lineage: Bacteria > Pseudomonadota > Alphaproteobacteria > Caulobacterales > Parvularculaceae > JAJFFW01. Next base: position 134 of record JBCCTV010000151.1, on the reverse strand, counting down.
CCTTTGATGTCCGCGATTTGTTTGAAAATTTGATTACGGAAGAAACGAGACCCGCATTTGTGGTGCCCGAAGAAGACAACGCAATTTGGGCTATCTGGGTAGAGAATACTACCAATTTGCCGTTCGGCGGCGAC
>JBCCTV010000150.1:0-8267 GCA_039197915.1 Pseudomonadota bacterium | reverse complement strand
GTCAATTTTAGAGGCGGTTTTGAATATTCCACCAGATCCGATCGCATCGTTCGACAGCTCGATAATCAGAATTTCTATTATCACTCATAGAATTAATCGTTTTCTATGGGCGTGGTGGGTCCCTATGTTCTCACCAAGTGACGTCTTTAGGCAATCGAAATTCTCATTCTGGCATTAGATTTTCTAATATGAAACAGTTCCCGCTCTTTCTCAACCCGGCCGCCATTCGCATTGTCATCATTGGCGGCGGCGAAGAAGCACAACGCAAGGCGCGCCTTTTTTGCGCGGAAGGCGCAACGCCGGAGATTATTGCCCCGACCTTCGATGCAGGCCTCATTGAGGAATTTAGCGGCAGCGCGACGTTAACCAAACGCGAGGCGGAAGCGTCGGATTTCGACGACGCCCGCATTGTCGTCATCGCTGACGCGAGCCCTGACGAGGCGCGCCGCCTTTATGACATCGCCCACGGGGCGGGCGCGCTTGTGAATGTTGTTGACCAGCCGGACCTTTGCGATTTTACAACGCCGTCGATTATTGATCGCGGCGAAATCGTCATCGCGATTTCAACAAATGGCGCGGCGCCCGTTTTGGGGCAGAAGTTGCGCGGCCAGATTGAGGCGATCGCGCCGCCGCGCCTTGGCGACCTCGCCGCGCTGGCGCGGGATTTTCGCGATAGCGTTAAGGCGAAAATTTCGCCGGCGGCGCGCCGGGCCTTCTGGCGACGCGCGCTCGACGGCGAAGTGGGCGCAAAGGCGCTAGCTGGCGACATCACCGGCGCCCGTGAAGCAATGATAGCGTCCCTGAACACGAACAATCCCGATACTGATCGCCCAAAGGGCGTTGTCCATATCGTTGGCGCAGGCCCTGGCGACCCCGACCTTTTAACCCTCCGCGCCCATCGCCTGCTGCAGGAGGCGGACGTGATTTTTTACGATCGTCTTGTGACCGATGAAATATTGTCGCTCGCGCGGCGCGACGCAACACGCATTTTCGTTGGCAAGGCAAAGTCAAACCACGCTGTGCCGCAGGAGGAAATTGAAGCGCAGCTGATCGCAGCGGCGAAAGAAGGAAAAGTGGTGGTCCGACTAAAAGGCGGCGATCCGTTCGTGTTCGGCCGCGGCGGCGAAGAGCTTGCGACGGTGCGCGCCGCGGGCATTGAGGCGTTTGTCACCCCTGGGGTGACGGCGGCGACCGGGTGCGCCGCTGCAACCGGCATCCCCCTAACCCACCGCGACCACGCCCACGCGGTGACGTTTGTCACCGGGCACGGCAAAGGCGGGCGCGATATAGATACCGATTGGCGCGCGCTTGCAGCGCTCGGGCAAACGCTTGTGATTTATATGGGCGCGAGCAAGGCGGGCGAAATTGCAGGCGCGCTGATCAGCGCTGGGCGCGACCCAGACACGCCTGCTGCTTTTATTGAAAACGGAGCGCGGGCGTCGCAGCGAGCATTCCGCACAACGCTCCATGACTTGGGCGACGCCGTTGACGCCGTCGCGCCGAGCGGACCAACCCTTTTGGTCATTGGCGAGGTCGCGGCTCTCGGCGACGCGGCTTTGTTCAACATTATCGAAACCCACCAACCGGAACGGCTTTCCGCATGAAGATCATCACAGGCAACAGGCTGAGCGACGGACGCGTGGTTTACTTCAGCGCCGCTGGCCAGTGGAGCGTCGACATGGGAAGCGCCCAACGGCTCCACGACGGGGAGACCGAGACCGTATTGGCGGCGGCGCAATCCCTCGTCCATGAGATCGCTGACGCCTATTTGATGGACGCCGACCCCGTCAATCCGAGCGATAATGCGCCTAAGGACGATATGGTAAGTCAAATCAAGCCCGCAGGTCGGACCCACATCCGTGAAACCATCCGCGCTGCCGGTCCAACCGTGCGCCCCGACCTCGGGCGACAGGCGAAAAACCCATGAGACCGGATGTGACGTCAATGACGACCTTCGACGTAACCAGCGCGCGTTGCAGGCACTTTTTGTTCGGTGACGGATAATGTACCGCTACGACGAATTTGATCACACATTTGTCCGTGAACGGGTGGCGGAGTTCCGCAGTCAGGTGGAGCGTCGGCTTTCTGGCGACCTAACGGAAGACCAGTTCAAGCCCCTGCGCCTCATGAACGGCGTCTACTTGCAATTGCACGCTTATATGCTGCGGGTCGCAATCCCTTACGGCACGCTGTCGCCTCGACAGCTGCACGCGCTTGCGGACATCGCTGACAAATATGACAAAGGATACGGGCACCTCACGACCCGCCAAAATATTCAATTCAATTGGCCGGCGCTCGTTGATATCCCGGATTTGCTCGACGACCTCGCCAATGTGGAAATGCATGCAATCCAGACTTCCGGCAATTGCATCCGCAATGTCACAACGGACCAGTATGCGGGCGCCGCCGCCGATGAGATAGAAGACCCGCGCCCCTGGTGCGAAATTATCCGCCAGTGGTCGACGCTGCATCCAGAATTTTCGTTCCTGCCACGGAAGTTTAAAATTGCGGTCAATGCGAGCGAAAGCGACAGGGCGGCCTTCAAGTTCCATTACATCGGCTTGAGGCTCCAAAAAAACGACGCTGGCAAAACGGGCTTTGAAGTCATTGTTGGCGGCGGCCTTGGGCGCACGCCCTATGTGGGCATGACCATCCGAGAATTCCTACCGCCCGAACACCTCCTTTCTTACCTGGAGGCAGTTTTGCGGGTCTATAATGAGCGGGGACGCCGAGATAATCTCTATAAGGCGCGCATAAAAATCCTCGTGAACGCCATGGGCCTCGAGGCGTTCCGCGAGGCGGTCGAGGAAGAGTGGTTACGGCTGAAAGATCGGGCCATTGATCTGCCTGAAGAAGAGCGCGCGCGGATCGCCGCGTATTTTTCACCGCCGTCGCTTCTATCGAAATCCCTGCCCTCTAAGGCGCTTTCTGAAATCGAGCCGGCGAAAGAAGAGGCTGGTGCTCGCTTTCAACAGTGGCGCAAGGCGAACACCGTCGCCCACAAGGCGCCGGGCCACCGCATCGTCAATATCTCATTGAAACCGGTTGGCGGTGCGCCGGGCGACGTGACCTCGGAACAAATGCGGTTGATTGCGGGCCTTGGGGAAGACTTCAGCCACGGTGAAGTCCGCACCACCCACGAGCAGAATTTCTGCCTACCCCACGTCCATGAAAGCAATCTTTATGCGGTCTATACCGCACTTGACGTCGCCGGACTGGCGACGCCAAATATTGGTCTCGCGAGCGATATCATCGCCTGCCCAGGTCTCGACTATTGCAATCTTGCAAACACCCGCTCCATCCCGATCGCCCAGCGTATTGCAAAAAGGGTCGCAGCGCGCGGCGACGAAGAGAAGATCGGCGAGTTAAAAATCAAGATTTCCGGCTGCATCAACGCCTGCGGTCACCACCATGTGGGGCATATCGGCATTTTAGGCGTCGATAAAAAAGGCGAAGAATTCTACCAGATCACCCTTGGCGGCTCCGCGGCGGAAGACGCTGCGATTGGCGAAATTGTGGGCCGCGGGCTTTCATCCGCTGAAGTGGTCGACGCCGTTGAGCGCCTGATTGATTTCTACACGCACAACAAAACTGGCGACGAGCGTTTTCTCGACGCCTATCGCCGCCTCGGCGCGGACGCATTTAAGGAGGCGATTTATGCTAACGCTTAAGCTCGAGCGCGCGGAGGCGAAACCGATTGAGGCGCTCGCGCCGGCCATCGCTTTAGAAGAGTGGTCGCCCGACAACGCCCCCGCGGCGCACGCCATTGAGGCGCCAAACGACCTTGATCTGCAATCGCTCGATCCGCGCATTTTTGAAGCGCCAGCGATCGTGCTTTCGTTTCCAACCTTCAAAGACGGGCGCGCCTTTAGCCAAGCGCGGCGCTTGAGAGAGGACTTTTCCTACCGCGGAGAGCTCGTCGCCCGGGGCGACATCCTGCCCGATCAAGCGCTCTTCCTCGCACGCGTCGGCTTCACGATTGTGGAGGTTAAAGACCCGAAGGAAAACACCCCCGCCCTTTTCACCAAAGCGTTAAACGCCTTCAGCGCGCCCTACCAGGCGGCGTCGGATGCGGTTTCGCCCGCTGCAAGACGCCGCCGCGGCGCACTTGCAGCCTAACAGGATCGGCGGCCCACTATGGCGCATCGTTCTAGCATTGCGGCGACTGAGCCAGACCAGGCGCAGGACACTAAACAGCAACCTGCGCCCGCAGATGGGGCTAGCGTAGACGGGTTAGCATTCCGTCCCCATACAGAGGATGCCGAACGCCTAGACGCCCGCGCCAAGCGCCTCTCGGCCCAGTTCGGCTCACTCACTGCCGAGGGCGTGCTTGACGAAGCGATCCATCGCCAGTTTCCAGGCCGGGTTGCGCTTGTCTCATCATTCGGCGCCGAATCCGCAACGCTTTTACAACTCGTTGCAAAAATTGATCCGTCTACCCCTGTTATTTTTCTGGAGACAGGCAAGCACTTCGCCCAAACATTAAGCTACCGGCGAAAACTCGCCCGCAGGCTTGGGCTGACCAATGTGCAAGACATCGCTCCGAATCCGGAGGCTCTTAAAACGCAAGACCCAACCGGAACACTCTGGCGCACAAGCCCCGATAAGTGCTGCACCCTTCGCAAGGTCAATCCGCTTAGTGACGCCCTACAAGGCGTCGACGCCTGGATCACCGGTCGCAAACACTTCCATGGCGGGGCGCGGGCGCGCTTGCCCGTATTCGAAGCCTCCGCGCCGCACATTAAAATCAACCCGATTGCCCGTTGGACCGCGGATGACGTCAGCGCCTACATCAAAGAACACGACCTGCCGCCGCACCCGTTAGTGGAACAGGGCTACCCATCAATTGGGTGCTGGCCCTGCACCCACCCGAGCGCCGACGCTGACGACCCGCGCGCAGGGCGCTGGCGCGGCGCGGCGAAAACCGAATGCGGAATTCATGCAAGCGCGGCTAAAGACGTTGACTGAAGCGATGGCGTGAGCGGGCCCCAGAATGTAAAGGCGGGCCGCTGCTATCAGCCTTGGAATTCAGGCAACTTCACGACAAGCCCGTCGAGGTCATCGCGCATGATGATTTGACAAGAAAGCCTCGAATTTTCTTTTGGCTCGTGGGCGAAGTCGAGCATCGATTCTTCCATGGCTTCAGGCTTGCCGGCTTTTTCAGCCCAAGCCTCGTCCACATAGACGTGACATGTGGCGCAGGCGCAGGCCCCGCCGCAATCGCCGTCAATTCCAGGAACCATGTTCTTGACCGCCGCTTCCATCACGGACATGCCATTTTCGATATCAATCGTGTGCTCGGTTCCGCTGTGCTCGACATAAGTTAGTTTTGGCATCGATCGCTCGTCCATTCATGGCGCTTACGCGCATTTATGACGCTTACGGGCTTGAACCCGACCCGGACCGCCGGTGCAAGCACTTTCCTAGCCGCACCCGTCGCCCCTATAAATGGCGCGGCGAACCATGTCTGCAATGAAACAAGCCCACCTTCCGGATTTAGACGCCACCAGTCGCCTGGGCGCCGCTTTGGGCAATGTGTTGAACGACGGCGACGTCATTGGGCTTTCTGGCCCCGTCGGCGCCGGCAAAACCACGCTCGCCCGGGAAATCATCAAGTCCGCCGCCGGCGCCAGCGACGTCCCAAGCCCGACATTTTCGATTGTTGAAACCTATGGGACAGCCGCCGGATGGCCGATTTGGCACTTTGATCTTTACCGCCTCGAAAGCGCTACTGAGGTATGGGAGGCGGGACTGGAGGCGGCGCTTGAGGCCGGGGTTTGCTTGATCGAGTGGCCCGAACGGATCGAGGCTTTCTTACCGCGCACGACGCTGGCGATCGGGTTGACGCCCACGGCCGAGGGACGGCTTGTCCGCTTCCGCAGTGCTGGCGACTTTGGGCGGTGGCAAGGGCGGCTCGCGCAAATTTTTGACGCCGCTCAGTTGTCTGAGAGCTGATGCAAAGTCTGATGTGAAGTCTGATGCAAAGTCTGGGGCGAGCGGATAAACGGGAATTCTGATGGCACTATCAGCTAATAAAAGGTCAGCTAAAAAGATCGACCCCGGACATGCGACCGAGCGCCAGAGCGCGAAAGCCGCATTCCTTGAAGAAACGGCGTGGGCGGGCGCCCAGATAACATCCCTTGCCGGCGACGCCTCAACGAGAAGCTACGACCGCCTGACCTTGAACGGCCGCTCGGCGCTCTTGATGAACGCCCCGCCGGGAGAAGAAACCGCCCCCTGCCCGCGCGACGCGTCCCCGTCGGAGCGACAGCGCCTCGGTTATAACGCGCTCGCCCGGCTTGCAGGACCCAACCTCGCGGCCTTTACAACCATTGCCGAGACCCTTCGCTCCGCAGGGCTTTCAGCACCGGAGGTCTACGCCGTTGATCCGCATACGGGCTTTGCGCTCATTGAGGATTTGGGCGACGCCCTTTTTGCGCGGGTTATTCCAGACGGCCAGGACGAGGATACGCTCTATGCAAGCGCCGTAGACGCCCTAATCGCCTTAAACGCCGCACAGGCCCCGGCGCCGGAAACGCCAGATTATCAAATGCTAGAGTATGACCGCACGGCCATGGAAGCAGAAGTCGCCCTCCTGACCGATTGGTACATTGAGTATAAAACCGGGAGCGCCCCGGACGACGGAGTGAAATCAGACTTTCAGGCCGCTTTCGCGCCTGCGCTTGATCAACTGAGCACGCCGCACACGATTGTTCTCAGAGATTTCCATGCGGAAAACCTGATCTGGCTTTCCGACCGCAAAGGGCAAGCCCGCGTCGGCGTGATCGATTTCCAAGATGGGCTCTACGGGCACGCAGCCTACGACCTCGTCTCCCTTCTCGAAGATGCAAGACGAGACGTTTCCCCGGTCGTCGCTGACGCCATGGTAAAACACTATCTCGACCATGGACCGGACACATCCGACCCCGAACAATTTCTGACCGATTACGCGGTCCTCGGCGCCCAACGCAACGCCAAGATACTGGGGATTTTTGCGCGGCTCATCACCCGCGACAAGAAAGATCGTTACCAGCAATTTTTACCCCGGGTTGAAGCCCATTTCCGCCGGAACCTCAGCCATCCGGCCCTTGCAGACGCCGCCTCTTTCATGCGGTCGCACTTCCCGGATCTCATTGCATGAGCGGCCAATCGCCAAACGTGCGTACGGCGCCGCTCGTGCGGACGCCCCACACAGCCATGGTGCTCGCTGCAGGGCTTGGCACTAGAATGCGTCCGCTTACGGATAACCTCCCAAAGCCGCTGATTGCGGTCGATGGCAAGGCGCTCATTGACCACACCCTCGATCGCTTCGCCGCTGCGGGCGTTCAACGGGCCGTCGTCAATGTGCATTATCTCGCCGACAAAATTGAAGCGCACGTAAAATCCCGCGAAGCGCCGAAAATATCGCTTTCCGATGAGCGTGAAACGTTGCTTGAAACGGGCGGGGGCTTGAAAAAAGCGGCGCCCTTACTGGGCGATGATCCCGTCTTCTGCACGAACACGGACGCAATTTTGGTGGATGACCCTGGCGCCGAGGCATGCACGGCGCTGGCGGAGGCGTTTGATGCGCAGAAGATGGACATGCTGTTGCTGCTAACACCGATCTCCAAGACCTCCGGGTACGACGGAAAAGGCGACTTTAATCGGCAGGCGGATGGACGTTTAGAGTTTCGCGACGGGGAAAGCGCGCAGTACGTATTTACCGGCCTGCAGATAATCAAACCGTCCCTCGCAGCTGACGGTCCAGAGGGACCCTTTTCCACAAAAATACTGTGGGAAAAAGCGATCAGCGAAGGCCGCCTTTTTGGGATTGTCCACCAAGGGTTTTGGATGCATGTGGGCGACCCGGCGGGGCTCGCAGCGGCTGAAGCCTATCTTAAAGATGCGCGCCGACAAAAAGCCTGAAGCGAGATGCAATAAACTTACAGGCTGTCATTTCGCTTGTCTTATGATGATGCCAGCCCTTTCGGGATAATCGGACCGCCGCCCGATGGAGAGCCGCGCGCCAAGCGCCCAAACGCCAATCGCCGCTTCAAGCCATAAATACTAAGGCCGTCCCGCTGGTCGAACACCCGATTGCCGCTATAATGATCATTGAGACCAGCAATCCTCGGAGCGTCCAATCGGCCCCACTAGCGACGGAATATTTAGCGCTGCGGGCCCACGATTTTTTACAATCGACGCCGGGCGCCCCTTCCTTGAAGATCTGGCCCATGGGCTTGCCGACACGATTGGCGATGACCCCTTGGCGCTGGCCCGCGCCAAAG
>JBCCTV010000149.1:0-8277 GCA_039197915.1 Pseudomonadota bacterium | reverse complement strand
CCCATACCGCATCCCAGATTTTTCCGATCCTCACCGGGTTCGCAGCGTTCACATAGACCATTTGATTGGGCGGCGGCGGCGGGACGTGAACGCAGGCGCCGAAATACGGCACAAGGAGGAATTCCGACAATTCTCCCGAAGCGGCGTATTCAAACGGTAAAACAAACCCTGGCAGTCTGACGATTGTACCATCCAGCGTGTCAACGACATTGAACGTGCCGATCTGGCTAGCGGAGGGGCCGTCTTCTCCGCCCTCATGTCCGAAGCCAAGCCCGCCTGCGACGTCTTGAAGTGCTTCAAGCCGCTCCCATTCGCCCTCCGGCATCAAGTCTTCCCAGTATAGCGTCCTCGTTGCGGCTCTTGCGCCTGTGTCTTCACTGCCAGTAGAGGCCGCTGGGGCGTCGTCTTGTGCAGGGTTTGCAGCGAGGCTCGTCGCGAATATAGCCGCGAGCAACGCTGAGGTCGCCGCGATAATTCCAAGGTTTTTCATAACTCTACAGTTAGTCCGTCTGCTAGCGACTTTCTATAGGCCACAATTGCCGGAACCAAACCACTTAAGGCGCCGATCACCGCGACCGCGACAATAATGCCGATGTCAAACGGCGTGACGCCAACCGGAGTAATCGGTGCGCCGTAATTTTCAGCGATTATTGGCGCGAGGGGACCAAAGGCGAGGGCCGTCACAGAGACGCCAATAAACGCGCCCGCCAGCGAAATGAGTGTCGCTTCCGCCACGAGCAAAGAGATGACGTCGCTCGACCGAGCGCCAGCGGCCCGCAAAACAGCGATTTCGCGGCGGCGCTCGTTTAAGTTGGATAATAGCGCGGTTATCATTCCAAGAAGGCCCGCGGCGACGACCACGAGAGAAATTGCCCGCAATGCGGTTTCCGCCGCACCGAGAAGCTCCCAGAGTTGCGCTAAGGCGAGCCCAGGGATGACGGCCCGCAATGCTTCTCCCCGGAACGTGTTCACGTCGCGTTGAAAGGCCAGCACCGCAGTTGGGCTCTTCATGCCAACGAGAAACGCCGTAATCTGACCGGGCTCAAGATGGTCGTGATCGTGATCGTCCCCATGATCATCCCCATCATTGTGGTCGTCATCATGATTATGGACTTCTTCCGCTAAATCACTACTCGCGCCAGAGACCGGCTCGGCTTTAGTCTCATTAGTTTCGTCGTGATCATGGTCATGGTCGTGGTCATGGTCGTCTTCAGCTCCATCACTGCTCGTAATGGACGCCGACTCGGCTTCGGTCTCATTGGTGTGCTCGTGGTCGTGGTCGTGGTCGTGGTCGTGATCATGGAGGTGCTCTGCCGCCTCTTCATAGTCATGGCCAGCTTCATAATCAGCATCATGATCATGGTCATGATCATGGTCGTGGTCATCTTCGGTACGCGCTTGATTTTCTGAACTCGTTTCTTGGCGCATTCGCGAGCCACCGAGCGCGCCGCGACGGGTCGGCGGCGGCGCGCCGTTCACCCACCCCTCATGCGCAGCTTCAATGCCCTCCAGCGTAACGTAGACAGCCTTATCGACCGGCGTCCCCGTCGCTTCGAGAATTCCAACGACTTCAAAATTCGTGTCGCGGTGTTCAGCAAATGCCGCGGAAACAATACCGTGGGAAATGAGTATTTTCTCACCGAGCCCGTAGCCCAGTTTACGCGCGACATCCGCACCGATTGCCGCATCTAGGCGCGCGGTCGGAGGACGTCCGTTTGAAAACTCGAGCGGGCGCTTAGCCCCATATTTGAAGTTATCATAAAACGCTTCGGTTGAGCCGACGACGCGGAACCCTTTGTGGCTGTCGCCGAGGGACAAGGGCGCTGTCCAGGCGACGTTGGGACGTTCGGCGAATAGTTCGTATGTTTCATAATCAATGTTCGCCGCCGGCGCGCCGATGCGAAAAATGGTCGACAAAAGGAGATTGAGTTCGCTCGTACGGGCGCCGACGATCAAGTCAGTGCCGGAAATCGTATTCTCAAAGCCGGATCGAGCCGCTGACCTTAGTTTTTCGACGCCACTTAACAGCGCAACCGCAACTGCGATCGACAGCAAGGTTAGGATGGCGCTTGTCCGCCGCGCCAAAATGCTCTTTACAGCAATTGAAATAAACGGCCCACTCATGCTGTGCGCGCCTTAAATGCCTGGTCGTCGTGGTTTAGCGCTGCCGCGTTCAACGTTTCCATAGACACTTGCCGGTCGAAATTCTGCGCCACGGTTGGGTCGTGGCTGATAAACAAAAGCGCGGCGCCGCTCGCCTTTGTTTCATGAAACAACACGTCGAGGAATGTGGTCCGCGTCTTGGGATCGAGCGCAGACGTTGGTTCATCGGCAATGACCAGTCCTGGCTTGCCCAGGAGCGCCCGCGCGGCGGCGACGCGTTGTTGCTGACCCACGCTCAACGCGCGAGCCGGTTTGTCCAATATCGCGCGCTCGCCAAGCCCTAACCGTTCTAGCAATCGCTGGGCGCTCGCCCCGGTATCTCCGTCCTCAGCGCTCGCTCGAGCCGCCCGGGCCTTTGAGAACCGGCACGAAAGCAGCGCGTTCTCTCGTACGCTCAGATAGGGGACTAAGTTAAACAGCTGAAATATGACGCCGATGCTGTCGGCGCGCAGGCGGTCCCGCTGCGACGGTGAAACATTCGTAAAATCAACGCCTAGCACATCGACGCGGCCACTGTACGGTTCGGCGACGCCCGCGATAATATTGAGGAGCGTCGACTTCCCACTGCCGCTGGGGCCTTGCAGGAAAACGCTCTCGCCTCTGGAAATCTCAAACTCATTGATTGCGAGTGTGTCGGCGTCAGCGTTGCGCCATTTAAAGCGCATGCTTTGTATCCGTACGGCGTAATCACGCGGAGACTGTGAAACCATCGATCGTCGTCATTGCCTTGTTATTGGAATTCAAGATGTAGGCGTTTTGCGTGAGACATCGACCCCACAAGTTTGAGCCGAGATCCTCGCGGGAATTTAAAGCTGTTTCAGACTTGAAAAAAAGATGACCCTCTTGCACATAGCGACGATCTTAGGCGCGACCTCCAAACTCACCGGTGATCATCCAGCGTTCGCCTTCAATTACTCCTTTAGAAAGGCAGCACGCGCCAGGCATATTAAGGTTGGCAGATTGTGATCGAAGCGAAGACCCTAACGAGAACGTATGGCGATTTTGTCGCTGTATCTGATGTCAGTTTTTCAATTCAAGAGGGCGAGGTTGTCGGTCTCCTAGGCCATAACGGCGCTGGCAAAACGACCGTTATGAAGATGCTGACGGGTTTCTTGGAGCCAACATCGGGCGTCGCAAGCGTTGGCGGATTTGACGTCTCTACCGATCGCCGATCAGCGCAGGCGATGATCGGATATTTGCCCGAGAACTGCCCGGTTTATCCCGAAATGGCTGTCCTTGATTATCTTGACTATGCCGCCTCGCTGCGGGGTGTGGAGCCAGGCAAGCGCGCCTCTGAAGTCGCTCGGGTCATTGCTGCGACAAATCTCGAAGAAAAAGCCCGTGCGCCCATCTCGGCGCTGTCGCGCGGTCTGCGCCAACGGGTAGGCGTTGCCCAGGCGATTATCGGATCGCCAAAATATATTATTCTAGACGAGCCGACGAACGGGCTTGATCCGTCCCAAATCAAACAAATGCGCGCCCTTATCAAAGATCTCGCAACGAGCGCGACGGTTATCCTTTCGACGCACATTCTGCAGGAAGTGCAGGCGGTGTGCGACCGGGCGATTATCATTGACCGGGGGCGCCTCGCCGTCGATTCGACGCTGGCTGAGCTGCAATCTGAAAGGCGCATGCGGATCGTTTCCTCATTCTCACCGGTTCAAGTCGCCCAGGCGCTTGGCGATACTGCTGCAGACATAAAGCCGGCATCGGCCGACGGCGCCGGCATTGGCGTCGACGTCGCCATTTCAAGTGAGGACGGCGCCGCCTTTGCGGCGGATGCTGCGCGCAAGCTTGTCAGCGCGGGCGCCGATCTATTTGAGCTTACAATCGTGAAACGCGATCTCGAAACGCTCTTCTCGGAGATTTCACGTGAGCGTTTCGACGCCGACCAAGAAACCGGCATCAACGCCGCCGCTTAATTCAATAGCCTAATAAACCCTGGGGTTAGACGATGCCGACGATCGCTTCTGTTGCTGGGCGTATTGCGCGCAAAGAGTTCGCTGGTTTTTTCACATCGCTGACAGCGCTGATCTTTATTGGCGTCTTTCTCGCTGTGAACCTTTTCACTTTCTTTTGGGCTGAGAAATTCTTTGCCAGGAACATCGCCGACCTTCGGCCGCTTTTTTCATGGATGCCAATCCTGCTCATATTTTTCGTAGCGGCGATAACCATGCGGCTATGGAGCGAAGAGCGCCGCAGCGGCACACTAGAATTCCTGATGACAAGCCCGGCGCCGCCGGTCGCTATTGCTTTAGGTAAATTTGCTGCCTGCCGTGCGCTGGTTGGTTTGGCGTTGGCTCTAACGATTCCATTGCCGATTACGGTTTCCTTTTTAGGGCCGCTTGATTGGGGCCCCGTGCTTGGCGGCTACTTAGCAACACTTTGCTTAGCGGCCGCCTATATCGCGATAGGCTTATTTGTTAGTGCACGCACCGACAGCCAGATTGTCAGCTTGATCCTAACAACGCTCATTTGCGGTTTCTTTTTCATCCTCGGCAGCGAAACCCTAACGGGCCTATTCGGCTCCAAGGGCGGCGAGCTCTTGCGCCTTGTTGGGGCCGGCTCACGGTTCCAGTCAATCACACGCGGCGTCATCGACTTGCGTGATTTATACTATTACCTGAGCATTTTCGGTGTGTTCATTGTTCTGAATATTCTTTCCCTTGAGCGTTTGCGCTGGTCTGCGGGATCGAGCGCGAAAAAGGCGCATAATCGCGCTCTCGCTCTTACGGGCCTCGTCGCGGCAAATCTGATTGCTGCAAACTTTTGGCTTCAAAATGCGCCAGGCGTCCGCGCGGACCTCACCGATGGCCGGATTTATTCGATTTCCCGCGCGACGCGCGATGTTTTACGGCAATTGGAAGAGCCGCTCCTGCTCCGCGGATATTTTTCGGCAGAAACCCACGCATTGCTCGCCCCGCTTGCGCCGCGGCTGCAGGACTTGATCCGCGAATATGAGATTGCGGGGGCAGGGCGCGTCCGTGTGGAGATTATTGACCCAATCGAAGAGCCCGAGCTTGAAGAGGAAGCGGGTCGCCGGTTCGGCATTCGACCTGCGCCTTTTCAAACGGCGTCTCGATACCAAGCGTCGGTTACAAACGCTTATTTTGATGTGGTCGTGCAGTACGGGGACGAGTTCGAAACCCTGAGCTTTCGAGATCTGATCGAGGTGAAACAAACGGGCGGCGGGGCCGACATCGAAGTTGAGCTGCGAAACCCAGAATACGACATCACGCGCGCTATAAAAAAAATTCTCACAAGTTATCGCTCGGGCGGCGATATTTGGGCGGGGTTAAGCGAGCCTGTGACGTTGCGCGCCTATGTTTCGCCCGATGATGTCTTGCCGGATGCTTTACGTGAGTTGTCGGCGGACCTCAGAAATCTGATTGTGGATTATAAAGCAGCCGCCGGTGACAAATTAGACGCGCAATTTATCGACCCAGATATGAATGGCGGTGTTCAAGCGATCAGTCTGCAAACGGAACTTGGCCTTCAGCCCTATAGTGCGGGCCTCTTTGACCCAACGCGCTTCTGGTTCCATTTAATTCTCGAAAGTGGCGGTCGCCAGGTGCAAGCCGCATTACCAGAAGACCTCTCACTTGACGGCCTGCAGCGCCAGATCGAATCGGAGCTGAAGCGCTTTACCCCAGGGGCGCTTCGCACGGTGGCGCTTTCGACGCCGCCAATGACGCCCGGCAATCCGCAGTTTGGCCTGCCGCCGTCGGGTCTTCAGTTTAATGAGCTTCGCGCAGCCCTTTCCGAAGGCGCAGACGTGCGCGACGCTGATTTATCGTCCGGGCGCGCGCCGGAGGACGCCGATATCCTTTTTGTCGTTTCCCCTAAAGAGCTCGATGAAGCGTCCGTATACGCAATTGACCAGTTTTTGATGCGGGGCGGTTCAGTCGTCGTCGCAACATCTGCGTTTCAGCCTCAACTGACGCAGGAAATTTCAGTTGCGCCGACGCGGTCAGGGCTTGAAGACTGGCTCGCCCATCACGGCGTCACGGTTGAAGGCGAGATGACGCTTGATTTACGGAACACGCCGTTTCCGGTCCCTGTGACGCGCAATGTCGGCGGATTTCAGGTTCAAGAATTTCTAATGCTCGACTATCCGCATTTTGCGAACATCGAAACAGGCGCTCTCGCGGACGGCGATGCGCCAACCGCCGGCTTACCCGGGCTGACCATGGCGTGGCCTTCGCCGTTGAGCGTTGACGAAACGAAAATTGAAAATCGGACGTTCACGGAGTTGATCCGGTCTTCCGAACGGTCCTGGCGCTCGTCGTCTACTAACGTCATACCGGATTTCGATAGGCACCCGATGTTTGGCTTTCCGCCGCCGGAAGAGACAGCGCCATCTGTACTCGGCGTATCGCTGAAAGGTGGGTTTTCGTCCTACTTTGCTGGCAAAGACAATCCTTTGATTGCCGCTGCGCGGACTGCCGCCGAAGCAAACGAAACTGCTGAAGCCGGCGAGGAAATTGATGGCGTTGAAACCGACCAGGTTTTTGCCGCAACACTAGAGGCGTCGCCGTCAACGGCCAGACTGGTCGTTTATGGGTCTGCGAGTTTTATGTCCGACGACGCGCTGGCGCTGGCAGCAGGGCTGGAACAAGCGGCCAATCCGGGAGCGTTACTGTTGGCGGCAAACACCGTTGATTGGGCGCTTGAAGACCCGGGGCTCCTTCAAATCCGTAATCGGCGTGGTCGTTTTTCAAGGGCCCTCGCCCCAATGGCTCCTGAGGGGCAAGCGGTTTGGGAATGGTTGAACTATGGCCTCGCATTTATCTTGTTGCTCGGCGTTTACATCGTGCAAAGAGTGCTGCGCGGCAGTGCGCTTAACCGAAAAGCAGCGGCGTTGACGAGCGCTCCTGAGGCTGCGGAATAAGCGCCAGGCGAAGACGCACCGACGACATGAGGGAACGTAAGTGATGTTGAAAAAACCTGTCATTTGGCTATCGGCAGTGCTCGCCGCTCAGGTTGTGCTTGCGGCGGTGCTGACTTTCACCAAGTCTGACAATGCGGCGTTTAAGAGTTCAGAGCCTCTCGCCTCGTTCTCTCCATCGGATGTCACAGAAATTTTGATCGCCAATGACGAGGGCGAAGTGCGCTTGACCCGTGACGGCGATGGCTGGCTCGCGCCAAGCCTAGGCGACTTTCCCGTTGCCGGCGATCGCGCCGAAGCGCTGCTCGATACACTCTCAGAATTGAAGCGCGGTTGGCCAGTTGCTGAAAACCGCGCATCGGCAAAACGGTTCCGCGTCGCAGAAGACGATTTTGAGCGGCGTATCAAAATCAAAACCGGCGATGAAGAGCGCGTCCTGTATTTCGGTGACACGCCATCCTTCAAACAGATTTATGCGCGTGCGGACGGCCAGGACGAGATTTTCAATGTGCCGTTTCAAGCGTTAGATGCGCAGGCGGACGTAGATGGTTGGCTAGATCGAAACGTATTAAACCTGAAGGCTGACGAAATCGCATCACTCGAGATAAACGGCGTCTCGATTGCGCGCGTTGGTGATGAGTTCACCGTTGCCGATCTTGGACCGAGCGAGGCGACCGATCAGCAAGCGGTGAAAGATCTAATCGATGAAGTCGCACGGCTCAGCTTTGACCGCGTTGAGTGGGGCGCTGATAATGACGCTGCCTTGGTTACCCGTTTTGATCAGCCGCTTGTGACACTAGTGGTCGCGACAACAGATGGGCAATCCTTCGACTACCGATTTATCGCTGAGCAGAGTGAAGCTGAACAAATCGCTGATGCGAATACAGATGACGAGGCCCCAGCGCCCCCGTCTCGATATATTTTCACGCGCTCTGATTTTCCGCACCGTTTCAATGCGAGCCGATATCGGATTGACGGCGTTGTTGATTTTACGAGGGACACGCTTTTGGCGCCGGTAGAGGTCCAAAGTGCTGAACCAGCCAGCGAACCGTCTGAGCCAACGGATCAAGCCAGAGAAACTATTCAAGATCCTGCTGGCGGGTGACTAAACCTCGCTCAGGGATCCGCGTTCGGCCGCAATATTACTTAAGAGCCTGGCTGGGCCAGACTGTTCGCCGCTTCTTCGGCCCCGCGCTCTAGAGCCTCTTGAAGTTCAATCGGGCGAT
>JBCCTV010000148.1:0-8327 GCA_039197915.1 Pseudomonadota bacterium | reverse complement strand
GAGCTCGACGATTTGGACCTTAACCCCGTGCTCACCAGGGTTGATGCAGGCGATGCGCCGAAACGCTCAGCCCGCAAAGGCCGCCAAGCGATCGCGAAAACGCTCGATGAAGAGATCTTATCCGATGCGGCGGCTGTGTTTGAGCGCCGCGAGAAAATGCAAATGACGTATACGGTCAAAAATACCGACCGGTCGATTGGCGCACGTACGTCTTCAGCAATTGTGCGCCGGTTCGGAGCGGATGGCTTGCCGGACGGTCATTTAACAATCCGCCTTGCAGGGTCTGCAGGTCAATCGCTCGGCGTCTTTGCCGCAAAAGGTCTGCGCATTGAACTCGATGGCGACGCCAACGACTATGTCGGTAAAGGCCTTTCCGGTGCGGACATTATTATCCGCCCCTTTAAAGACAGCGATGATCCGAGATTGCCCCGCAACGCGGTCATTGGAAACACCTGCCTTTTCGGGGCCACGTCTGGAACGCTCTATGCGGCGGGGCGCGCGGGCGGGCGTTTCGCGGTTCGGAACTCCGGCGCCAACGCCGTTGTTGAGGGGTGCGCCGCGAACGGGTGCGAATATATGACCGGCGGCGTCGTCGTTATTCTAGGCCGGATCGGGGACAACTTCGCAGCCGGCATGACAGGCGGGCGGGCATTTGTTCTTGATAAGGACGAAAGGTTTGAGAAATGCGTCAATCTGGAAAGTGTTGTCTGGCGGCGCTTCAGTGAGCTTGACCCGTCCCATGAAGAGCAATGCCGTCAGATGATCGAAGCCCATGCGCGCGAAACACGGTCGTCTCGCGGACAGGAAATCCTCAATGACTGGGCGCGTTGGCGCGACTATTTTTATGATGTGACGCCGCTCGAAACCATTAAGCGCGAGCAGGCCGCGGCGCGCGCCGTTGACCAGCATGCGCCATCGGCTTAATCGGGGCCGACGCAAACTTTAAAGTGAGCCATGCCACCGATCGTCCGATTTGCGCCGTCACCCACTGGTAAATTGCATGTGGGGAATGTGCGCGCCGCCCTCTGGAATTGGCTTTTTGCAAAACGCCATGGCGGGTCGTTTATTTTGCGCATCGACGACACCGATCAGGCGCGCTCGACGCCTGAATTTGAGCAAGGCATCAAAGACGACCTCAACTGGCTGGGTCTAAAATGGGACGACACGTTTAATCAGTCGGCCTGTTTTGACGCCTACGCCGCCGCTGCCGATAAGTTACGCGAGGAGGGGCTTTTATATCCTTGCTATGAGACGCCGGAAGAAATTGATCGTAAGCGGAAACTTCAACGGGCGAGGGGCGCGCCGCCTGTTTATGACCGCGCCGCGCTTGATTTAGGCGACGACGATCGCAAGGCGCTTGAGGATGACGGACGCCGGCCCCACTGGCGCTTCAAACTTTCGCAGACGCCTGTCACCTGGCGAGATTTGATCCGTGGGGAAACGAGCGTTGATACGGCAAGCGTTTCTGATCCGGTTTTGATCCGCGAAGACGGTCAGTATCTTTACACCTTGCCGAGCTGTGTCGATGATATAGCCCGTGCGGTGACGCATGTTATTCGCGGCGAAGACCACGTGACGAATACGGCCGTTCAAATCGAGTTAATCGCCGCTCTTGGTGGCGAAGCGCCAGAATTCGCCCACCATTCACTGCTTGTTGACGCGGACGGCGAAGGCTTATCAAAACGGCTCGGATCGCTCGCAATAGAGGGACTTCGCGAGGATGGCGTCGAGGCGGCGGCGATCACAAGCTTGCTTGCACGCCTCGGCACCAATGAAACCGTTGAGCCGATTAGCGACCTCGCGGTGCTCGCGCAGGCTTTTTCCTTCGATCGCGTTGGCCGGGCGCCCGCCCGTTTCGACGATAGCGAGTTGCGCGCTCTCAACGCGCGGGTGTTGCACGAAGCCCCATTTGAGCAGTATGCTGATCGATTAGCTCCGCTTGGCGTGACTGAACGCTTATGGAATGCGGTGCGAAAAAACATCGAGACGCTTGCTGACGTTTCCCAGTGGCGGGAAATAATTGAAGGTGAGATCGATCCCGTCATCGAAGACGAGGCCTTCACCCAGGCGGCGGCGACGCTCGTCCCGGAAGGGGACTATACGGATGATACATGGTCCGAATTTGTCGCTGCGGTGAAAGACAAAACTGGCGCTAAAGGAAAGGCCCTATTTATGCCCCTGCGCCTTGCCTTGACCGGACGGCGCCATGGTCCGGAGATGGGACCGCTTTTTGCTTTGCTCGGGCCCGAAAAGGTTGCAGCAAGACTGAGCGGGCAGCGCGCCTAAACTCCGTAAGGGCCGCCTAAGCGCTGCTGGGGTGCGCTTTACCGCTTAGGATGGTCGCGCGCGTCCCGGCCGAAGCGTTCGACGAATATTCAAAACCTCCGCGTTTCGAAGCGCCCTCGTCAAACGCCTAAATCCGGTTCTCCAGGAGCCGCTCCTCGACAGCGTCAATCACGGCCGCTGGCTCGGAAATAAACGTCACTTCCCGGAGTAATTCGCGGTCGGCAAACTCCCGGTCGACAATATGGTGAAACAGGGTCTGCAGGGGCGTCCAGAAATCGTTGAGGTTCAAAACGATTATAGGTTTTTTATGCAGGGACAGCCGCGCCCAGGAGAGGGTCTCAATGACTTCTTCGAGGGTGCCGATCCCGCCGGGCAGGGTGATGATGGCGTCGCTTTCATCGAACATCATCATCTTTCGCTCGTGCATGGTTTTCACGATTGTGTGGTCAACGCCCTCCAGGACGCCTTCAATTTCGACCAAAAACTCTGGAATGACGCCAAAGACTTGGCCGCCCTCGTCGCGGGCGGCCGCCGCGGTTGCCCCCATCAGCCCCAATTTGCCGCCGCCATAGACGATGCGGTAGCCGCGTTTTGCGGCGTCGCGGCCAATAATTTTTGCGGCTTGCACAAAAGACGGGCCGTCACCAACCTTTGATCCACAATAAACACATAATGATTTCATAGGGTTAGCCACGGGCTTTCAATCAGTGCATTGTAGCTGATCCGCCGTACAGGTAAAGTTAACGCACGAGCGGGGTGGACTAAGGAGGCGCGCGTGCGCGTTATCATAATATTCTTTCTGCTGATCATACTGGGGTTTATCGGTTGGCAGGCTTATCAACGCTATGGCGATCGGCTGCCGCCGGAAATTCGCGAGCGCATCGACAACGCCACAACCCCGGCCGAGGCGCCGCTTGAGCCGCCGCCCGCGGAAGAAGACGCCGTAAAAGAACCCTCCCTTCCGAGTTTTGACCTCGTGCGCGTCGATCGCAATGGCTTCGCCGTGGTCGCCGGTCGGGCGAAGCCCAACGCTGAGGTCACGATTTACGCAAATGACGAGCCAGTTGAAACGGTGCGGGCTGAACCGGACGGCTCCTGGGCGACACCCCTGGAAACCCCGCTAGAGGCGGGAACTGTCGAGTTAAGCTTATCGATGAAAACGGAGGACGGCCTTACGGTTCGGTCGGAAGAAACCGTGATCATCTATGTGCCGGAGCGCGCCGGCGACCGGCCGCTCGTTTTGCGCACAACGCCCGGCGGCGCCACAGAAGTTCTGCAAGAGCCGCGTGATCCCGACGGCGACCTCGGGCCGCTGGCGCTCGAATCGATCGACTACGACGATTCGGGCAGCGTGATTTTCGCAGGGCGCGCCGAGCCAGACCGCACGGTCCAGGTGTTCGCCAATCAGCAATTCGTTAATCAGACGACATCGGATCAAGCTGGCCGTTGGCGCATGGCGGCGTCAATGGCCCCTGGTCGGTACACGCTCCAAGTTATTCAGCTCGATGAAAACGGGCGGCCAGCCTATGCGATTGAGTTGCCCTTCGAGCGCGCTTCGCCGGATCAAATCCAAATCGTCGATGGCCGGGTCATTGTTCAGCCCGGAAACAGCCTTTGGCGCATCGCCCGTCGCGCTTACGGCGCAGGGCTTCAGTACACGGTTATTTACGAAGCGAACAAAGATCAAATACGCGACCCGGATTTAATTTATCCGGGCCAGATATTCACCGTCCCGGAAGACGAGCAGCAATAGCAGCCTTTAAAACGGTCACTTATTCGGCGGCGCGCGCCGGTGAGGCGGTGGGCGCCGCGGGCTGGAGACTTCGCTCTGGCGCCGGCGAAACACGACCGGCGCCGGTGTCTTTCGCTTCGCGCAAGTTTTTAATGCGCTCGCCGAGCACCGTTGGGGCCGCAAGCAACACCGGTGTTAGCACCAGCGTTAAGACGGTCGAAAAGGCAAGGCCGTACACAACCGCCGAGGAGAGCAGGACCCACCAATCGGAGGTTGTTGAGCCCCGCGTGATTGTTCCCGCAGCGAAGTCTACGTTCAACTCAAAGACCATCGGCAAAAGCCCGAGAATTGTTGTGCCGGTCGTCAACAAGACAGGTCGAATGCGCTGGGCGGCTGTGCGCACCACGGCGTCTTCAACGGCGAGACCCTTGCGTCTCAGGTGTTGGTAGGTGTCGATCAGAACAATGTTGTTGTTCACAACGATGCCGGCAAGCGCGACGATCCCGACGCCGGTCATGATGACGCTCACATATTGGCCCGAAAGAGCGATGCCAAGAAGAACGCCGAACACGGATAAAACCACCGCCGTAAGCGTCAGTATCGCGTGATAAAAACTGTTGAACTCCATCAACAGGATCATCGCGATTGTGAACATCGCTGCGATCATCGCATTTGTGAAAAAGGTCGCCGCGGCGGCGGTTTCTTCGTCGGCGCCGAGAATGGACCATGACACATCGCCGAGGGCGCCGCTTTCAAGATACTCTCGGGTCCTGGCAATCGCGAGGTCTTGGCTTACTTCGTGTCCGGCGATGCGGGTGTTGCCATTGGCTTTTACTTCAATAACGCGCCGGCCATCGCGCCTGGCGATGCGGTCGATCTGAGGGCGCGGCTCACGCACGATGAAATTTGAGAGGGGTACGGAGCCTTGCGGTGTCTGAACGCGCACCCGGTCGAGCGAAGTAATGGTGCGATAGTCTTCGGGAAAACGCGCACGAATGTCGATTTCTTCCTCGCTATCGTCTGGGCGATATTTATCAACAAGGAGGCCCGTCGTTACAAACTGCATCATCGCCCCGGCCTCTTGAACACTGAGACCGTACCGACCGGCGAGCGTTCTGTCCGGCTGCATCGCCCATTCGATGCCTGGCAAGGGCATGGTGTCTTCGATGTCCATAAAAGTCAGGACATCGCGCCCGGCGATTGTCGATAGATCGCTTTGCAGAAAGGCGCGGAGCTTTCGCGCCGCTTGCAGCATCTCGTCAAAATTTGCGGCGCTGATCTCCACCTGGATATCCTTGCCGACCGGCGGGCCGCCCTCGCGCTGGCGCACTTCAACGACCACGCCAGGCACATCTGCGGTCAGCTCACGGAATTCTTGCATGATCTTCGTTGAATGTTCCCGCTCGGAATAACTGATTAGATCGATCCCGACCTGGCCGATCGTTTCAGCGGGGAAATCGTCGCCACGGCTAAAGCCGGGCCCGGTTTGGGCGTAAATGTTTTCGATCGCCGGGTGATCGGCGACGAGGACGCCGACCTCTTGCACGATCGCGATCTGTTGTTTTGGCGACAGGTTCCCGCGCGCAAGCACCAGGATGTTGATTTCTTCCTGGTCACCGCGGATGAAATATTCGAGGTCCGGGTTCGCCAATTGAAAGACGGTGACGCATCCGAAAATCGTTGCGCCGACGCCCGCGAAAACCAAAAGCGGCCTACGGATCAGATTTTGTAACTGGCGCGCATAAACGCCGATGGGCCCGTCTATCGTTGTCGGATTAATCTCATCGATTTCGTTCGCCCGGGGACCGTCCGTTTTGCCCTCAATTTTCAGGCGGGTCTTGAGCCATTTCGGGAGGCCCATCACAGACCCTAACACGGGCAAGAAAATCAACGCGACGACGAGTGAGGCGAGCAGCACAAAGATCAAGGTGATCGGCAGGAATTTCATGAACTTGCCGGCAATATCGTCCCAGAAAAGGAAAGGGAAAAAGGCGGCGAGTGTCGTCGCCGTTGACGTGGCGACGGGCCAGAACATCCGCTTAGACGCTTCCTTATAGGCTTGCGCCCTATCGGCGCCTTCCGTCATCCGGCGGTCGGCGTATTCAACCACAACGATCGCCCCGTCAACGAGCATGCCAACGGCGAGGACAAGCGCGAACATCACCATCATGTTCAGGGTAAAGCCCATCATTGTGAGCAGCAGGAACCCGATCAAAAACGATGTGGGGATCGCGATGCCGACCATGAGCGCCGAGCGTGCGCCGAGCGCGCCGACAATCACGATCATCACAAGCAAAACAGCGGTAATGACAGACGACGTCAGCCCTTCGAGGTTGTCGCGCACATTGACCGAGCGATCATTGATGAACTGGTGGTTGATCGAGGATGGCCAATTCTTCGCTTCGATTTGCGTGATCTCGCGCGCGGCTTCGATGGTTTCAATAATGTTCGCGCCAGCGCGTTTTGATAGCTCAACGCCAATCGCTGGCTGGCCGTTGAAAATCGCGTAGCCGGTGCGGTCCACAAATGTGCGCCTCACTTCGGCGACGTCGCCGACGGTAACGATATTATCGCCGTTAACGCGCACCGGGATCGCCATGACGTCTGCAGCGTTGCGCACAAGACCTGGCGACTTTACCGAAAACCGGCCGTCGTCCAGGGTCATGGAGCCGGCGGCGACCAGCTGGTTGTTGTTGCGGATAGCGCTTGCGACTTCCACTTCGCGCAAGCCATAGGATTCAAGCACTTCAGGGTCGACGATCACCTCAAGGAGTTCGTCGCGCGCGCCGGTTAGCTTCGCATCCAGGACGCCGGAGAGGCTTTCCAGGCGGTCTTTTAAGCGCCGCGCGGCCTGGTAAATCGCGCGCTCAGGGGCGTCGCCGGCCAGAATGACGGTCAGTATGGGGAATTGGTTTTGCGCGTTGAATTCCTGCACGACCGGTTCTTCGGCGTCGGTTGGAAACTCCGCCTGCGCCCGGTCCATCGCCTCGCGCATGTTTAGAAGCGCGGTCTCCATATCAACGTTGGTTTCAAATTCAGCGATGATTTGAGCCGCGCCGTCATAGGCGAGCGTATTCAGTTCGCTCAAGCCTTCGATTGTCTGAACTTCAAGTTCGGACGGCCTAATCAAGAGCCGTTCAGCGTCCTCCGGCGAAATGCCGGGGAGCGGAATGGAGGCGACCACGAAGGGCGCGGCGATGTCGGGCTCAGCTTCGCGCGGAATGGCGTTAAAAGCCCCGAGGCCCGTAAAAAACAGAACCACCAGGGCTGTTAAAATCACGCGTGTGCGCGCAAAGGCTGCATCGATCAGGCCGTTCATTGGGCCGCTCCATTTTCCGGGGCCATTTGGTCCGGGTCCATAACGCGATTGGCGCCTGCGGGGGTTTGTGGTCCCGCCGAACCGCCAAGGGCGTTCGCGAGGACAACGTTAACCTTTTGGCCTTCCGAAACAAACTCCTGTCCACGCACAATGAGGCGTTCTTCGCCGTCAAGTCCGTCAATCCAGACGCCGCCATCATCCTCGCCCAACAGCCGCACGGCCGCTTCATGCACCACGCCTGCACCGTCCACGGTGCGCACCGAAAGCCGGCCCTCCTGGTCGAGGGTCAGGGCTGAACGCGGCGCCAGGTGCGCCAGCCGGTCGGCAGCAAAGACGGTAAAATCGGCTGTCACACCGTCCTTCAACGCGCCTTCGGCGTTGGGGATTTCAAGTTCGACGCGGAATGTGCGGGTCGCCGGATCTGAGGCCGTCGCCACATAGCGAACGACGCCATCGATTTCTTGCCCCGTGGAAAGGCGCGCCTTGCCGGGGTCGCCGGTGCGCACTTTTGCAATTTCGCGTTCCGAAACCGCGCCGACAACAAGAAAAGGCGAGCGTTGAATCACGGTGCCGCAAGGGTCGCCGACGCGCATATAGTCGCCAACCTCCACGTCGCGCCGTTCAAAAACGCCGTCAAAGGGAGCGGTAATTTCGGTTTGGTCCAGGGAGAGTTCCGCTTGCTCCAGCCGGGCGCGGGCTAAATCGAGCGATGACCTGGCCGCTGCAACCGCCGTTTCCGAGCGGAAGCCGTCTTTTGCGAGCTTTGCGACCGCGTTGTAGTCAAGGCGCGCTTTTTCAAGTCCGGCGCGGGCTTCTTGGAGGGTTGCGTTTCGCGCGTCCAACCGCAGCCGGCACAGGAGCTGACCTTGGGTAACCGTCTCGCCGATTTCGGTTGGCGTTTCAGCGACAGCGCCCGGGGTTTCCGCGCGCACCGAAACCTTGCGCAGCGCCTCGGTCCGGCCGCGAACCACGACCGTGTCCTGCCAGGCG
>JBCCTV010000147.1:0-8370 GCA_039197915.1 Pseudomonadota bacterium | reverse complement strand
TGAATAAAACACCCATCAGCAAAGCCGCAGTAAGTCTTACTTTCATTGGATACTTTCCTAATCATTTAGGGGAGGGACCGACCAAAGGAATCATACGGAAAGTAGTTTATGCTGACGATGTCATTAACGACAAGGCGCCGCGGGATTTAAGCGATATACAATAGACATGCTAACGGCCACGTTGGTTAAGCTTTTTAGAACGCGCGCCGCGAAAAAGCAAAAAACACTGCCTATGTTTTGTGCGAGGCGCCACCTACGCCTCGCTTGAGACGCACCGCCAGAAACCAACCGAGACGCTTTGATTATTACAAGTTCTGTCTATCCCGTTCATCAACGACGTTTGAGTTGAGTTCTATTTCGCGAGGCTCCATTCTGGCCGGATAAAGTGGCATGTATACCCGTTCGGATACCGGATCAGATAGTCTTGGTGGAAATCTTCGGCGTCATAGAAGGGACCGGCCGGCGTCACTTCTGTGACGATTTCATTCGGCCAGACCTTGCTTGCTTCCATTTCGGCGATGAGCGCCCGGGCTGTTTCGGCTTGGTCGTCCGAAAGTGTGAAGATCGCTGAGCGGTATTGCGTGCCCACATCATTGCCCTGTCGGTTTAGCGTTGTTGGATCGTGAATTTTGAAGAAAAATTCGAGCAGCGCGCGGTAGCTTATCTCCGCCGGATTGAACTCGATGATGATTGCTTCGCTGTGGTTAGTGGCGCCGGTCTTAACGTCATTATACGTAGGGTTTTCCAGCATGCCGCCCGTATATCCGACCCGTGTTTGAATAACGCCATCGAGCTTTCGGATGAGATCTTGCATCCCCCAAAAACAACCGCCAGCGAGGATTGCCTGTTCAGTCGTCGCCATTTTCGCACTCCTACCGTCGAGGCCTTAGGCCGCTGCTTTCGCTTCAAGGTCCGCTAAATATTTCTCTGCCTCTAACGCCGCCATGCAGCCCATGCCTGCAGCCGTCACCGCTTGACGGTAGATATCGTCCGTGACATCGCCGGCGGCGAACACGCCTGGGATATCCGTAATCGTCGAGTCGGGCGCCGTGATGAGGTATCCGCCCTGTTTCATAGCAAGTTTATCCGTAAAGAGATCTGTTGCGGGTTTGTGTCCTATCGCAACAAAAACACCGTCTACAGACAAGACTTGCGTTTCGTCGGATGTCGCGTGTCGGAGCCGAAGACCGGTGACGCCTCGTGGTTCAGCGTCGCCGAGGATCTCGTCGACCACGTGATCCCAGACAACGGTTACATTTTCTTTCGCGAAAAGGCGATCCTGCAAAATCTTTTCAGCACGCAGCGTATCTCGGCGGTGTATCAACGTCACTGACTTTGCGAGGCCTGCGAGGTAAAGCGCTTCCTCAACTGCCGTGTTGCCGCCGCCCACAACGGCCACATCTTTATTACGGAAGAAAAACCCGTCGCAGGTGGCGCAGGCGGAAACGCCAAAGCCTTGGAACGTTTCTTCCGAGGGGAGACCAAGCCATTTCGCTTGGGCGCCCGTCGAAATAATTAGCGCGTCGGTTTCGTAAATTTCGCCGCTGTCGCCGGTCAGGGTGAAGGGGCGTTGATCGAGGTCTATATCGGTGATTAAGTCTGCGATAAATCGTGTGCCAACATGTTCGGCCTGGTGTTGCATTTGCTCCATCAGCCAAGGGCCTTGGATGACGTCTGCAAAGCCCGGAAAATTCTCAACATCTGTTGTGATTGTCATTTGACCGCCTGGCTGCAGACCATGGACGAGCACGGGCTCTAGTCCGGCGCGTGCGGTATAAATCGCAGCCGTTAGGCCAGCGGGACCTGACCCCAGAATTAGAACGCGCGTTTTCATGTTTTCAGCCCCATTCATCTCGTCTACGGCACCATAATTGGGCCCTGTCGCGCGACTGTGCAACCGGTGTCAGCTGCACACGTTTTCGCGATCGGCCTCGCTGCCTGCTACGCTTTGAGCCAGACTGACGGCTGCTTGAGCGTCGATGAGAGGAAGAAATTGCGTCCCATAGTGTTACCTGCCACATCAAAGCCAAAACAATTCAACGGGAAACGAATTTCGAGGGGAATTGAAGAATGACAACGATACAGGCGTGGGCTGCGTTAAATGCTGGCGATGCCTTTACACCGTTCGAATACGACCCAGGGCCGTTGGATGCCGACGAGGTAGAGATTGCGGTTGATTATTGCGGGCTTTGCCATTCGGACTATTCGGTCTGGAAGAATGAATGGGGCGTCTCGCGGTTTCCGTTTGTCGGCGGCCATGAGATCGTTGGTCGGGTTGTCGCCCTCGGTGAAAGCGCCAAAGGCTTGAAAATTGGCGACCGGGTCGGCCTTGGCTGGTTCGCACGGAGCGACCTGACCACACTCGAGTCGATCGGCGGCGACCACAATCTATCCCCCGGAAATCAGCCGACAATCGTCGGGCGTTATGGCGGCTTCGCTGAACGCGTCCGATGCCAGTGGGTTTGGGCAACGCCCTTGCCCGACGACCTTAGCGTTGAAAGCGCAGGCCCGTTGTTTTGCGGGGGCATTACGGTCTTCAATCCGATCATCGAATTTGGCGTAAAACCGACGGACCGGGTCGGTGTGATTGGCATCGGTGGGCTTGGGCACCTGGCGATCCAGTTTCTCAATAAATGGGGGTGTGAGGTGACGGCGTTCACCTCAACGCCAGAAAAAGCAGAAGAAGCAAAGAGCTTTGGCGCCCACAAAATACTGTCTTCCCGGGATCCGGACGAGTGGGCCGCGTCCAGCCGGTATTTCGACCTCATCATGTCAACGGTGGCGGTCGATATGGATTGGGCGCTCGTTTCAATGATGTTAGCCCCGCGCGGCCGGCTTCATATGGTCGGTATTTCGCCGTCGCCTGTCGCGCTGCCGGCCTTTGTCATGATCTCAGAGCAGCGCGCGTTTTCCGGGTCGCCCCTCGGCGCGCCGGACACAACACGCCGGATGCTGGAGTTTTGCGCGCGCCACGACATCAAGCCTAAAATCGAAGTATTTCCGATGTCGAAAATCAATGAGGCCATGAAACACCTCGAAGACGGGAATGCGCGCTACCGCATCGTCCTTGAGAACGACTTCGAAGACCGTCCAAACTGAGGAGAAGCGCTATGCCAAGCATTCGCGCGCGTCTGGTGAACCGTTACATTCGGTCAACGATGAAAAAGATCCCGCTGCACGAACTGGAGCCGGTGGACCTTCGGCGCATGATTGAGGCGCGCGCCGTGCCGTTTCATTCGAAAAAAGTCACTGTGGAGACGGTTACGACGCCCATTGCCGGTGAGTGGCAACGGCCAAACGCCCTAGACGGCCGCGGGCCTTTCACTCTTCTTTATCTGCATGGAGGGGGATACGTGTTTGGGTCGCCAAAGACCCATCGCTCTATTTCTTTTCCGTTAGCCCAAGGGGCCGGCGCAGAAGTATTCTCGCTTGACTATCGTTTGGCCCCAGAAAATCCGTGTCCGGCTGCAATTGAAGACGCAGTCGCTGCGTTTAAGTGGCTTCTATCGACCGGGCGCGCGCCTTCGCAAATCTGTGTTGCTGGCGATTCGGCCGGCGGCGGACTTGCCCTTTCGATGATGCAAGCATTGGCGCGCGAAGGGCTTCCGCAGCCGGCCTGCGCCGTACTATATTCACCGTATACAGACCTAGCGGGCGAGGGTGCGTCCGTTACTGCGAACGCCGAAAGCGACGCCATGTTTCAAGCGGAATCGATCCGCATCGGTGGGCTAAGGTATGCTGGTACGGTCGACGTGAAAGACGGGCGCTGTTCGCCGTTATACGGCGACTTCGCTGGGCTTCCGCCAACGCTCGTTTTCGCGTCAAAAAGTGAAATGCTTTACGATGACGCCACGCGTGCCGTTGAAAAAGCCCGGTCGGCGGGGCGCGATGTTACTTTTGTGGAACGCGACGGACTGATTCACGTCTGGCCCGTTTTCCATCCTCTAATGCCGGAAGCGCGAGAAGCGATTGACCAAAGCGTCGCCTTCATGGCGTCCCACGCGGTCGAGAGAGATAGTAACGATACGGATGCAGCGGGTTTTGTATCGAGTTCATCGACACAGCAGCCAGGGGGCGCCGATAATGGAGACACAGACAATAAGTCGCTTGCCCATGGCGAGTTGTAGGGCGTCCGGCGCCGTCCAATTTCACTCGTCTGCCTGACTGAGCGAATTCCTCTCGATGCTCACTCAAACCGCTTTATCATCAGCGACCACGTAACAAGTTATCTGAGTCCTGATCAAAACCTTGCTGTGATCTCCGCACGGATCGTGCGCGGCTCACCTGGGAAGTGGCCAGTCCGTCTTAAGAAACCACTTTGCGCATACACTTTATCAAACAAGTTTCGCGCATTGATTTGGAATTGAAGGTTTTTCCATTCGGTTATGAGCGCGGCGTCAAAAATAGCGTAGGGCCGGGCCCGCTGAACGGGAAAGTTGGCCTCTTGAAACGCCACGCGCTCAGAGACGTACTCGCCACCGAAAGACACCGCTGTTCTAACGAAGTCCCCGCCGATACTCGGTGAAAAAGCCTCTGGGATATTGTACCGCGTCCAGAAACCGAATTGATGGTCGGGCGCGTTTACGAACTCGTCGCCGGCGGTATTCAGCCCCGCGCCATCGCCGTCAATAATAATGGTCTCATTGAACGCATAGTTGAGAGTGAACGTCAGGTCGGTTGTGATATCGCCAACGATATCAAGCTCAATACCCCTAGAGCGCGCCTCACCAATCTGTACAAACGAGTCGCCGATCTCGCCTGGGACCGATGTCAGAACAATAATATCGGTCTTGTTGATCTGATACGCTGCAAGCTGCGCATAGATTGTATCACCCACCAAATCAATCTTTGTGCCGACTTCTAGTAATCGTCCGCGCTCTGGGTCAACCGGGCGGGGATTATTCACGTCTTGAGTGAACGCGCCTTGTGGAACAAATCCAGTTGAGTAATTGAAGTAGGTCGAAACTGTTTCCACAGGTCTGTAGACAATTCCGGTTCGGATAGTGAAGGCGTCATCGCCATCCGTTGCAAAAACCTCTGGTAGGTCAAGGTTCACCGTTAGGATTGACGTTTCGGTCGTTAATTCTTCAGTATAGGATTCATATCGCCCGCCGAGTGAAATAGTCAATTGGTCGGTGATTTCGATCTGGTCTTGGAGATAAATCGCATATTGATCAAAAATACCATCGAATGCTTGGCGAAGGAATGGATCAAAATTATCGGGGTTTGACAGTCCGTAAACGGGATTAATGAGCGCAACATCAGGCACAATAAAATTTAGCGGTAAGTTGTTCGACGAGTCCGCGGACGTTAGATTGACGTTATCGCCATCTACACGGAAGTATTCACCACCAAAAAGTAGCGTATGCCGAGTAGTGGCGAGCTCAAAGTTCGTGACGGTTTCTGCGAGTACGCTGAATTGCGTGTTCCCGCGCTCTTGGTCGCGAAACTCACGCCGCACAAAGTCAATACCGTTCTCGTTGGTAAAGACGCCGCGTGGCTCGTGATATTCTTGGGCTTCGTCACTATCGACATAGCGCGCCCCGACGGTAACGCTGAAATTGTCTGAAAAACGGTGGTCGAGCGAGAATGTAAACGCGGCGGCGCTAAGGCGCAGGAAGTCTGTTTCCTCATTTGTATTGAAGCCGATGTCTGTGAGGAAATTACCGTCGTCGTCCACCGGTACGCCGCGCAGCCGAGCGCCTTGGAAGTCTTTTTCGACATAGTCGAAGCGCAATAGCGCATTGGTCGCGGCCGAGGGGCGCCATTCAAAGTCAGCTGCCACGATAATGTCTTCAGCATTAGTATTGAAACGGAAGGTATCAGCGTTTTCGTAGGCGCCGGCGAGGCGGAAGAAAAACTGTTCGTTTTTATCGATAGGCCCGGAAATGTCAGCGCGGCCGCCGAACAGATTAAAGTTGCCAACGACACCGGTGGCGTAACCGCTCAACGTGTCGCTCGGGCGTTTCGTAACGTAATTGATCAGGCCGCCGGGCTCGCCACCGCCGAATAGGGCGCCAGAGGGCCCCTTGATGACTTCCACCTGCTCGATGTCGAAAAGTAGCGGCACTGTAAGGCCTGCGAACGGATCGCCGAGCAATCCGTCATAGCGGATTTCATCTTGTCGAAAGCCCCGGAAAGTGACGCCGGAATAGCTGAAAATTGAGACCGAAGAAATGTTGCGATAGAGATCGGTGATCTCAACCGCCGCCTGGTCTTTGATGAGCTGTTCGGAAAGGATTTGAATCGACTGCGGAATTTCGCGCACGTTAGCCGGGAATTTGTTCCCTAAGCTCGGCGATGACTCCAGGTAATATTCCTGCGCGCGCCCCGTAACAACGATTTCATCAACGGACTGCTTTTCGTCGTCGTCCGATTGCGCGAAAGCAGCGCCCGAAACTAGACCTGAAAGAAAAGCGATCGACGGAATAATGGTCGACGAAAGAAACGCCCTGCGCATACCCATACCCACATTTCCCCAATAGGTAAGGTACGATATTTACGACTGATCACGAATGCAAATGATTTTCAGAAGTGATTGGGGCGCTCGCTGATGCGATGATGTTTTTCGGTCACGCGCTGGATTGCACTCGCCATTTGCTAGTCCCGAATGGGAAAATGGTGGTCCAAACATCCAAAGACAGGTGAAGCGCCGGCAGTAGAGTTTAGCGGTCGGCGGCGGGTTTTGTATGAGAAGGGGCGCTATTTGAGCGGATCGCCCTCGAGCGTGTTAGCGCCAGAGTGTTTCGACCGATGGACAATAGGATCAGCCGTCGAAACCTGTCTGGCGCCTTCGTGGTTCGCTATTTGTTAGCGTCCGCGACCTGGTCCATAGGCGCGAAAATCACCGTTCTCCCAATAGCTGTCGCCCGTTTGTGGATCGACATAGTAATACCGTTCCGCATACCGATC
Organism: Pseudomonadota bacterium; assembly: GCA_039197915.1. Classification (GTDB taxonomy): domain Bacteria; phylum Pseudomonadota; class Alphaproteobacteria; order Caulobacterales; family Parvularculaceae; genus JAJFFW01. The sequence goes on along the minus strand of JBCCTV010000147.1, from coordinate 1,458 downwards.
AAAGCGCCTGTCGTTGGCTTGTTGCGCTCGTCCGAAGCAGTCTTTCGCCTGTGTGCAACCGAGCGTTGCGCCGCCTAACGCGCCAAGCGCAGCCCCCGCAGCAGCGCCTTGCCCCGGTCTACCACTGATGACCTGTCCGAGAACGGCGCCCGCCGCCGCGCCCGCAAGGGCGCCGCCGACAGCGCCCCGTTCGGCTGTGCCGGACGCTGTGCAAGCGCTTACCGCCATCGCGCCGCATGCTGCAAGAATACCAAATCGCATCATTTCTTTTTTCTCCCGAAAATACACCGTCAACGGAGCGCCAACGACAATCTAGGTTTTCATAACGCAACAAATCGAAGCGCAGTAATTAGACAGAAATCTGGCGATCAAATGACCGCCAGATCAAAAAACTGCAAAATTCTTCTGTATGACACTGACGCCTACCAAGCGTCGCCCCGGCCGCGCGCGCCATATCGCCTTAGGCTTCCATCCGACCAATAGGTATCGCCGTAATAGGGGTCTTCGTAATAGTACCGCCCAGACCGCCGATCAAATCGCCGCGGGCCTGTGTTTCTTGCGCGCCCGAAGCAGGTTCCAGCGCGTGAGCACCCCTCATAGGCGCCAACGGCAGCGCCAATCAACGCGCCATAGGCGGCCCCTGCGCCTGGTCGACCCGCCAATATCTGGCCAGCAATAGCGCCGCTTCCAGCACCGACGGCTGCGCCAGTGAGCGCGCCTTCTCCTGTTGTTTGGCAGCCAACCGCTGCGAGCAAAGCAAAGGCGCCAACCGCAGAACCAAGGGCGTTCATAGACATTTCTCCACTACAAGTTTTTTCCAATGCTGCAAGATTAACGCGCGCGCAGGGCCGATTTTCGGCGAGCATGGGGCGCGGTTTGGCTTGAACTGGACAATTTTGTGGCGTGTTGATCGGCCTGCACGTACCGTTTACTAGCGCAGTCTGGTTCAACGGATGCGTCGCTCGGGCCGCTCGTGAACGCTTTGTGGCCGGTCCCTCGGTATGGAGAAGAAATGACTGGCACAAAAACCCGCGCCGTTTTCCTAAAAGCTTTCCCTAAAGCGGCGCCGACGCCGGACTTGTTTGAGATCCGGTCTATCGAGACGCCTGATCCCGCGCCTGGTGAGGCGCTGCTGCGGACGGTCTGGATGTCCGTTGACCCCTATATGCGCGGGCGGATGCGCCCGGAGGTTAAAAGCTATATCCCGCCGTTTTCGTTAGACGAACCGTTGAGTGGCGGCGCCGTCAGCGAAGTTGTCTCAGTAAACGGAGAGGGGCTTTCGCCAGGCGATTATGTTGTCGGCTTTTCCGGCGGTTGGCGGGACTACCATACTGCGTCAATCAGTGAACTAACTAAAGTTGATCCAAGTTTGGCGCCTCTATCGGCGTATTTGGGCGTTCTTGGCATGCCGGGCTTCACCGGATGGCACGGCCTGATGGAATATGGCCGTCCCAAAGC
>JBCCTV010000146.1:0-8371 GCA_039197915.1 Pseudomonadota bacterium | reverse complement strand
GCTTGCGACAAACGCGAATGATAATGCGGCCGCGGATGGGGCTAGTCGTTTCAGCACTGTACTCATCGAATTGTCTCCAAAAGGCGGCGTCAAAGGCGGTCGCCCGGTCGCCAAAGCGAATTTTCGCGACATTAGAACAAACTCTGATCAATCTACACCAAGGATTTGCCGTGGATTTTAGATTTTTCAGTCTTTTTCAACGACGCGCGCAGCCCAAATCGTCGCAACAGTCGGCGGCGTCGCCACCAAGATTAGGCTGGGCTTTTGCGGTCTTCAGTTTAAGCGGTGAGCAGTTACGATCTGATCAGACAAGGCGCTTAGGCGCTCTTTTCGTTCGGCGTCCTGGTCGCTCGGCGAGCGGGTCGCTCAGTGTCTGGGTCTCTCTCAGCGACGGCGCCTGTTGGCCGCAGCTGTTTTCGCCGCTGCGATAATGTCCGTGGCTCGGCGATACTCAGGCTGGCCAGGCTTAAACTCTTTTTGGGCGCGCAGGGCGAATTGCGCGGCTTCGCCCATAGCGCCGCCATTATATTTAGACTCAGCCGTTGCGAGGTGGGCGTGACCGAGATTGCCCAGGCCGCCATGGGCGCGCGCAAGTTCGAACCAACCGAGCGCGTTGTCATTTTCAAGCGCAAGCGCAGACTTCAGGATTTCGACCGCTTCGGGGAGACGCGCCTTGTCTTCTGTTGCGATCAAGGCGCGACCGAGGTTGATCCTGAGCAGCGCTTCGTCTGGAGCGAGCGCGACCGACTGGCGATGGGGCGCAATTGAATCATCGATACGCCCGAACTCGAAAAGCATTTGGCCTTTTAATTCGTGGAAGTAAGGGTTTTCTGGTTCTTCAGCCAACAGAGAATTTATTTCAGCCAAGGCCGGATCAATCTGAGCCGAGCGGTAATACGCTACTGCGCGCGCGTATCGCGCCGGCGCCGATTGGTCCGCCTCAGGATATTCTCGAAGCGTGAACTTCGCCTCTTGTAAAAAGCCCTTAATCTTTGCCTGGATCATGTTGAGGCGAAAGATGTCTTCGGTCGTGTCAGACTTCGCGTAGTGGGGCGACTCTTCGGCTCGCTTGCGAAGCGCCGTCATGCGTTCAGTTGCAAGCGGGTGCGTCTGAAGATAGGGGTTGACCCGGCGCCCGGTGATCACCTGGAAATTCCTCAGCTTACCGAAGAATTCAATCAGACCGCGGCTAGAGACGCCGACCCGGTCCAAATAGGTGATCGCCGCTTGGTCGGCGGAGGCTTCTTGTCCGCGGCTAAATTCTAAGGCGTTTGCGAGACCTATATTTTGCCCGAGGCCTAAAAGTCCAATGCTCGCTTGAGGCGCGCCAGCCGCCGCGGCGCCGGCCGCTAGAACAAGACTGAGTAGGAGCGGGCGCGTCGCGGCCGCCATCGCTTCGTCCGACCGCGCGGTGTGGCCACCGGCGATGTGGCCAGCCTCGTGGGCGATGACGCCAGCGATCTGATTTGGCGTATCCGCCGTGGTCAAAAGCCCTGTGTGAATGCCCATGTTGAGGCCGCCAGCGAACGCGTTCGGCGTTGGATCGCCAATTAAAAGAATATTGATTTGCTCTGCTGGAAGACCAGCCGCGTAGAAAATCGGCAAAGAGTAATCGTCAATCCAGCGTTCGATTTCAACATCGCGCAGGAGTACTTGCGCCCGCGCCGGTTGGGCCACGACCAGACAGAATGCGGCCAGACATATCGCCAGGCGTGCGACGGAGGACCCGGTAGCTATGGTTGGCGCGGCTTTTTGGGAAGACGCCATATTGGGAATGCTCATCAAGCTTCGATCCTTAAACGCAGCAACCACAAATATCTGTCGCGCCTAGAAATACATGCAGACATAGAGCCCCATCCGCACTCTAGGCGCGGCTCAAAGCTCGGTCGTTTTACATATAGGGATTAATCTGGCGAAACTTTGCTAGAGCGAGGCTGAATCCAAAAAAATCGCCAAAATATGGATTTCAGGCGCAGGGTGGTTGCGCCAACAGGGTTCAAGGCTCCGCGAGCGTGTCTGCCGGAGCCAATAGGCTGCAGCGTTGAGTTGCGCTGGCAAGAACTTTACAGCGGCAGTAAAGCCCGCGGCGAGACCTTTTCCGACGGGGTAACTACCCACCAAGTGCGCGCGACCACCAGCCACGGCGCTGGGTTTTTCGCTTTTTTACCCGCTCTTCAATCTCTTCAGCGGTGGGCGCGTCGGACGGTGGAGGCGCAGCATCGGCCTCGTCCTGCGCGTTACTTGCTGTCTGATCTGCGTGTCCGTTGCCTTCCGAATTGCTGGCGACGGCTGCCGGCTCGTCCATAGACATGTTGTTGGCCACATTCTCGGCACTGACTTCCACAGCGCGCGAACGACCCTGACGGACGTCGTCGTCGTGGCCGCCAGCCTCGGGAGATTGGGTCGCAGCCTCCTGATTGGATGACGCGGGCTTGTGTTGCGTATCGCGGTCTTCGCCGTTTGCGGCGGCGTCGACACTTGGGTCAGCGCCAGTCTCGACAGGTGTCTCAGCACTTGTCTCAGCCGTGGCCTCCGCATCGGTCCGGCGCGCCTTTCGGCGGCCTCCGCGTCGCCCACGACGACGGCGTCTGCGGGGTTCGCCATCTTCGGAACCTTCGCCATCACCGTCGACGCTCGCGGCGGCGTCGCTTGTGTCGCTTTCGGAAACCGCGTCACCCGCATCTGTTCTTTGGTCGTTATCGCCACTTTCGGGATCGCCGTTTTCAGCATCACCGTTTTCGGAATAGACGCGGCGGTCCTCATCTAAGGCGCTCGCATCGCTGTCGTCGGCGCGCGCTTCAGCGTCAGCTGACGCGCTATCCTCGCCATCCCTGCGGCGGCGACGTCTGCGCCGTCTTTTGCGCGCAGGCCGTTCGTCATCCGCGTCGCCTGTCGCGTCATCAGATTCGGAGGACACGGCCTTTGACGGCTCGCGCGGTTCATCTTCTGTTGGCGCATCGACCGTATCGGCACGGACGATATTCTGCTGGGACGTTTTCTCTAACGCGGCCCCGGTTTTCGTCAATTCGTACTGGTCGCCGAGTTTTGTTGGGTCCGCTGTCACCTCGATGCGCACCCCGTGAACGCTTTCAATTTCGCGAAGCCATTCACGCTTATAATTCAGTATGAAGAGCGCAACATCCATTGAGGCGCTAACGTTCAACCCACCAGCGCGCCCAGAAATCGCCTCGCTCTCGGCCGCCCTAAGTATTCGCAGCGACGCCATTTCGGACGACCGGATAACCCCAGCGCCGTTACACGTGGGGCAGGGCTGTGTCGTGCCGTCCACAATCCCTGAACGTCTGCGTTGGCGAGACATTTCAAGAAGTCCGAACGAGGAGATTCTGCCGACCTGGATGCGGGCTCGATCTTGTTTAAGCGCGTCTTTAAGCTTCCTTTCGACAGACCGGTTGTTTTTGTTTTCGTCCATGTCGATGAAATCGATGACGATCAACCCGGCGAGGTCGCGTAGGCGGCACTGTCGGGCGGTCTCCGCGGCGGCTTCCTGGTTGGTTTTAAGCGCCGTTAATTCGATGTTGCGTTCGCGCGTCGCCTTGCCGGAGTTCACGTCAATGGCGACCAGGGCCTCGGTTTGGTTGATAACAATATATCCGCCTGATTTCAGCCGCACGATCGGCTGGTACATGGCGTCAAGTTGCTGCTCCACGTCATAGCGCGTGAAAATCGGGCTTTTTTCTTTATACGGCTGAACATTCTTGGCGTGGGACGGCATCAGCATTTTCATGAAGTCTTTCGCTTCACGATAGCCGTCTTCGCCTTCCACCATGATCATGGAAATGTCTTTGTCGTAGAGGTCTCGGATCGCGCGTTTAATCAGGCTCGCCTCTTCATAAATCAGGCAAGGCGCGATTGACTCCAACGTCAGTGAGCGGATGTTTTCCCAAAGCCTCGTTAAATAGTCGTAGTCCCGCTTGATTTCGATTTTCGTGCGTTTCGCGCCCGCGGTGCGAATTATGAGGCCCATCCCCGTCGATACATCGAGGCTGTCGACGACACGGCGTAATCGCTTGCGGTCAGATACCGCCGCGATTTTCCGCGAAATGCCGCCGCCGCGCGCCGTATTCGGCATTAACACGCAGTACCGGCCGGCGAGCGACATGTAAGTGGTCAGCGCTGCGCCTTTGTTGCCGCGCTCTTCTTTTACGACCTGGACCAACAAAATTTGTCGGCGCTTGATGACCTCTTGGATTTTGTAGTTACGTAGGATGCGCGCCCGCTGGCGTTTGGCCTCTTTGTACTGCTCGTAAAGCGCCTCGCGCTCGCCTTTGCTTTTTACGTCACTATCGGCTGCATCTGCGTCGGCCGCCTCGGCTTCTAGAGCGTCAATGTCTTCTGGCTCACCGTCTTCTTTTTCCGCATGCGCACTAGGGCCTTCGTCAACAGGGTCTTCATCGACGCTTTCGTCGTCATCGAGCGCTCCGGCGTTTTCATCGCTTGCGGCATCGACGGCGTGTTCTTCATCGTTGGCTTCAGCTTCGTCAACGCCCTCACGATCGCCGCCGCTCGTGTCTTCGCTGATCGTCTCAACAGGCGATGCTAAAAACGCGGCGGCCGTTTGCGGGCCTCCAGGGGACGCGTCCGCGTCTTCGTCACCGTCCGTTGTATCTTGACCGGCGTCATCGTCAGAGTCCGCGCTCGCGCGATCATCGCCTGCGGCTTTTAGAGTTTCGTCGGAAGCGTCCGCGTCGCTCTCGTCTTGGTCGACGTCTCCAGCGGCGCTTGTTTGATCGGCGCCATCGCTTCCGTCATCCTCCGGTCCGTCATCGTCGCTTTCATCATCATCACCGCGCTGCATCAGGTCGAGTTCAGCGGCAAGACGCGCTTCTTCCGCCTCGGCAGCCTGGAGCGCCTGGCGATCAGACACTGGGATCTGGTAGTAATCGGGGTGGATTTCGTTGAAAGCGAGGAAACCGTGACGGTTCCCACCGAATTCAACGAACGCCGCTTGAAGCGAAGGTTCGACCCGCGTTACCCGCGCGAGATATATGTTGCCGCGTAGCGGTTTCCGCGCCGAAGCCTCAAAATCAAAGTCGTCGACTTTGCCGTTCTCTGTAACGCAGACACGCACTTCCTCGGCGTGCGCTGCGTCGATTAACATTTTTTTCGCCATTAATATTTGCTCCGCGGCGCAGGCGTTGGCCCGCCGCGCCACTTTTCCATTTCGCGAGCGTGAAACCGCAAAGACAGTCCGCGCAACGGGCGCGCCCTGACGGGCGGCGGCGTTCGGCGTGATCGATCAATGGTTCCATTTGCTCTTCTATCGGCTGGTCAACCCAGCCTGTTGATTTTCCGCCGGAAGGTCCGGCTCTTGTTGTTTTAGCCAGCGGGCGCTGGCTTGCTGTTTTTGGCCAACTTGCGCCGACCGTTGAAAGTGGCTCCTCCGCGTCAAAAGGCTGTCGCGGAAACCATCCATCGACCAGGTCCCATTCTAGTCGTTTTTTGCTGGCGCTTCGCGGCTCAAAGCCGTTTGCCAGCGGGTATCTCGCTCCAGTTGGAGCTTGAATTCGTCGGTTCCCTGAAGCGTATGCACACCCACCGGAAACATTGCTTGGCGGCTCCGTTGGAGCTTCTGATCCGGAAGCTCGTTGAGCTTATGTGGACCATCGCCAATTGCGTAACCTCTGCTTCAAACACGTAGGACCTGTCGGACAGAGAGTTAGAAAAAATCCTTCCAATATTCCTCAGATAGGCCGTTTTTTGGTCCGGGTCACTTTTTGGTTTGCCTCGCTAGCGAACGGTACACCGTTTTTGCTCGGTACAACTGGTTTTTGATATGCCCGTTCAAAGCTGGCTCGATTGCCAGAACTTTTTTAATCGCCGAAGCCGCCAGACCTGTATTCCGAAATTAAATTACGGCCCATTCCGTTAACCATGCCTTAGCGTTGAGAAAAAGAAAAGCACGACTTATCCCGACTCACTATTTCATAACGGATAGGCCACGTATTAAGAGGTCGTTAACGCCGATTGAAAACGATGTCTTTTGAGATGGCCGTGAGAGTTTGGCCGGTAACTATTTTGCCTCGAAAGCATCATCCAGCAATTCTGGACGTTGATGCTGAGGGCAGGTTGTTTCGGCTTTTGTGTTTTAACATTGTGTTCCGTGCGTCAGTGGAAGGTGCGCTATTGTGAGAGCAAGGCATTTCGGCAAGTTGCGCATCGCGTTCGTGAACGCGAAGTCGGTTTTTGTCGTCAGCGCAAAACCAATGCGCGCGTTTTCGTTCGCCCTATCGGCGCTTGCCGGTCTTATTACGGCGTCGAGTTTGCCGACGGCGTCTTCTGCGGCTGACTTGCTGGGCGTGCGCTTCGGCGAACGCGCGGCGAATAAGACACGCATTGTGATCGACCTCGACGGGCCGGTAAAATATACGCTTGCGGGCGATGATGAGGGGGCAGGGCGGCTGCACGTGAAGCTTGCTGGCGCCGGCGCCGAAGGCATTCGAGCGCGCAATGGCCTCGGTTCGGTTAAACGTTTTACCGTCTCCTCCGATAGCGATGCAACGCGCCTTGTTTTTTCGATGGCGCGGTCCGCGAAGGTCGAAAATCATTTCACCATACCGCCGCGTAACGGCGTCAAGAAACACCGCCTTGTCATCGATCTGACAAACGCGAGCGAGGACGCATTTCTAGCAAGCGTACCGCGCCGCTATGAGACGGTCGCCGAGGTCTTGAAGGCGTCGGACACGGTCACGGGAGCCCCTGCGGCGGTTCAGGCGGACGTTCCTGAAAAAACTGCAGCGGCGCCGGCGGCACGCGTCGCTGCTACTCCCACCTTGCGCCCTCAAACACTGCCGGCCGCCCCAGTTTCACCGGCGCCTGTTCCACCGAAGCCGGCGCGCTATGTGGTCGTTATCGACGCTGGCCATGGGGGCGGCGACCCTGGCGCGATCGGTGCGAGCGGTATTCGCGAAAAAGCGGTGACATTAGCCGCCGCAAAAGCGCTTCGCGACCGGCTTGCGACCCGTGATCAGCGCTACACCGTCGTCATGACACGGAAGGATGATGAACGCCTGGCGTTACATCAACGGGCGCGGTTAGCGCGGGACGCGAAGCCGGATCTCTTCATCTCATTGCACGCTGACGCCCACAGCAACAAAAAGCTGCGCGGCGGATCGGTCTACACGCTCTCACAGGAAGGCGCGAAGCGATCGGCGCGCGAGGCGCAGCGCCAGGAGAACTTCGTCGTTGGCGATCTCGATATGAGCGAGGTGGAGCCGGAACTCGGCAAGATTCTTTACGATTTCGCCCAGCGTGAAACGATTAACGCCTCGTCTCGATTTGCCGAAGTTTTGCTCGCGCAGTTGAACGGCGTCACCCCGCTCTTGAACAATTCCCACCGGAAAGAAGACCTTCGTGTTCTCCTGGCGCCGGACGTGCCCGCTGTGTTGCTGGAGCTAGCCTTCATTTCCAACAAACAGGATGAGGCGAACTTAAAATCGCCGAAATGGCGTCGCAAGACAGCGGAAGCGGTGGCTGTGGCGATCGACAAGTATTTCGCCGAGAAGGAAGAGCTGCAGCGCCAATCCGGTCTTCGGCGATCGGGCCTTAGGCGATCGTCCAGTAATTCCGGATAACATCGCTGCAATTTTTCGGCGTTTTGCAGCCTCGATATGAGCGAATTGTCATATCTGGGCGCACTCGCCCTTGCGCCTTAAGTGCGGTACGACATCGCAAGGGAAGAATAACTCGGTTGGGAAACGGTAATGAGCGGGAATAATCGCAGCGCGGACGCAGGCGGCAATGACCGTTTTAGTGCTGAAAACCGGTTTTCCGGGGCCCCAGAAAAGGCCAGTGGCGGAAGTACCGGTATCAGCGCAAGCTTGGTCGCCCTTCGCACCCTGCAGGGCGTTTCATTTCTGGCTAGCCTTTCAATTATTGGGCTCGTTGGCGCGCTGGCGTTTTCGGGGCTTTACCTAAACCGTCTGTCGCAAGACCTGCCTGATTACAAAGTTCTCGCCGACTACGAACCGTCGATCACAACACGGGTTTATGCCGGGGACGGAACATTTGTCGCTGAATTCGCGAGCGAGCGGCGGATCTTTGTTCCAATCGACGCAATCCCAAAACGGGTCAGCCAGGCCTTCGTCTCTGCTGAAGACAAAAATTTCTACACCCATAACGGTTTGGACGCCCGCGGTATACTCCGCGCCCAGCTCGCTAATGTTAGTAATATTTTAAACGGCCGCCGCCTTGAGGGCGGATCCACGATTACCCAACAGGTCGCGAAAAACTTCCTGCTGACCAATGAAGTCTCATATGAACGCAAAATTAAGGAAGCCATCCTGGCTAACCGCATGGAACGCGCCATGACCAAGGATCGCCTGCTGGAGCTTTATCTGAATGAAATCTATCT
>JBCCTV010000145.1:0-8378 GCA_039197915.1 Pseudomonadota bacterium | reverse complement strand
TCAATTGTCACGCCCTCGCGAATGCAGGAAAGAACATCCGCAAGCATCCGCCGTCCCGCCCGGTGCATCATTACATCACCAAGGGCAACAAGCGGCGCGCCTATGCGTTGGGCGGTTTCAGCGGCGCGGGCGACGCGGGCCGGGTCCGCCCCATCGTAACGCGGGGCGACGCCAAGATAGACAGCCTCCCCAAACTGTTTGCGTAGGCGCCGTGTGAGATCGGAAACATGATACCTGTCGTCTGCGACCGCGATCAGCAACGATCCCGTTCCCCACGCCAAGAGATCATCAACAGATAAGTCACAAGAGCCTTTTACCGTTCGGCGTTTGCCAATTGTCAAAAGTCGGCAGAGCCGTCCGTATGCTGCGCGGTCTTTTGGGTAAGCGAGAATTTTCTCCCCGTCGCGCAACTGCAGGCAAACGCCCACCACATAGTGAAGCCCCGCTTCTTTCGCCGCCGCATGGGCGCGAACAATGCCTGCGAATGTGTTGACGTCCGTAATTGAGATGGCTTTGAGCCCAAGCTCACAGGCGCGCGCGACCAATTCTTCCGCATGGGACGCCCCTTGCAGAAACGTAAAGTTCGACATTGCCATCAGTTCAGCGTAACTCATGGAAAGATCCCAGCCACATGCCATGCGCGCGCATCACCGCTGGGCTCAGCGGTTGAAAGCGCATGAAAAAGCCACAGGCGCGCGCCTTCACATGTCTGAACGCGCCAATAATCTCGCGCGCCGCCCCAGGCCGGGTCCGCGCGCCACCACTCCGGCGTCAGGCGTTCAGGCCCATAGGCCGTATGCAGCGTATACGTGTCATAGCGCCAGGAAAACTCGCGCGGCGGACGTCCGGGCTCGTAAACGCGCAACGGTTCCGGGGTAAACTGCACGATAGGACGCGGCGATGGCGGCGACGGCCAATGGCCAACGCTCTTGGGATCTCGCATGATTGGTATACGCCTGAAACTACGCTCAGGCAGATGGCTTTGCGCAGGCTCATATTGGGTGACGCGGTCAAACCCGACACGGTTGCCAATGCGGCTTAAAACGCCCGCGAGAACACTCGGCCCTTCGCGTTTGGGGCCAAGGGCGCCCTGGCTTTCGCTCAATGGTTCGCCAACGCTAACTGAAAGACGTAATCGGATAAAACCACAGCCCGCATCAAGCTTAGACAAAACAGGGTCGAACTGTCGCAAGATGATTTCTGGGTCGCGGGTTGCAAAGGCGAGACCAATACTTTCTTCGCATACGGAATGGTCAACGCGCTCCACCATGAGCTTTAAAACGCGCGCGCCCTCGCCCCGCTCTTCAAGCCGGCGGCAGACCTGGCGGGCCAACCGTTTTAACGCTTCGTCCACATCGTCACGCAGGCCAATAGGATCAGGCAGGGTCATGCGCGCAGCAAGGGGCGGCTGGGCCGTATGCGCCGAAACAGGATCAGGCGCGGCGCCCAAAAGTTCGTCAAGCCGGCGCACGAGACCGACGCCAAACCGGCGTGCAAGTCCAGCGCGGGGCAGTGCGGCCACCGCCTCAATCGTAAACAGACCAAGCCGCTTCAGCCCATTGAGTGATGCTTCATCAGCCATCAAAGCATTGACCGGGAAAGCGCCTAAAACGCGGAGACCTTCACCAGGCGGAATAATCCCGTGGGCGCCCTTAACCGTTTCACAGCCAAACCGGGCGACAGCCATCGCCGCGCGCTTGGTGTCGGCAAGGCCCAGTTGAGCGGGAAGCTGGAGCCGCTCAAGGTCGTCGTGAATCGCCTGCACCAGACCGTGCTCGCCGCCAAACAAATGGGCGCAACCGGTAATATCAAGGTAAAGGCTTTCCGGCGCTTCGGTGGCGACAAGCGGCGAAAACCGATCGGCCCAGCGGTGCAAGGCGCGCAACAGGGCCTCGTCCTTCTCAGGCTCGGCGGCGTGGGTGATCAGGTCCGGCGCCACAGCGCGCGCATCGGCGAGCGCCATGCCCTGGGCCAGGCCTTTCGCGTAAGCCGCCTCAGACAGGGCATAAAGACGTTGGGCGCTTTTCTCCTCCCGCGTAACCGCGAACAACGCCTCTGGCGAGACCGTTCCCTTGCGGATCAACCGGTGCGCCGGCAGATCCTGAAACCAAATGCAAACAACGCGTCGCCCCATCCCAAGCCACCTCCCACTGGCCAATTGTTCCCCTTTTGTTCTTTATAAGATCCCAGCGCATACGAGTCGAGTCCCCACCCTTAGCAAAAGCGTCTTTTGATCCGTTTTTTGGCGCCTCGTTTTTTGGCAATCCCTGGTTTTTGGGCCCACAAAGAGGGGTGCTGCGCCAGCGTGTTTCAGCGCTCGGGGCGCCGCCGGAAGGCGGAATAAGGCATAAGCCGAGCGCCTCTCCGGCCTCCGCCGCCAATTGCAAACGGCGGCCTTCCGTTAAGCCAATCGCCCGGTCAAGATCCGCAATAACGACGCCAAAAGCTTTTGATTTTAAGGCCTCTTCCATAACCCAGAGGCGGTCGCGCGGGGTTCGGCAGGCTATGTGGCTCAGTTGGGAAACGTCAAAAAAAGCGCCTGCCCCATAGGGGTCAACGGCATACTCATCGCCGCTTATGAGAACCACAGGTTTTGACTGGCGCCCGGCGGCGAAAAACGCAAAGCCATGGGCGGCCGCGCCTTCCACCTCATGCGCACGGCCCCGGGCGAGGGCCGGCAAATGGGCGTGCAAGATCAAACTCTGACCAGTCATTTGTTCATTAAATGTTCTAATCGTTAAGGAGTCAATGACGCCCCTTGGAAAGGCTCGCCCAACTGAAACCTGAAAAGAAATTAGGGGCCTAAAACCCAAACGGCGAAATCAATGGCTCTCACTGCGCGTATGTGCAACGCTCTGGCTAACTCTTTGGGCGACCCCCCCTACACCGGCGCACGGCGCGCGAACACAACCTCAGTAAGCCAACCAAAAAGACCCCTATGGCCGATATCCGCCCCTTCACTTACGCCCTTGATGACATCGCCGTGGGCGATATTCAAAATCGTTTAGACAATGCGCGCTGGCCCGATCCTGAGACCGTTAATGACTGGAGCCAGGGAGCGCCGCTCAACTACATTCGGGATTTGGCGCACTATTGGCGTACTGACTATGACTTTTCCGCATTCGAGGCCCGTGTGAATGCTTTCAAACAATTCATAGTACAGATTGATGGCGTTGATATTCATTTCATCCATGAGCGCAGCCCCCACCCTGACGCGAAAGCCCTTGTCCTAACCCACGGGTGGCCAGGGTCGGTTCTCGAATTCTGGGGTGTGATTGATAAACTCACCAATCCAACCGCCCATGGCGGTACAGAAAGCGACGCCTTCCATGTGATATGTCCGACGCTCCCGGGCTATGGTTTTTCGGGCAAGCCAAACGAAACGGGTTGGGGCCCGCAGCGGGTCGCGAGCGCATGGGATGATCTCTTGGGGACGCTTGGCTATGACGCCTATTTCGCCCAGGGCGGCGATTGGGGAGGTCGCGTCACCGAAGCAATCGGCGAACAAAATCGCGGGCGATGCCAAGGCATCCATATCAATTTCCTATCCGCCCCGCCGCCTGCCGCTGCAAAATCTAATCCCGGTCCGGACGATAAACGCGCCATTGAGACCTTTAACGACTTCATTACGACTGGTAGCGGGTACAGGCATCAGCAGGCGACACGGCCCCAAACCTTGGGCTACGGGCTAACGGATTCGCCAATCGGTCAGCTCGCATGGATTATTGAGAAATTTCGGGAATGGTCAGATTGCAACGGCGATCCCGAAACAGTCTTTAGTCGGAACGAGCTCCTGGACCATGTGACGCTCTATTGGCTGACGGCCAGCGCCACATCCTCGGCGCGGTTCTATTGGGAGCGCGACAGAGAGGGCGCTAAAAGCCAAGCAACCGTCGGTGTGCCAGCGGGATATTCGCTTTTTCCAAAAGAAATTCTGCAGACGCCGGAAAGTTGGGCTAGAGAGTATTTACCAAATTTGGTCTACTTTAACGCCCTCGATAAAGGCGGGCACTTTGCCGCCGCCGAACGACCGGACGACTTCGTCAACGAAGTGAGGCGGTGCTTCGCCCTCATGGGATGAGGAGTTAGGGCCACGGCCCAGTAATGCAGGTTCGGTTGCGCGGGCGCGGGCGCTGGCGAAATTTTTTCTAACTCAGCGATCCACCTGAGTCACGTGCGCCTTCGCAGCGTTGCGTTGATTTTCCTCAACCGCTCTGATCATCAAAACGCCCGCAACGACAGCGATGGCGCCGAGAAGTTTTAACGGTGTAAGCGGAAGACGCATGGGCGAAAGCCACCCAAAATGGCTGAGAGCGACACCAGCGATCACCTGCCCCGCCACGAGGCAAACGAAATAGGCGGCAGGACCCATACGGGGAATGAAAAACGTCGCGCACAGAATAATCGAAAAGCTAATGACCCCTAAGCCGAACAAGGCAGGCTGCGCATTGGCAAGGCGCGCTTTGGTCGCCCCGTCGCCAAAGATCAAATACACAGAGACGGCGGCGATTGCGCCCACACAGAAAAAAACGGCCGTCGCGAGGAGCGGCGAGCCGATCTGTTCCCCGAAGCGCCCATTAAGGGGAAGGTAAACGCCGGCGACAACGCCGACAGCAATCGCGATTGCATAATAGACATTCAGTGACATAGCGTTAGCCAAATTCGGGATCGACTAAATAACGCGCGCCGCGCCAACGGCGGCTTTCGATCCTGCGCCCACGAGCCATGCCCAAAGCGACATGAAAGGCCCTGCGCTGTCTCCGCCGGCAAAGGCGCGCGCCTCATCACGGTGGTGCACTTCATCCGCTTGGCAGATTTTAAGAAGCGATGTTAAAGCCGCATGCTGAGGTTTATCGCTAAGATAGTCGATCTGTTCCTGGTAGTGAACATCAACAAAAGTCTCAACGGCCTCAATGGTTTTGAAGACGGCGCGCGGGCCGAACAACGCAGGCAGCGCGCCCGTTAACCAACCCGCTATCCGCCAGATCGGTATCAATCGCGACCGTTGGCCTGGGGGAAGGATCGCCTCGACGAGCGCGAGATGCTCGCTTTCGGTGGCCAGGTGTTCCTCGGAGAACGCACGCACTTTCTCCTCCCGCGATATCGCGAGAATACCGCGATAAATAAAGACGGCCCCAGTTTCACCCGCATGGTCAGTACGCAAATCGCCCAAGGTCTGCTTGTCAATTGATGAGAGATCTATCGACTTTAAGAGCTCAAACGGATCAGCAACGTTATGGGGCGCCGCAGGCGCGCCGGCATCCGGTGACATCGGCTGACCTAAATACCGGCGTCGTCATTTGCGGCGTCGCCGAAACTCGTCGCATCGCCGCGCTCTTCGCTACTGCCAGCAGCGTCCGCGGGGGCGCCGTTCAACACGGCTTCAAATTCTTCGCCTTGCTTCGCGAGAATACGTTGCAGCGTGCGGCGGTGCATGCCTAGGCGGCGGGCACTTTCCGAAACGTTGCCAGCATTGTCTTTATAGACGCGCATAATGTGCTGCAGGCGAATAACGTCCGGCGGCATTTTATTTTCAGGCGGAGCCGCCAACTCGCCATCGGCGGCAAGGAGCGCTTTTTCGATGTCGTCGGCGTCGACCGGCTTCGGCAGGTAATCAACGGCGCCAGCTTTTACGGCGGCGACCGCAGATGGGATATTCCCATAGCCACTAAACATGATGACCCGGGCGTCCTCGCGCGCATCGTGGATCGCGTTAACCACGTCGATGCCGCTACCGTCGCTTAAACGAAGGTCAACAACCGCAAATGCTGGGGAGGTTTCCGCAGCGACCCGTTTTGCGTCCTCAACGCCGCCAGCAAGCACCGGACGAAACCCGCGGCTCGCCATGGCGCGCCCGAGCCGAACGCGCAGGGCGTCGTCGTCGTCGACAATAAGCAGAGTGGCGTCGTCGAAGTTCTCAATCGTTAACGTTTGGGACATGCGTTACCTCCGTACAACTCAATTTACGGCGCAAAAAACAAGAACGATCATAGTTTCGTGCCCCTGCGACATTTGCCGCGGGTCCGCCGCCGGAGCCTTCGGCGTACCTGTAATGTTCCAAACCTAAGGATCAATCCGGTGTTACAGCCTAACAAGCGCGCTCAGCTCGCAGCTGTATGGTTTAAGCGCGATTTACGGTCGGTCGACCACCAGCCGTTGACGGCTGCAGCGCAGTCCGGCGCGCCGGTTTTACCGCTCTATATCGCGGAGCCTGACTGGTGGGCGCAGCCGGATATGTCCGGCCGCCAATGGGCGTTCATTTCTGAGACGCTTCACGAATTACGCGAAGATCTGCAGTCGCTCGGCCAGCCCCTCGTGGTCAGAACGGGCGACGTTGTAAAAGTTCTATCAGAGCTCCATGCTGAATTTGGTCTGTGTGCTGTTTATGCCCATGAGGAAATCGGCGGCGCTTGGACATTCGAACGCGATAAGCGCGTTTCCGCTTGGCTAGCGCAACAAGGGATCGCCCTGCACGAATATCAACAAGGCGGCGTGGTGCGCCGTTTAAAGTCTCGCAATGGCTGGGCGAAGCGCTGGGACGCGACAATGGCGCAAGCGATTACAGAAGCCCCCTCACTAAGCCCCATCGCCACTATTGATCCGGGCCCGATCCCCGATGCGAGCAAGCTCGGCCTCCCGCAAGACCCGTGTCCAGAACGCCAGCCGGGTGGTCGCTCCCATGGGTTAGAACGCCTACAGAGTTTTATCTCGGACCGCGGCGCGCCCTATCGCAAAGCCATGTCGAGCCCAGCAGCTGGCGCGCTCGCCTGTTCACGGATTTCGCCCTATCTTGCCTGGGGCGCTTTATCGATGCGCGAGGTCGCCCAGACGACATGGGCGCGCCAACGAGAACTGAAGCAAGCGCCGCCAAGGTCCACCGGCCCCTGGCGCGGCGCCATGGTATCCTTTTCGGGCCGCCTCCACTGGCGCTGCCACTTCATGCAGAAACTCGAAGATGAGCCTCGGCTCGAGTTCAATAATCTGCATGCAGCCTATGACGGCTTGAGACCAAAGTCACCGGACGCGACGCGGCTTGCGGCTTGGTGCGCTGGTGAGACCGGCCTACCCTTTGTTGACGCGTGCATGCGCGCGCTTTCTTCCAGCGGTTGGATGAACTTCCGTATGCGGGCCATGCTAACGGCTGTTGCGAGCTACCACCTCTGGCTTGACTGGCGTCTACCGGGTGAACATCTCGCTCGTTTGTTCACGGATTACGAACCCGGCATCCATTGGCCGCAAATTCAAATGCAATCGGGCACGACCGGCATCAACACCATTCGAATTTATAATCCGATCAAGCAGGGCTACGACCAAGATCCCAATGGCGACTTTGTGCGCCGGTGGATCCCGGAGCTCGCCGCGGTTCCCGATGAGTTTATCCACGAACCGTGGAAATGGGATCAATCAGGCATGGTCTTGGACAGGCGCTATCCGTTTCCGATTGTCGATCACCTCAAAGCGGCAAAAGAAGCGCGGCAGAAAATCTGGGGCGTGCGTGGCGGCTCGGGCTTCCGGCGCAAAGCCGATCAAATCCAGGAGAAGCATGGCAGCCGAAAAAGCGGCATGCCCATGACGGGCCGTCGGCCGCGAAAAAAATCGCCGAAAGCTGACAGCGCCCAACTCTCCCTTGGCCTCGAGGGAGAGACGCCATGAAAATGAGAAAAAAAGGCGACTTGCCCTCAAAACCTTGCGTCGTATGCGGACGGCCTTTTACCTGGCGTAAGAAGTGGGCCGATGTGTGGGACGAGGTAAAATATTGCTCCGAACGTTGCAAAAGAGAACGCTCGAAGAAAGCCGCGAAAGCGCAATCCTAACCTCCCCCCCAAGCTCGACTATCCAGCGATCATTAAGGAAAAACGACCGATGCTAGACGGCGCCAAAAACGCTCCTCCGCATATGAAGTCTTGGACGCCAACCCGCGTAGCCGGACTTGAGCGTTTGCACGCCTTTGCGCCTTACATGGGACGCGCCTACGCAAACACGCGCAATGCTGATCTGGGCCCGGACGACCGGTCCAATGTGTCAGCGCTTTCACCCTGGGTGCGCCATCGGCTGATCACAGAGGAAGAAATCCTCAAAGTCGCCCTCGAAAAGCATAGCTTCTCTGCGAGTGAAAAATTCGTGCAAGAACTACTATGGCGGACATATTTCAAAGGCTGGCTCGAACGCCGTCCGCAAGCCTGGACACGTTACCAGGCGGATTTGCAGATGGACCTGCAACGGCTCGAGAAAAATGCTGGCCTACGGACCGCCTATGACGACGCCATTAGCGGCGCAACGGGCATTGAAGGTTTTGACGATTGGGCGAGCGAGCTCGTTGAAACCGGCTATTTGCATAACCATGCGCGCATGTGGTTTGCGAGCATCTGGATTTTCAC
>JBCCTV010000144.1:0-8496 GCA_039197915.1 Pseudomonadota bacterium | reverse complement strand
TGGGTCAACTGACCAGTCCGATGAGGTTCGCTTGGCTTGCGTAGAGGCCGGCTCCTGGGCGCCCGCTGATTGAGCGCTTTGCTCGCTACCTGAGCACCCTGAAATCGCCAATGCAAAAGCGACTGCGCAAATTCCAAAAGATGATTTCATGGTTGTGCCTCGTCCCTAAGCGCCTAATCAGAGCGTCATGTAACTCCAAATAGTACGCACTGTTCAAGCGGGGTTGGATCAATCCGACGATGAGATAAACACCCTTTCAGAAAGGAAAATCACCCTTTTTCGATACCCTGACGCCACGAACGCGTTGTTCCGCCGTAAGGCGCTGGGTTTGGAAGATACCCAGGGTAACGCGAAAGCGTGCGTCGGGTCTGCTGCAGCGACGGGAATCACATCAGGCGGTTGCAGTCCGAACGTCCAAATGCGGCAAGATATCCCCGCCACGCTCACCCCTCCTAAGCGCGGATTGTTCAAGCGAAAATTTCACGTCTATGCTGCGCCCCGAGTCCCGCAATAATTGAGCGCTCCGAAAAACAGAAAGACCGACCATGGCTAACCCGCTTCCGCTGGAACAAAGCGGCGACCGATATAACACCTGGCTTCAGTCGCAGCGAAAACATGATCTCATAAAAAAGGAGAACCTTCTTCCGCTTCTACCAGTCCCCGTTCCAAACGAACCACCCGCATTGATGCTCTCAAAACCTAATTTGAGCGACGACGAAAAAACTAACCTTACAAAAAAGGTTTCCGCTTTAAATCCTTGGGGCTACGTTATTCAGCTTACTGATGGGGTCCTGACCGGCTACCCGCCCCGATTTGAGTCAATGGTTTACCGGGCTCACCTAATTTGTAACGCCGTCAAAAGCTTGCCGGTGACGCCTATTCGGAAACAACTATCCTCGATATGGCCTGCAATCATGGTTATATTGGACTTCAATGCGCCTTCGATGGCGCAAAACACTCTTCCGGGTACGATCTAAGACAATTTAATGTTGAAAAAGCGCAGTTGCTGCAAACCCACTTTGAAGTCAAAAATGCGTTATTTGAATGCAAAGACGTTTACGCGATTGATGAGGAATTTGACGTCGTCCTCAACCTAGGCCTTCTATATCACATCACCGACCCATATCTGCTAATGGCTAAAACATACGCCTCATGCAGAAAATTCGCTGTCGTTGACACCATCACACACCTTGCGCCGGTATCGGCTTTTATACAGCGTACGAATAAAGATACTCAGCACCATGCGGAAGGGCGTTTCGCAGTCGAATATCATCCGACCTATCGCGCCCTAATCGACCTTATGCATGCTGTTGGCTTTAAGGATCTGGTTGAAGTTACGCCCGACGAAGCCCCCGGAAGCGCACAGCATCCGCTATACAGCGCCTATCAACGCCGGTGCTTAATTGGTTTTAAGTGATCGCTCCGACCAATAAGGCAACAAACCGCATCATATCATCTGCGTTGAGATCATTCCCAATCGCCACCGAGCGCTAGGTTAAGCGTCACGCGCTGGTCAAGCAATAAACGGCGTACAGATGCTAAATTGCTCTGTGTCGTGAAAAGCCGCTGTTGGATTGTAAGAACATCAATAAGATCTGTTTCGCCTTCGTCATACCGCAACCGCGCAACACTATAGGCCCTTTCCGCTTGCTCGACGGCTTCTTGAAGGGCTATCACGCGATCGTTCAGGACGACGCCTTGATCAAGCCCGGACTCAACTTCGCTAAAAGCGTCCAACGCCGCCTGCCCGTAAGCAGCGACCGCCTGCTTTTGCTCTGCGGTTGAAATTTCTACTTGCGCTTGCCGCTGGCCGCCATCGAACAGCGGCGCGGACAGGTTGCCAATGACATTCCAGGCAACATTTTTAGGGTCAAAAATTTCCGATAAATCCGTAGACGCACCGCCAACCGTGCTCGTCAGGGCAAACCGCGGCAGCCGCGCCGCTTTTGCTTGGTCTAAACTGTTAAATGAGGCTGCAACATTTCGCTCTGCTGCAATCAGATCCGGCCGACGCTCGAGAATATCCGAAGGAACACCCGCTGGCGGCGCCGGCGGTGTTTCCGGCAATGCATCCGCAAGCTTCAAATCAGCGGATGGATATCTGCCTAACAAAACCTCCACCGCCCGCAGGGCGTCCCGACGGGCGCCGCTCGTATTTGACACCGTATCGCGAGACGAGGCGAGGTCGCTCTTGGTCAACGCAAGATCTTGGGAATTCGCAAGGCCGTTATCGTATTGAACACTGACGATCCGCGTTGTCTCCTCCAAGAGCTTCATTGTCTCACGGGCGATTTCCTCTTGGATCGCGGCTTCGATAGAAACAAAGTACGCTTGCGCAACAGCAGCGGCGATTGAATATTGCGTAAACAGATAGTCCGCCTCCGCGGATTCAGCGCTTGCCGCAGCCGCTTGCTGGCCTGAGCGAATTCGTCCCCAAACGTCTATTTCCCAATCGATTTGTAACCCCGCTTCAAAACTCGAATCACCGGCGCGCCCGTCGACGCCGCCACCTTCGGAACCGCCAGCAAAACCAGTCACGCTTGGCTTCAAGGCGGCGCCCGCCTGCCGGGCGAGCGCCCGTGCCCGGTCCACGTTCGCGGCGGCTGCTTGTAGATTTTTGTTGTTTTCCTGCGCCTCGGCCACCAGCGCACTCAGCGTGGGGTCGTTAAAGGAAGCGATCCAACCCACTTCAACGTTGCCAATTTTTTCCTGCGCCATCGCCCATGCGCGTGGCGTTTCCGGTAGGCTCGATTTTGCCGCACCACCAGCCTCGTCACGAGTCGTAATGCTCGCACAAGCGGACATTAATGCAAAACTACCGAATAGGAGTGTACGGAGTAAATTCCGTTGCCCTGTCATTTTCATACTCAATCTCCGAAAGAAATTGCCTCAAATATTTATCAATCACCCGTGTTAACACGGGACGCAGCTAAGTCGCCAAGGCCGTTTCCGAGGCCTTAATACGGAAAAATATTGCATATAAAACCGGCGCCACAATCAGTGTAAGAAGCGTTGCGAAACTGAGCCCGAAGACAAGCACAACGGCCATTGAGCGAAAAAATGCATCGGTGATGAGCGGCAGAACGCCAAGGACGGTCGTGAGAGAGCCCATTAAAACTGGCCGTACACGGCTAGCGGCTGAGTCCACAACAGCATCGAAACGCGGTTTGCCCTCGCCAATCTCCAAATCCATTTGATCAACAAGAACGATGGCGTTCTTTATCAACAGTCCTGACAAGGATAAAACCCCTAGTATTCCCATAAACTCAAGCGGGATTTGCGTGGTAACGAGTCCGATCACGACACCAACAATTGAAAGCGGCACAAGCAACCAAATTACTGCGGGCTGACGCACGGCGTTAAAGAGCAGCACCACCGTCAAAATCATAGCGCCAAAGGCGAAGGGAAATGTGCTCGCTAGGTTGCCATTGGCTTCTGTTGAATCGCCGATTTCGCCATCCCAAGTTAGCTCATACCCATCAGGCAGCTCTATATTTTCAATCGGGCCTTGGACGCGTGCTAGCAACTCTGACGCTAATTCATCAGGGCGCGGATCTGCCTGCGCTTTAATCGCCCAGCGCCGGTTTTCGCGCACCATCTGAGCATTTCGCCAGTCTGTTGTCACACCAGCGGCGACCTGGCCGAGCGGAACGGTTCTGCCGGTCGCGCTGCTTAGAATCTCAATCTCACGAATACTGTTTATGCTTCGCCGTTCACTCGCTGGGGCGCGCGAGACAATTGGAATAAGCGTATCGCCTTCGCGATAAACACCCACGTTTTGACCGGAAAAATTTGTTTGCAGGGCGTTCGCGAAATCTTCTCTCGACACACCGAGCTGGCGCCCTGCGCTCTCTGAATAAATCGGCTTGATAACGCTGACCTGTTG
Source organism: Pseudomonadota bacterium (assembly GCA_039197915.1). Classification (GTDB taxonomy): domain Bacteria; phylum Pseudomonadota; class Alphaproteobacteria; order Caulobacterales; family Parvularculaceae; genus JAJFFW01. Next base: position 4,610 of record JBCCTV010000144.1, on the reverse strand, counting down.
TCGCCAGTCATCCTTGATTGAAATGGCGCGACCGTCGCCTGCAATGATCGTTTTCGCTTCGTCGGCCAAGTTTCGCAAAACATCCGGGTTCGGTCCTGTAAACTTCGCTTCTATTTTCGATCCGCCACCTGGTCCCATCGTAAAGCGCCAGACCTTGCCCTGCCCATTTGGGAAATTTTCTTCCAAGTACTTTTGGATGTTTGGGATCAAGCCCGGTATGACGCTGAAGCTTTCCGTCTGGATAAGCAATTGTCCGTATGATGCATTTTGCGATTCAAACGAATAGATCAGCATATATCGCAACGCGCCGCCACCGACGAGCGCCTGCACATGGGCGACCCCGTCGAGACCAGAAATGTGATCCTCCATCATTCGTATGTCAGCATCCGTTGTTGTGATGTCCACGCCTTCCGGAAGCCAATAGTCCACCACAATTTGCGGCGTGGTCGAGGCGGGGAAGAACCCGCCTTTTACAAAACCGAAACCCCAGATCGCAGCGACAAACATCGCAACAGCACCCGCGACCACCACCCATCGTGCGTGTAACGCACCGCGAACAAAACTCTTGAATAGCTTTGTCCAACGTCCATCAACACGCTCTTTCACTTCGTCTGGCGAAATCTCTTTGAACAGAAGATCACAGAAGAATGGCGTCAGCGTCAGCGCAAAAAGCCAACTGAAAAAGAGGGAGATTAAGATAACCCAAAAAAGGTGTCCGGTATATTCCGCAGTCGACCCAGGAGCGAAGCCAACGGGAGCAAACGCTAAAATTCCGACGACTGTGCCGCCGAATAAGGGCCATATCGACTTGGTTACAATTTCCTTTGCGATATCAAGCTTTCGACGGCCGTCCTGTGTCCCGACGAGAATACCCTCTGTGACGACAATCGCGTTATCAACGAGCATGCCGAGGGCAATAATCAACGCGCCGAGCGAAATCCGATGCATCGGAATATCGGCGATCTGCATCGTCGCAAGCGTCGCAGCAATCGTTAGGACCAAGACAATTCCGATGATGATGCCTGAACGCAGGCCCATAAAAATAAGGAGGGTGACAAGGACGATCGCGACCGCTGTCGCCACATTTACGAAGAAATCGACAATCGACGCATTAACGACTTTGCCTTGGTGATAATATTCGTTGAGCTCCATGCCAATGGGGCGCCGGCTTTCAGTGGCGGCAATTTTTGCGTCGATCGCCTCGCCCATCTTTACAACATTGGCGCCGGTGACATTTGAAATTCCGATCGCAAGCGCTGGCGCGCCGTCATAGCGGATCAATCGCGTCGCAGGATCAACGTAGTCACGGTATACATTTGCGATATCTCGGAGATAAGTCACTCGCCCGTCAGTTGATGTACTGACGAGCAAGTTTTGAATAGCTTCAACAGACCCAATTGTTCCGGATGGCGAAATCTCAATGCGACGTTCGCCTATTTTCAGGTCGCCTGCGGATAGCACGGTGTTTTGGGTCGAAAGCGCATTAAAGATGTTGTTTAAGGAGAGCCCAAGCGCCGACGCCCGCTCGCGCGAAACCTCTACATAGATTGCTTCCTGCTGCTCGCCAGCGAAGGCAACTTTCGCAACCCCTTCGATTTGAAGCAACTCTTTGCGGAGCGCCTTAGCGTACTCCTCCAATTCTCGTGCTGAATACCCTTCGCCCGTGAGCAGATAATAAACGCCGTATACGTCGCCAAATTCATCGAAAACAAAAGGCTGAGAAGCTCCTGGCGGCAAGCCAGAACGGGCGTCGTTTATTTTGTTGCGCAGCTTTGTCCAGACACCTTGGAGAGCCGCCTTATCGGGGGAAAACCCATACTTTATGTCGACTTCAATCTCAGAGAACCCAGCGCGCGATGTTGACCGGATTTCATCGACTTCTTGCAGCTCCTGCAACGCCGTTTCCAACGGATCAGAGACTTCGTCGGCGACCTCTTCCGGGCTTGCACCTGGATATTGTGTTAAGATCTGCGCCGTCCGGATGGTGAATTCAGGATCCTCAAAACGCGGCATCGTTTGATATGCATTCCATCCGCCGAATACGGACAAAATCACAATCAACCACATAATCAGGCGATTTTTTATCGAAAACTCAGCGATATTCATGGTGCGATTAACCTACAGCCCTGTTCCAGCGCCGTCCCAGGCGCGCACCTTCATGCCATCAATTAAATAAGACGCGCCCGCCCCGGCGATCACTTCGCCTCCTTCAAGCCCTTCAACGACTGAAATATTCTCCCCAAAGCGCTCCGCACCGATCGTCACCGGGCGTTTGGAAACCGTCATTGTCGCCTGATCGACAATCCAAACAAACTGACCGCCGCTATCACTAAGAATCGCACCTGGCGGAACGGCGACGCCCAGATCTATATCGTCGCCCGTATACACAAAATTGCTATCAATACGCCCCGTCATTCCGGGCAATACGAGCAGATTTTCCGGCGGCTTAAAGGTAAACCGTACACGGTAGGTCTGCGTAGTCGGATCCGATTGTCCAGATGCTTCCTTAAACTCCGCTGGTATCGGGACGTCCGGCGTAGCATCGAGCGTCATTGTTGTGCCCACTGGTTCAAGTTCCGGCACCCGTGCAATGATGCGTGCAGGAACATCAACGACTGCTTCCACATCGCCAGCGCTCTGCAGCGTCGCGACCGGCTGCTGGGCGGCGATATTTTGAAAGTTCTCGACGTGTATTTCAGCTATTCCGCCGTCAAACGGCGCCCGAAGCTCCGTATCTTCGAAGGCTTTTTGCGCAGAATCAAACGTCGCTCTCGCAATATCGCGCTGTGACCGACGTTGGTCTAAGACGCTCTTGGCGATTGCATCTTGCTCGGCAAGGCGCCGCGCACGCTGGTACTCCGTATTCGCATTTTCATACTGGGCGCGGGCAGAACTCAAATTGTTTTGAAAATCGCGTTGATCAAGCTTCGCGATTAACTCGCCTTTTGTAAGCTCTTGCCCCTCGACGACAGGCAGTTCCTGCAACAAGCCGTTCACCTGGAACGTCAGCACTGACGATTGGGAGGCTTGGACAATCGCCGGAAAACTCACTGGAAATTCGTTCCCTGACCGCTCCGTTACGATTAACTTTATCGGGCGCACGAGCGGAGCGGCTGTTTCTTCAACAGCGCCGCCACAACCTGCCGCTGCGAATACGACTGCCACAGACAGTAGGTTTCTCAACCGCCCAGGTTTAGGGTGATTTTTATTTGTACACGCCTTATTGATTTGCTGTGCTACCTGCGTTTTCATTGGTGGCCTTTAGTTATTAATTCGCGGAAGTTTCATGCTGAAACAAATGATTTTGGGGCTCGTCATTATATGCCTCACGGCTTATGCCCATGCCTGGGCGCTGGCTTTGGCGTTTGATAAGTTGTCGCCGCTCTCCGAATGGGCGCGGGTCAAGCCAACGAATTTTCGATTGTCGTCCGCCCTGGGCGTTTCGGTTGCCTGGGTCATGGCGGCCCATCTCGCCGAGGTCGGCATATGGGCGGGCAGCCTGCACGCGCTTGGCCTTTTTGATGATCTCGAAACGTCCTATTATTTCTCGCTGGTTGCCTACACAACGCTCGGCTTCGGTGACATTACGCTTGCGGATGAGTGGCGGGTTTTGTCTGGATTGATAGCGGCAAACGGTTTTCTGATTTTCGGTTGGAGCACCGCTTTCCAAGTCGATTTCTTGAAACAGTTGCGTCCTTAACGGCGCCGTGCCGTGATTGTTACTCCATACGTGATTTGCCCACCCGACGCGTCGGACGGTGTGGCGAGCCTTACAATCATCATTACACCAACTTTCAGTCGGAAGGCGCCAATGTCCGGGTGATCTGGAACGAAACCGCTCACCGTCCATCGACCGCAGCGCCTTTCGGGACACCAGAGTAATAGTCATGAACGGCGACACGCCGGCCTCCACAGCGGCTGGAAAAGGACCATGGAGGACGGTTTCAATATTAGTTGATTTAGTCAACAAAGAATGGCTGCTAGCGGCGTTTTGACCAATCAGTGCGTTCAAGCGCTCGCCGCAACCATATCGAAGGAAAACGAGCCAAAAAAGGCGCTATCGTCATTTTTGTTTGTACACTGCGAATTGGGCTGCATGAAAGGTTCAGCCGATTTTCGATAACAGCCTTTCTAAATCAGCCCGTTCAGAAGAGTTCAAGGGCGCTAAAACATCCGCCATTATATAAAGAAGGAGTGCATCGAGCTTTTTAACGTGGCGTCGGCCCTTCTCGGATAGCGTAATCATAACGCTCCGGCCGTCCTCTTGGTTACGCGCTTTGACGATTAGCCCTTTTCGCTCGAGGTCTTGAAACACGCGTGTGATCTGTCCGCCGTCGCGCCCCATAATCGAAACGATAGTTTTGATTTGCGTCGGTTCAACGCGCGAAAGATGCGTCAAGGCGATGCTGCCCAACGCGCCTACGCAATCTTTGTCGAGAGCGGGACCGCGAGACCGCATTTCGGCGTCTATTCGACGCATTATTCGGTCCAGGTATTGGGCGGTTACAAGCTCGGTAGTCGACACACGGTTCTTGTAACCGATTGGCGCAGAAATGGCTCATTGTTTAGGCTGCTAGGGTGTTTTCGTCGCACGCGTAGTAGAGTTCCGC
>JBCCTV010000143.1:0-8513 GCA_039197915.1 Pseudomonadota bacterium | reverse complement strand
GCAGCCCTTTCTGGACCTCCTGAAGAATACGAATGTCGTTAAGGTGTTCCACGCGGCGCGCCAGGACTTGGAGATCTTTTATCGGTTGCTGGGCGAGGTGCCGCGCCCGCTCTTCGACAGCCAGATTGCGGCAATGGCGTGCGGGTTTGGCGATCAAATCGGCTATGAGCCGCTGATGCGCGCGCTGGTTGGGGCCAAAATAGACAAGGGCTCGCGTTTTACCGACTGGTCCCGGCGTCCCCTCACGGACGCGCAGCTCGATTACGCCATGAGCGATGTTACGCATCTACGCGCCGCTTACCCCATTCTTCTCGGCAAATTGGAGCGCGATAACCGGTCCCGCTGGGTGCAGGAAGAGCTGGAAGCGCTCTACGAGCCAAGCCTTTACTTTATCGCGCCTGAGGAGGCCTGGCGTCGCATCAAGCTTCGTAACGCCAAACCAGCGATGCTTGGGCCGTTAATGAAGCTTGCGGAGTGGCGCGAAAACGAAGCGCAGTCCCGCAACGTCCCCCGTGGCCGCATCATGAAAGACGACGCCCTTCTCGATCTTGCCCGATTGGCGCCAAAAGACGCGACGGCCCTCGCCAGCGCACGGTCTGTGCCGCGCGGTTTTGAGAAGTCAAAAAGCGCCGCTGGTCTCCTCGACGCAGTCGCCGCCGGCGCAGCAATGCCATCGTCCGATCTCCCCGTTATCGCCGATGGCCGTGATAAACGGAATGCGCCGCCCGATGTCGTGGACCTCCTCAAGGTCCTCCTAAAGCGCCAATGCGAAGCCCACCAAGTGGCGCCGAAGCTCATTGCGTCGACCAACGACCTTGAAGAAATTGCCCTGAATGACAACGCCGACGTTCCAGCAATGAAAGGATGGCGGCGGGATGTCTTCGGTGAGCAGGCGTTGCAGTTAAAGCGCGGCGAAGCAGCCCTAAAACTCAGCGGTCGACGGGTTGAAATCGTGCCGCTTTCCTAAGCCAACGCGCAGTCGCGTTACATCGCCATTGTATTGAAAGAAAGCATTTTTATTGAGCTGGTAATCAGCGTGCTGACATCAGCGCTTTAATACCGCTAGTGCTTCCTAGTTGAGGGAGTATACGAGTTCCATCCGTTATAGGATGAAACTCATGTCTAGTGAGCGAAAGCTGCAGGCGTCGGCCATACATTAACTGTTTGAAGCCAGGGCAAAATCAGTTCGCATCGACAATGCCCGCGACGCCGCAAATCTCCGCAAGGGACGTAAAACGCCTGCGTTGTTGCTCGTCCATCCGATCAGCGAGTCCCGACGGTCCCCGCAAGACGAGCGTTTCTTCGTCGAGCGCTAATGAGCACTCTTCTAGGAGCCCTGGCGACTTTGGGGCGAGAGACCCGGCGAAACGCATGGCCACGCCAAGTTTGCGCGCATACAGCAAATCCTGTTCGTCGATCATCGCCGCAAGCTCCGGTTTTGGCGACGATGCACGCCGCCCTTCGTGCCTTGCAAAGAGAGCCATGGCGATCATGATCCGTTCACGGTGCGTTATACCAGACAAAGCTGTACGTACCGCGATATCATGGGCCATTGCGCCGCGCATATCAGGGTGAAAATAAGCAGCGACATCAATCAGTGTACATGCAGCATCGCAAATCCGCCGGTTTGTGTCTTCGCCGCGATCGGTCAAAACTGGTCCAATAAACGAAGCCGCAGCCAGACCATAGTCCGGGTCAGGCGACAAACGGTTGCCAAAGAATTCTAAAGCCGCACTCAGTGGATCATGTGCTTGGGTTTCTTCGGGTAAAGACGCGTAAAGTAAGCCTTCACGAAGGCCAGACGCAGAAATCGCCAAGCGCTTCACATTGGATACTTCAAGTACGCGCTGCAAAACCAGCGCCGCGAAGGGGAGCGTATCAATTCGCTTTCGCGGAATACCGGGAATTTCTGTCAACGATTCCTTAGACTGACCAGCGATCAGAGCACATATCTCGATCGCTTCCTGACGGCTCATCTCAAACTGGTGCAAAACCGGCAGGGCGTAATTTCTCATACGCATTCGAATTCTTGCGATCGCGCGCCAAGCGCCGCCGACCGCATACAGAGTTTCACCGGAACTTTTTGCCAACCAGGGCGCCTCGCCTATGGCGTCATCGATGATACTATTTGCATCCTGGGGTCGGTCACCGACCAGTTGCATGAGCCTCAATGGCCCGATTGATAGGCTCACCGCTTCGCGCAAATCGCCGTTGTCCACGCGGGTCAGTTCTAAGCTCCCGCCGCCCATATCGCCGACAACACCGTGAGCCGCAGGTGTTTGCGAAACAACACCGTATGCCGATAGCTCAGCCTCGCGTTCGCCCGAGATCACATCGACGTCAAAACCGAGGTTGCGCACGCGCGCAACGAAATCAGACGCATTTGGCGCGTCACGCACAGCAGCGGTCGCGATCGCGAATGTTTCAGGACGTCCGTGCTCATCCAAAACGGCCCGAAAACGACGCAGTGTACTGATCGCCGCGTCCATAGTCGTTTTGTTGAGCTCGCCATTTGGCCCGATATCGCGGCCAAGCCCACAAAGCGCTTTCTCGTTACTGATCTGGAAGGGCGCCCGCCGCGGACCTTCAAAAATTACAAGTCGAACCGAATTTGACCCAATATCGACCACCGCGACGCGGCGCATCGAGGATGGGTCCTTGGTGGTGCTCGGTGAAGCCATCACAAAATCGGTTACTCGAATTGCGTGGCGATCATAGTGATCAGCTACGATTTTGGCTTGAGTGTTTTTGGTGCATGGTACTCAATTGCAGCACCACGCCCTGATAGGCTCGGATTAAACATCATAAACTCGTGGACGTTAAAGGCCGAGTCATCGGCGGTCGCAACTAACCTTTCATAGACGCCATTTGGCAAGAGACGCCAGCTTTGCTCGTCATCATTTAGGTTGGCGACCATGATCTGATCAATAATTTGGCTGTGCACGGTTGGGTTGGTGATTGGGCAGAAAATCTCAACGCGGCGGTCCAAGTTACGCGGCATCAAATCGGCCGACGCAATGAAGACTTTAGCCTTAGGGCTTGGCAAGGGTTGGCCTGCGCCAAAGCAGTAAATCCGCGCGTGCTCAAGATAACGCCCAACAATACTCTTAACCCGGATGTTCTCTGATAATCCTTTTGCGCCTGGACGGAGACAACAAATACCCCGCACCACCAAATCGATTTGCACGCCAGCGCCGCTCGCTTCATAAAGCTTATCGATGATTTGCCGGTCCACGAGCGAATTCATCTTCATCCAGATCGACGCTGGCCGACCCGCTTTTACGTGGCGTATTTCATCATCGATTAATTCGGTGATGCGTTCGCGACCATTTATGGGCGCAACAGCGAACCGCTCAAACCGTTTCGGCTTGGCGTAACCCGTAATGAAATTGAAAACGTGCGCCGCATCATGGGCGATCGCAGGATCACATGTGAACAGCGATAAGTCCGTATACACTTTTGCTGTTATCGGATGATAATTTCCGGTCCCGACATGCACATAAGTCCGCGTTGCCCCGCCTTCCAGTCGCACAACCAGCGACAGCTTTGCGTGGGTTTTATATTCAAGGAAACCGTAAACGACGTTGACGCCGGCGCGCTCCAACGCACGCGCCCATTGGATATTCGCTTCCTCGTCAAACCGTGCTTTCAATTCAACGAGGGCGGTGACGTTTTTTCCAGCCTCGGCCGCTTCAATCAGTGCAGCGACAATCGGCGACTGCTTCGACGTCCGATAAAGCGTTTGCTTGATAGCGACAACGTCCGGGTCGGCTGCCGCTTGCTTTAAGAACTGTACAACGACGTCGAACGACTCATACGGATGGTGAACGACAATGTCTTTTTCCTGGATCGCAGAAAAACAATCACCGCCATGTTCGCGAATGCGCTCGGGGAAACGCGGCTCGAAGCCCTGAAATTTCATCTCGGGCAATTCGTCTGGAATGAGGTCAGAAACTTGAGCGAGACCTAAGACGCCATCGATTGAGATCACGTCCTGGCTTGTCACACGCATCCGTTCGGTCACGAGATCGCGTAGGCGCTCTGGCGTCGCCGCATCTATTTCAAGCCTGATCACGTCGCCGCGGCGACGGCGCTTGAGCATTGTTTCAAATAGGCGGACGAGGTCTTCTGCTTCTTCCTCGATTTCGACATCGCTGTCCCGGACAATCCGGAAGGCGCCCGAGGCCCGCAATTTGTCACGCGGAAAGAGCGTATCGAAAAAACGCACAATGACCTTTTCTAGGGCCACATAGCGAATTTTGTCGGCGTCCGCAGCGCTGTCGTCGGGCAAGCGGATAAATCGGTCAATTTTTACGGGCAGCGGCAGAAGGATCGTCGTCAGCCCACCCTCCAAGCGCTCGAGCTCAAGGCATTGGAAGAAGCCAAGATTTGGAATGAACGGGAACGGATGGGCGGGATCGAGCGCAATCGGCGTCAGAATCGGGAAAATATTATCCAAGAACTCCTGGCGCAGCCAAGCGTGTTCATCATCCGTGAGCTTGTCGGGCGTGACCAGCTCAACGCCGGCATCGCTGACGATCGGGGTTAGCTCACGCCAGCAGCGCTGTTGCTCGTCCATGAGCGAACAGGCCTCATCGTAGATCATGTCTAGCTGCTGGCGAACTGTGAGCCCCTCTTGGCTCAGAACACTCACGCCCTCGCGCAATTGACCGCGGAGGCCAGCCACCCGCACCATATAAAACTCGTCGAGGTTGCTCGCTGAGATCGACAGGAACCTCAAGCGCTCAAGCGGGGGATGGGTCGGGTTAGAGGCCTCCTCCAGAACGCGCAGGTTAAAGGCGAGCCAAGAACGCTCGCGATTAATAAAACGCGTCGGGTCGTCAATTTCGAAGACCGGCGCATCGGAAACGTCGTCCCTTGCGCGCGCCAATAGATCCGAGGCGAAGCCTGCACGGCGTTCTGCGCCAGCAGCTGCTGGTCGCGCTGGCTTTGCGCGCTGAGTTGCGCCTCGCCCATCGTCAGTTTGCTCTTGCCCATCAAACGCCGACGGCGTGCGGGCATTTTGCGCCTCTTCCATCCTCGCAGCCTTTCATAAGGGCGTTGCTATTCGCCTAATCGGTAAGTGGCGACGCAGTCGCTAGTTCTCCACCTCTACGGATAACGTAGCGATCACCCTGCTCGCAAGCGCCTTAGAGAGGCGTCCGCTGCCGGCTCCAAGTTCAGTCTCCATCGCCTCAACGAAGCGGGCAGCGGCCTTGAATGTACGCGGCAAGAGTGCGCACGCATAGGCGCAAAAAGCCTCCGTGACGACGATTTGCCGATCGCTGAATAACTTTTGTAAAACGCGCTGCATTAACGCTTCGGTTGGGTCGCTTAACACGAGCCGTGGCGCCGCCGCCAAGCGCGTCTCAAGGTCGACGAGACCTCTCGCCCATAAATAGGGATCGCCGCGCCCTGCGATCGCCACCCGGCCATTGGAGCGTCGGCATTGATCAATTGCGCGCAAGATTACGCCGGGATCCTCCAGGTGGTCGGCATCCTCAACGATCAGCAATGCGCCAGCACCAGCGTCGCCGGGATCAAATACTGCGGGGCCCGCCCATTCATCGGCGAGTATTGATAAAAGGTGGGATTTTCCAGAACCAGACGGCCCATAAACCACCAATGTTGGTTCGCTCGACTTCGCCCATTCATCTAGAAAAACCAGGGCGTCTTCATTGGACCCGTCCACAACGAAGGCGCTGCGCGTCATATTCGGCGCAAACGGCAGAGACATCTGCCGCGGCGGTTCAGTCATCGTCGCGATCCTTTTCGTGGGTTAGGCGACACCCGCTGTGATCGCTAGCATCCTAACGATCGACTTTGTCGTCATAGGCGCGACGGAAATCATTGCTGTTGTCAAAATCTGACGCCCGGGATTCCGGACGCGTGGTGGCGTTAAAGAGCGCGCTTGGGCCTTCCGCACGCAGGAAGCGCTGACCCTTAAACTGGGCTGCGGTGTCTGGCGTTGCGATAAACCAGCGTGCGCCCGTCTCGCTCCAAAGAACGAGGTCACGGCTTTCCAGCGCCGTGACCAAACGGGTCGGGTCGCCGAAGATCCGCATACGCATCTCTGCGCCGCGCCGCGATAGCGCGCTAACCTGCACCGCTTCAACGAGCTGGGTTTCGATTAACGCCGCTCTGATCGACGCCCATTCTTCGACGCCGTCAAAAAACGCCGTCGTCGTCAGCACCGTTTCCTTAGCGTAGTCAATCAGCGTCTTGGACTTCCAATCAGCGGAGTAGTTGGCGAGCACCAGTTCAATCGCACGCAGGGCAAGGTTCGGAAAGTCTCCCGACGGCCCAGTTACAATCGTTGACGCAAGCGTGTCGCCAACCTTTGATCCGACAACCGGTTGCGGAGCGGCGTTTATCGCAGGGCCAATTTGATTGAGCCCCATTGCGTCACCCGCGACGGCGTCCGACGCCGGCGCGGTGCGATAGCCATCGATCAGGCGGACTGTCAGCTTGTCTTCACCATCGGCTTGGACGAGCTGAGCCACGGCAATAACGACTTGCGAAACGCCATAATTCTCCGCCATCGCCGATAAACCAGCGGGCTCCAGGCGAAGCGCGCCGTCAGCCGATATCCGCGCCGCGTCTTCAAGGTCGCCTAACGGCGCCGTGATCGGCGTCAATTCATGCGTGTACGGACGGGCCTTCCATGCCGCCATCCAGGGGTTTCTTGGCTCCCATAGATAAGTGTTGGTCGATGTCTGCAGAACCGGCAGAACGAGGGCCGTCCGCGTTTGGGATTCGCTATAGGGAATGCGCGACGAGCGAAGCAGATTTCGCACCGTATCCGGCTCAAACCGATAAGTGATAAAAGCGCGGTAGGTCTTTGCTGAGCTTTTCTCACCATAGACGACAAAGCCATTTTCAAGCGTCAGCAAAAGCTCCGGCGAAATTGCAATCGGGCTTCTGCCGTCGACGCCGCCGACGGTCGCGGTAGCCGGCTCATCGCGGAGCAAGGACGGCAGGTAAACCCAGTCGCTTTCCGCCGTGAGCCTACGCAACAAAATATCCATTGCGCGCCTGCGGCCTTGTTCGATCGCACTGCGCTTTGCCGCTCCGGCGCTATCGGCCTGGGCTTGAACCGGCACACGGGGAACGATGAAAACGTCTTCATTTTGCGCGAATGCGCCCGATGGCGCCAGGACGCAAATCACTGTCGCAACTAACGAAGTCGCAATAACAAAAAAACGCATATTCAACCCTGCCGTTAGGAAGCCGCTGCAGTCCCCGGAAACCTGGCGCTACGCTGAGCCAATGGTCTGCCCCAACCTCACGCTGTATAATAGGCCACTCTTTCTCTCGAGTCTTAACCAGTAACTAAGCCCGGTCGCAAGGCGCGTTATTGTGAGCGCTCTGAAAGAACTGTACGCCTTCCGTTACGGCAATCCATCACAACGCCCATTCAAGCCTCACAAAAGTCGCCTCGCCAAAGGCCACAATTTAACGGCGGCGCACGCAAACCTAAAAAGCGGAGAGACAGGCAAAACGATACCGGCCGCCGCCCAAGTTGACCTGCTCCCCTTGCCCTCTTGGTGCAGCGCCCCCTAAACCCGTGCTATGACCGATGCATACAAACGCGCGGGCGTTGACATCGATGCGGGCGCAAGGCTCGTTACCGCCATCAAAGCGCACGCGGCCTCCACCGCGAGAGCAGGCGCACGGGCCGATCTCGGCGGCTTTGGCGGCGTGTTCGATCCGAAAGCAGCGGGCCTCATTGATCCGCTATTTGTCTCAGGCGCAGACGGGGTCGGAACAAAGCTCAAACTCGCCTTTGCGATGGACAAACACGACACGATTGGCATCGACCTTGTCGCAATGTGCGCGAACGACGTTTTAGCCCATGCAGCGGCTCCCCTCTTTTTTCTTGATTACTTTTCGACGGGCAAACTCGACGAGGAGACCGCCGCTCAGGTCGTCGCTGGCATTGCTGCGGGCTGCCGTGACGCCGGGTGCGCGCTAATCGGCGGCGAAACCGCGGAAATGCCTGGGTTATATGGCGACGGTGAGTATGACCTCGCCGGGTTTTGCGTCGGCGCCGTTGAACGATCGGAAATTGCGCCGAAGCCAGCGGCCCCCGGCGACCAGTTGATTGCGCTAAAGTCTAGCGGTCCGCACGCCAATGGTTTCTCATTGATACGTAAACTGATTGACGATGCTACGCTTTCGCTGTTCGACATGGCGCCGTTTGACGCCTCGCAGACACTGGGTAAAGCTCTCCTCACACCCACAAGAATTTACGTCAAGGACGTACTGCCTCTATTCAAGAAAAAAGAAACGCGAGCGTTCGCCCATATCACCGGCGGCGGCTTGACTGAGAATATTCCGCGCGTTCTGCAACAGGGTTTAGAGCCAAGGTTTTCCGCACCTCAACTAACTGGCGTCTTTGAATGGCTTCAGGAACTAGGCGGCTTAAGTAATGGTGAGATGCAGCGGACTTTTAACTGCGGAATTGGCGGCGTTCTTGTCATCGCACCAGATACCGTTGAGCAGACGCTCTC
>JBCCTV010000142.1:0-8518 GCA_039197915.1 Pseudomonadota bacterium | reverse complement strand
GTGGGTTGCGCCCTCTGGGCCATTGACGATGATGAAGAAGGAGCCGCGGTCTTCGCGCGGCGCATATTCGGTCGGCAATTGTGAGGCGATCAGCCAGCTGCCGCCAATACCGAATGCAATGATCACGATCCCAATAATCGGGGTGCGAAGAATCCAACGCATCAGTTTTTCATAGCCGTTGCGTAAAGTTTCGAATGTTGCGTCAAGGGTGCGGGTGAGCCGCGTCGACTTTTCGCGTGGGCGTAATAGTTTTGACGCAAGCGCTGGCGACAGACTTAGCGCCACGAAACTTGAAATCACCACGGCCGCTGCAATCGTTAGGGCGAACTCAGAGAACAAGCGCCCAATATCGCCCTGGAGAAAGGCAATCGGTGCAAAGACGGAAATAAGAACAACGGTCGTTGCGATCACAGCAAACGCAACTTGTTTTGAGCCTTCATACGCCGCGACGAGGGGCGTCTCGCCCAGCTCGTTCATCCGGCGATATATATTCTCTAAAACAACAATGGCGTCGTCCACGACGAGCCCAATTGCAAGAACCAGGGCAAGGAGTGTCAGGAGATTTATCGAGAACCCAAGGGCCCACATGGCGAAAAAAGCGCCCACAAGGGAGACCGGCACAGTCACCGCTGGCACGAGCATCGCGCGGGCGCTGCCGAGGAACAGGAATATCACGGCGACGACCAGCAAGATCGCCAGCAGGAGCGTCTTATACACTTCTTGAATGGCGCCTTCGATGAATACGGACGTGTCGTAGCTTTGTTCCAGCGACATCCCTTCCGGTAATGTCGGATTCAAGCGGGCGGCTTCTTCGCGGGCCTGGCGCGCCACGTCGACTGTATTTGCGGTGGACTGACGGATGACGCCAATACCGTTCATCGGGTTTGTGTTGCCACGGAAGAATGTGCGGTCTTCCTCTGTGCCAAATTCGACCCGGGCAATATCGCCCAGGCGCACCAGATATCCGTCGCGGCCTTCGGTTAGCACCATGCGGGCAAAGTCGTCGGAGGTTCTAAACGACCGGTCGACCCGGACTGTGAATTGGCGCTTATCCGCTTCGATGCTGCCCGCAGGAAGCTCCACATTTTCAGCACGCAGTCTGGCTTCAACGTCGGCGACCGTTATTCCGCGGGCGGCCATTTCGCGCCGGTCGAGCCAGATGCGGATAGCATAATTCTGGGCCCCGCCGATCCGGATCCGCGCCACGCCGTCGAGCGCGGAAAATCTGTCTTGCAAATACCGCCTCGCGAAATCGGAGATCTGCGGCACCGTCATCTGCGTGCTCTGGAGGTTGAGCCACATGATTACGTCTTGGTTTGAATCAACTTTAGCGATCTCCGGCGGATCTGCTTCGTCAGGCAGATCGTCCAATATGGACGCTACGCGGTCGCGCACGTCGTTCGCTGCAGAATCCACGTCGTGGCCGGTGTAAAAAGTAATGTTTACCTGGCTGCGGCCGTCCTCACTAATCGCTTCAATCGTGTCGATTGCTTCAATGCCGGCAACGCGTTCCTCGATTAGCTCTGTAATTCTGGTCTCGACGACATTGGCCGCGGCGCCAGGATAAATCGTCTCGATTGAGACGACCGGCGGATCGATGTCCGGATACTGACGTAATGGCAGCAGTTGAAACGCAACAAGCCCGCAAAGAACAAGGACGAGCGACATCACCGCGGCGACGACTGGCCGCTTGACTGATAATTCCGTGAGAGTCACCGGGGATTAACCTCCGCTTGCGCCGAACAGTTCCGCCGTCGCGCCTTCGCTTACCTTGGGATTAACGCGGGCGCCGGGGCGTAGTTTTATCGCGCCTTCAGTAATCACCTGGTCCCCGGCTTTTAGCCCTGACAGCACTTCGACTTCCCCAAAGCGTCTGTCGCCGATCTGGATTTCACGACGTTGCGCCGTTTGCTCACCAGGGGCGCCGTCGACGACGTAGACGAATGATTTATCACCGCTTGGAATTAAAGCTTCTTCGGGGAGGGCGATCGCGCCGCGGCGATTAAAGAGAAGGTCGACGGTCATAAGGAGGCCGGGTCGAAGTAAGCCGTCCGGGTTCGGAATAATGGCGCGAACGAGGACCGACCGGGTCACGGGGTCAACGACGCTATCGATTGAGGCGACCACGCCGGTGAATTCACTGTCGCGAAATGCGCGTGACCGCGCGACCACCTGCTCGCCGACGGCGAGGTCCGCAAGAAAGGTGCTGGGTACGGAGAAGTCGAGCTTCATCACTGTGTCGTCGACAAGCCGCACAATAATGTCGCCCGGCGATACTGTTGATCCGACGCTGACGGTTCTGATCCCAACACGCCCAGCGAAGGGCGCCCTTATGACCCGGTCTTCGATTTGCGCTTCGATTGCTTTGAACCGGGCGTCCGCGACGCCAAATTCGCGGCGGCGTTGGCTAAGCTCGGTTTCGGAGACGGCGCCGCGCTTTTCAAGTTGTTCGGACCGGCGCAGTTCGGAGGACGCCTCATTGAGTGTTGCTTGCGCCTCTGAAAGGAGTGCGGCTTCTTCACGTTGGGCGAATTCCACCAGGATTTGGTCAGCCTCGACCCGGTCGCCGTCATTGAAGTTGATTGCTGAGACACGCTCGGTGATGAGCGTGGTGACTTCGACCTGCTCATTTGCGAGCAAGGTTCCAAGCCCTTCAATTGTGTCAACAAATTCGCTTTCGACGACTGTTTCCGTAATGACGTCGATCGGTTTCCTTGGGCCTTGCGCTGACGCTTCCACACTTAGGAACAACAGCGGTACCGCGCATACGGCCGCTCTAACGCGGCTAGAAATAAAAGAATAAGCGTCTTGAGCCATGTCGACGTGTTCTCCCCGCGCGGCACTCATAGCGCGCCTTTAAACGCGCATGAGAGACAAACTCTACGCATTTGAACGGCAATTATACGTCGAGGGTGATAACCCGGACTTACGACTTCGCCCAGTACTTTAGCGCTTTTGCGATAAGACCTCACTCAACCTTGTTCTGATTGGCGATCAAGCGTTCGCTAGACGCGATGAGGCGTTCAGGCGTTGGCTTTCGCGGTTTCGCTTGTCAGGCTGCTGGCTGGTTTCGCGCCTTTTGCGGCCTCTTCCTGTCGGTTCGCATCAACGCCCAACAAATCCGAGATTGCCGTGTCGATCCTGCGTTTCCTTTGTTCGTTCACGTCAAACTGCGCAGCGAAAAGGTTGCTAGAGAACGCCCTGACGATCGTCGCGTCAAAGGAGCCGAAGCCGTCGATGCTCACCAAGTAACGGTCTCCGACGGAAAGCGACGTATAGGTTTGAAAAGATACGCCGTCGCGGGATATATCGATAACGGAGCCGCTTGCTTGCCGATTACCGTCCTTTGACACTTCGATCTTAGCGATCACGCGGTAGCGGAAACTCTTTCGGAAGTCTTGCATTCTGCTTTTGGCGTCAATCATATCTCTCTCCTGGGCGGGCCGCTGACTGACGCTATAGGGCAAAACTCCCGAATAAATTGTATACATGGATAATATACAACTTTAAATGGGGTAATCGGGCCATTGAAACGATTAGGTGGCGCGCCCGCTGAAGCGACTGCGCGTGCATTGCGCACAGGGCTACTAGCCGCCCGCTACTCCGTCGTGCGTAAGAACCCGCGAACCCTCAGCTAATCGGCAGTAGATAAAACGCGATGGCGCTCACCGCATATATCGCCGTTAGCACGGCCATCCTTTCCTTGCTCTTCTTCTGAAAGAACAGCCAAATCGGCGCGATCATTAGGTTAACAACAATCAAAAAAACCGCCGTATTCACTGTTGGCGCAAGTGCAGATAAAGGCTGGGGCGAAAATCCGTCAGCGGAAAATCCGCTCGCAAGCCACGGCAAACCGCGCGCCATATCGATGGAGACTACCAAGCCAATGAACGCTTTTGAGAGGTCGGAGAGCGTTACTTGGAAGGTCTTAAAGAGACTGATGACCTTAGTCGTAAAGGCGAAGGCGTATTCCCGGCCCGCGATCAATCCCAAGAATACCCAGGTCGTCGACATGGGGATATCGTTCAACTCTTTGAAATAAAACAAAAGCGTTGCGTAGATGAAGTCAATGACCGTCGCCGATCGAATGTCCGTAACGGACGTTTTCGATTGCAGGATGCGCTGAACAGGTCCGCCGCGGTTCCAAAATGTGTAGCCTAACAAGACGACGGTCACCGCAACGGCGAGGATCGCTTCGCTGGGGTTCAAGCCGGAGCCAGGCGTTACGCCGTCCCCGCGCGGTAAAAAAATGAAGATGTTTGCGAAGTCTTGCATCAGCCAGACCGTCCATAGGTATCCAGTCGTCGTCCATTGCAATAGCACCCAAACGGGTGCGTGTTGTTGATCCTCGGTTCTGCGGAAGAACCGTTCGAGCGTTTGTGAAAGGACAGCGTAAAGCGCTGCGCCGACGACAAAGGCGAGGCCATAACCGATCAGCGACTTTTGCAGCATTGAGGACAGGCCGCCGATGGTTGCAAAAATCGTCAGGACCATGAACGTTGTCGACACCGGGACGCCAAAACGTGTCAGCGCGAGCAGCATCAAGGGCGGTAAAGCATGGTACCATTCCGGCGTAAAAACCGGGTACTTTTCGGTATTGCTCAATCGGCCAAATGACGGATCACATCCGACTGAGAAATCGCACAGGCTTGCTGGCGAGTTGTCCGGATTGCTCAGATCGCCGCCATCGGTGACATAGCCGAACCCAAACACCAAAATCAGAATGACCGCGGCGAACAGGAATAGCGCCCACCAGGGCAAGCCCCGATTGGAATTTATGAAGGTGCCAAGTGTTTGAAGCGCGTCATTCCCAACGACCGCATAGGCCGCTAATAAAAAGCCAATCGCGGCCCAAATATTGACGTCAAACCCCATCGTGATCCCCTCGCTAGGATTAGATAACGCGACACCCGTCCGCCCAGCGACTACGCTTTCTGCTAGAGCCTTATTGATCGAACATCATCGAGGCTAGATAGAAGCTTTTTTTGTTACGGCTTCATGACAGCGAGAGTTATCAAGATTTTTGATTGGTTGGCGCCGCGACGGAATAAAACAGGGGTCAGGCGCCTTAAAAACTTGCACAGCGCAACGTCAACGCGTATTGCCGCGGCAGTCGCAGGAAACCAATCGGTTTCTTGCCAATAAATCTTGCGCTAAGCCAACCCGGCTTGGCGAACCATCTGGAGGTCAAAATGTCTGTAGACGGCAAATGGAATATGGTCATCAAAACGCCAATGGGCGACCAAACAGGCGTCCTAACGCTCAAGCAAGAGGGCGACGCCCTGAGCGGAGAAATGTCAAGCAACCAAGGCGCGACGCCCGTTGAAGATGGCCGCGTCGAAGGCGACAAGCTGATGTGGTCAGTGAACGTTACCTCGCCTATGCCTGTAAAGCTTGAGTTTGAAGGCGCGCTTGACGGCGCAAATCTCGGCGGCAACGTGAAGCTCGGCGCGTTCGGCACGTCGACATTTTCTGGCACGCCTGCCTAAGCTTGCTGGGGCTTCAGCATTGAATAAGCTTTCTAAAATTGCGGCGGCGAGCGTAGCGCTCGTCGCCGTTTCTTGTTCGGGCGAACAGTCTGCGCCAGTGGACGGTGCAACGACCGGGGATGCGGCGGCAAGCGACGTCGTCGATGTGCAATCGATCGACTCAATTGCCGAAAGCTTCGTCAAGCTTGCGCTTGAGCTCGGGAATTTCGACAAAGCCTATGTTGACGCTTATCAGGGGCCTGAGGAATGGGCGGAGCAAGCAAAAGCTAGTAAGCGCGGTCTCGAAGCCCTAAAGTTAGAAGCGCAAGACCTTATAGAAGCCGTTGAAAAAACCCCCGAAGCTCGGACGCCACGGGGAAAAATGCTGCGAATGGAGCTTGTGGCTGCGCACACCCGGATGCGGATGGCGCAAGGCGAAAGGTTACCCTTCGACGAAGAAACGCGTCTGCTCTATGACGTGGTCGCGCCCCAGTATGACCTGACGGAATTCGACGCCGCGCTCGCGGAAATTGAAGCCCTATTGCCCGGCTCTATGCCGCTCTCTGAGCGCGTTGAACAGTTTCGACTGTCGCTTTCGATCCCACCAGGTCAGCTGGAAGCGGTTTTCGAAAAAGCGGTGGAGGCTTGCCGATCGAGGACGCTCGCCCATTACACCCTGCCTGAAAATGAACGCTTTTCTATTGGTTATGTGACGGACAAGCCGTGGAGCGGATACAATTGGTACCAGGGCGATTTCGAAAGCCTGATCGAGATCAATACGGATTTTCCGATATTTATCGGCCGCGCGATCGATCTCGGTTGCCACGAAGCTTATCCCGGTCACCACACTTGGAACATCTTTTCTGAGCGCGATTTCCTAAAGGGCGAAGGTTGGATCGAATATGTCGTCTATCCGCTTTTTAGCCCGCAATCCCTGATCGGTGAGGGGTCGGCTAACTACGGGATTGAACTTGCGTTTCCCGGTGACGAAAAAATCGAATTCGAGCGCGATGTTTTATTCCCAATCGCTGGGCTTAACCCAGAAAAAGCCGAGACTTATGCAGCGCTTGCAAAGCTAACCAGAAAGCTTAGCCACTCTCGGAACCATGTCGCGCGGGCGTTCCTCGATGGTGACATCGATCGCGAAGAAGCAATTTCCCTGATCCAGAAATATCAGCTTGTTTCTCGTCCGCGGGCGGAGAAAAGCCTCTCTTTTATAGAGGCCTACCGGGGATATGTCCTGAATTACAATATCGGGCTTGATCTGGTGACAGCCTATATTGACGCGCAGGTTGCAGAGGGCGTGGACCGATGGGTCGCCTTTGAAGAGCTTCTCACGACGCCTCGCTCGGCATCTGATTTGATCGCGCGAGCCGAGTAAGCGCACGCGTTTTTGTTTCTACGCGAACTGTCCCCGAGCCATCCAATGATAAGATTAGCTGTCGAAACTCATGGTTAGTTTCGCGCAACTTCGAGGCAGAAACCGGAACGACTAAAACGCGAAGAGAAGGAGTTCTTCGCCGGCGGCGAGCGCAGGTCGACGTTGTTCGGCTGCATCTGACGGTTCTTTTGCGCCAAGGTCTTCGCAATCTGAAAAGTAAACCGACGCTTCCACTTGTTCGCCCTCACTAGCGCGTTTTGGGTCACGCGGGTTTGGGTTTGCCGCACTGAAGCTCGGAGTCGGCGTGTCGTCACTCGCCCGGAATAAAGGAATGCGCTTCAACGCGTTGGCTACCCCGTTGAGTACGGTTTCGACGAAGTCGGCGGCTTTCTCTGAGGCTATTTCAGCAGGGGAAGCGGCGCAAACGGGTGAGGCCATCGCAACGGATGCCGTCGCGGCTAAAACCAAAGCGAAGCGCTTTCCTCTATGTCCCACCGGAAACTCCATGCCGCTCACCCTTCATGAGCGACCGTTCATAGTATGGAGGTTGGATTGCCGA
The DNA here is from genome assembly GCA_039197915.1 of Pseudomonadota bacterium. GTDB lineage: Bacteria > Pseudomonadota > Alphaproteobacteria > Caulobacterales > Parvularculaceae > JAJFFW01. The sequence continues at coordinate 1,110 of JBCCTV010000142.1, read as the reverse complement.
AGTTCAAGCGCAAGCGGCTTTGAGGCCCGCTATGGTTGCGCCGGGTCTACGGATCGCCCCTTGGGCGCTTTGATGGTGACAGATAGCGTCCCGCGGCCAACTGTGTTTGAGCTTTGCAAGGGAGCAATATCTCTCTGAACGCGGGGCTGTGCCGCTGTTCGCAGAAGCTCTAAATTCTAACCTTTGTTTGCCGTTGTTCAAGCAATCGATGCGCGCGATTATCGGCATTGCGGCTTTCTCTATCTGCGCCCATACTCTCGGCCGTTCGCGTTAGTTTCCGCCACCGTCCTTTTGGTCCGTGGGACTTGTTAGTCCGTGAGATCTGGGGCGTCGTGTTCTCGCCCGCTTGCGCGCCATCGTTGACCGCATCCGAACGAAAGGCCTGATTCATGTTTCGAAAATTGCTCACTATCGTGGCGACGCTCACCATAGGGGCCGCGTCGCTGGCGGAGGCCGGTCCGATACGCCAAACGAAAGGGCAATTTGAAGATAAATTTAGGCAGTTAGAAGAGGATTGGCGCTCGCCGAATATCTATCGCACGGCGGGCGGCGAGCCAGGTTTTGCCTACTGGCAGCAGGAGGCAGACTACGACATCAAGGTTGCCCTCGACGAGGAAAAGAGACGGCTGACGGCGTCAGAGACGATCACCTATAAAAATAATTCGCCCGACAGCCTGCGGTTCATTTGGCTGCAGCTCGACCAAAACAAATTCAAAAGAGACAGCCTGGCGGAGCGGTCCGCCGCGTTCGGCGGCGGCGGGCAACGCGGCCCAGGCGGTAGCGCCGGCTCGGGCAGCGAGCCTGCAAAAATCAGCTACGGTTTATTGCGGCGCGAGCAATTCATGGACGATGTTCCGCTCGGCTATGATATTACGGCGGTCAAAGGGTCGGCCGGCGACGATCTCTCTTACACGATTGTTGGCACACTGATGCGAATTGATCTGCCGGCGCCTTTGCGCCCACGGCAGTCGGTAACGTTTTCCGTCGATTGGGCTTACAATATTGCTGAAGAGGATGCTGTTTCCGCGCGATCGGGTTTTGAGAGTTTCGACGACGGTAACGATATCTTTCTTTTGGCCCAGTGGTTTCCGCGCCTTGTCGTTTATTCAG
>JBCCTV010000141.1:0-8574 GCA_039197915.1 Pseudomonadota bacterium | reverse complement strand
CGTGGACGGAATGCTGCAGACACCGTTGACGAAATTGTTGGGGTGTCGTTACCCAATTATTCAGACGGCGATGGGCTGGGTCGCGACGTCGGACCTGGTGATCGCGTCGGTGAAAGCGGGCGGCTTTGGTTTTCTCGCCGCCGCGGTGATGACGCCAGAAGAATGCGAAGCGGAGTTAACGCGGATTAAAGAGGCGACATCCGCGCCTTTCGGGCTTAACTTTCATTCGTTTCAGCCGGCCGCAGACAAGATCGTCGATTTGGCGATTGATTATGGCGTCCGCGCGGTCTCATACGGCCGGGCCCCGTCGCCGCAAATGATTGAAAAGTTAAAGGCGGCTGGTGTTCTTTGTATACCAACGATCGGCGCCGGGAAACACGCGAAAAAAGCCGTGGAACTGGGCGCTGACGCACTTGTGTGCCAGGGCCAGGAAGGTGGCGGCCACACCGGGTACACGCCAACATGGCTTTTGCTCTCGCAAGTCTTAGAAGCGGTCGATGTGCCCGTAGCGCCGGCAGGCGGCTTTAAGGATGGGCGCGGACTTGCCGCTTCATTGGCCTTCGGCGCCCACGGGATCGCGATGGGAACGCGCTTTATGCTGACGGCTGAAAGTCCGACCCCAAAGATCACTAAAGACGCTTATCTCAATGCGGACGTAACGAAGATCCCGGTGTCGTCAAAGCTTGATGGGCTGCCCCAGCGCATGATCCTGAATAATACGCTCGCTCGTCTGGAACGGTCGTCGCCGCCGGAAATGTTCGTCCGCGCTGTAATGAATGGCCTCAAGTTTAAAGAGCAAACCGGCTCGTCCATGGTTGATCTTCTAAAGTCGGCCTGGACCATGACCCGAAAAACAGACCTTACCTTCGCCCAGACAATGATGGCGGCGAACGCGCCGATGATCATCCAGCGCGCGATGGTGGATGGTAAGCCGGACGAAGGCGTTTTGCCGAGCGGCCAAGTGGCGGGCTTGATTAATGATTTGCCGTCCTGTGAGCAATTGATTTCGTCGATCGTCTCGGAAGCGTCGGCGAGACTGAACGCGTTTGGCGGGCGGCCCGCACAGGCAGCGGAGTAAAAACTGTGCCGATTGAAACAACCGTCAGTGATCGGATCGCCGAAATCGTGTTCAACCACCCGCCGGTGAATGCGTTTGATTCAACAATTTGGAACGCTCTTCCAGAGACCATTACAAGCTTGGGTAAACGCAGCGATGTCCGGTGCATTTTGATCCGCGCTGAAGGCCGTGGCTTTTGCGCCGGCGTGGACATTAAGGAGCTGCAGCAGGACGCCTCTAAGATCGTCTCTGTCAACAAAGGGAATTTCCTGACATTTAAAGCCGTGCGCGGGTGTGAAGTGCCCGTTGTCTGCGCGCCGCACGGGTTTGTCATTGGCGGAGGCATCGGCATTTGCGGCGCCGCTGACGTTGTTATTGCGTCTACGGATTGTTTCTTTTCACTTCCCGAGATTGACCGCGGCGCCATGGGCGGGGCGGCCCATATGCAGCGCATATTGCCCCTTCCGAAAGTGCGGGCGGCGTTCCTTACGGGCGGCAAAATTCCCGCTGAGGAAGCGTATCGCTTGGGCGGCATTGAGCGCTTGGTCGACCGCTCAGCGCTTGTAGACGAGGCGCGCGCCTTTGCTGCGGAAATCGCCAGTAAAAGCCGCGACGCCCTGCGTATCGCAAAAGAGGCTTTAAACGGCATCGAAGCTTCCGATGTTGATAAGGCCTATCGCTGGGAGCAGGGGTTCACGTTCGAAATGTACATGCATGAGGACTCGCAAAAATCCCGCGACGCCTTCGTTGAGGGCGGAGAGAAAGCCGATTTCAAGGATTAGTCGTTATGGATATTGCGTACACGGATGAGGAAAAGGACTTTCGCGCGGAAGTCCGGGCTTGGATGTCCGACCATGCGCCCAAGCACCGCTTGAAGTCTTTGGACACCGAGGACGGGTTCGCCGAGCACAAGGTCTGGGAAAAGACTTTGCATGCAGGCAACTGGGGCATGGTGACGTGGCCAACCGAATATGGCGGTCGTGGCCTCGACTTGATCAAATGGTTGATTTTTGAAGAGGAGTATTACCGCGCAGATTGTCCGTACCGTGTCAGTCAAAATGGGATATTCTTGCTCGGTCCCACATTAATGGACTATGGCTCCGCGTCGCAAAAAGAACGCTTCTTGCCGCCCATGGCTGCCGGTGATGAGATTTGGGCGCAGGCATGGTCAGAACCGGGCGCTGGCAGCGATATGGCGGCGATCCGGACGACGGCGATCAAGGACGGCGACCATTACGTCATTAATGGACAGAAGATCTGGTCGTCGCGCGCCGCTTTTGCTGACTGGTGTTTTGGATTATTTCGCACCGATCCGGAAAGCACGCGCCACCGGGGGTTGTCGTTTATACTCGCGCCATTGGACGCAGAAGGCGTAACGGTGCGCCCGATACGCCAGCTAGACGGCGGCGTTGGCTTCGCTGAAATATTTTTTGATGACGTCCGTGTGCCAATCGAAAACCTAATTGGTCCGGAGCATGAGGGTTGGAGCATCGCTATGGCGACGGCGGGCTTTGAAAGGGGCTTGATGTTGCGAAGCCCAGCGCGCTTCCAAGCCGCCGCTGCGAGACTTGTCCAGTTATGCCGTGAATACCCGCAAAAAGTCAGTACCGCCGCAAAAGCTGCCGCAACGCAAGCCTGGTTGGACGCTGAAGCCTATTGTGTGTCTACCTATCAAACGGCGTCGAAAATCCGGGCCGGCGGTAAAATTGGGCCGGAAGCAAGCTGCAGCAAAGTCTTTTGGTCTGAGCTTGACCGAGCGTTGCACCGAACGGCTGTCAGCATTGCCGGCGCCAGGGCGGAACTTGTCTCCGGCGACGATGCAATCGATGGGGGCCGGTGGCTCGACGGATATATGTTCTCTCTCGCCGGGCCAATTTACGCCGGCGCCAACGAAATTCAGCGCAACATTATCGCCGAGCGCTGCCTGGGCCTTCCACGCTGAGGACGGTATGGACTTTAGGTATACGGAAGATCAGACAGAGCTTGCGGAGGGTGCGCGCGCCTTTTTAATGGGCGAGGCGACTCCGGAGCGGTTGCGCAAACTTGATAGCGAAACGACAACCGATGGGCTTTGGGGCCAGATCGCCGAGATGGGACTTTTGGGCGTTATGACGCCGGAAGACCAGGGCGGTCTCGGGCTTGGGGCCGCTGATTTTGCTCTCATTGCTGAAGCCGCGGGCGAGGTCGCTCTGCCTGACCCACTCATCGAAAACGCCGGCGTCGCGGCGCCCTTAATAGCGCAGATTGACGAAAAGTTTTCGCGCGCCATTGCGGCGGGTGAACACTCGGTTGCGATTTCCCATACTCTAGCGCCGTTTGCCAACAGCCGTTTTAGTCCCGATGCTGTGCTTATCATTGATGAGAATAAAGTCAGTTTGGCGAAGCCCAACAGTGACGATGGGATTGCGAGGGGTGCACGGAGCGTTGATCCCTTTAGAACCCAAGCAGACTTTGATGATGGCGAGGGTATCGCCGACGGCAATCGCGCTCAGGAAATCTACAACGCGGCGGCGCAACTTGGCGCTGTGTTCGGAGCGGCTGAACTGATCGGGCTTGGCGTCGGTGCGCTCAACCAAGCGACAGCCTACGCAAAGCAACGCGAGCAATTCGGCAAGCCGATCGGGCCGTTCCAGGCGGTGAAGCACCTCCTGGCGACGGCTTTTATCAAGCTTGAATATGCCCGGCCGCTTGTCGCCCGGGCGGCGCAAGCAATTGATGACCGCCACGAGGACGCTGATCTTTTTATCTCCCAGGCGAAATTGAGCGCAGGGGATGCAGCGACTTTTGCAGCGGAGGCGGCAATACAGACCCATGGCGCCATGGGGTATACGTATGAAGTGGACCTGCATTACTGGATGAAGAAGATCTGGGCGCGGGCTGGCCAGTGGGGCGACGACGCCTACCATCGCAACAGAATTGAAGCGTGTCTTTTCGATGGAAATCGATCGGTCGCACCGCCGGACTTGAGTTTTTAGGACAACAGAAAATGGCTGAAGCTTATATTATCGATGCTGCGCGAACGCCGACGGGGCGTCGCAAAGGCGGGCTTTCCCACGTGCACCCGGCAGACCTAGGCGGGTTCATTACAAAAGAAATCGTTGCGCGGAACACTATTCCCGATGCGGACTATGATGATGTGATGTTCGGGTGTGTCGACACGATCGGGCCATTGGCTGGCGATATTGCGCGCACCTGTTGGTTAGCCGCAGGCCTCAACGAGGGCGTGCCTGGCGTGACGATTGATCGCCAGTGCGGATCGTCCCAACAGGCAGTTCACTTTGCCGCTCAAGCGATCATGGCCGGCGTGAATGACGTCGTATTGGCGGGCGGCGTGCAGACGATGACCCAGATCCCGATTTCCGCCGCGATGATTGCCGGGCGCGAATTCGGGTTCAACGATCCGTTCACGGGCTCCAAAGGCTGGGTTGATCGGTATGGGGACGGGCTTGTCACGCAATTCCGTTCAGCGGAAATGATCGCCGAAAAATGGGAGTGCTCGCGCGCCGACATGGAAGCGTTTGCGTTGGAAAGCCACGGGCGTGCGATCCGCGCCACCAAAGAAGGGCATTTCGACAAGGAAATTGTTCCGCTCGAAGACATTACCCACGACGAAACAATGCGAGAAACGAGCCTTGAGAAAATGGCGGGGCTTGATCCCTTGCAGGAGGGCGGCCGGATAACGGCTGCGGTTTCTAGCCAAACTTGCGACGCCGCCTCGGCGATGATCCTGGCGTCTGAGGAGGCGGTAAAGCGTTACGGTCTGCGCCCCCGGGCGCGTATCCACCACATGAGCGTGCGAGCCGCTGACCCCATCTGGATGCTGACAGCGCCTATTCCGGCAACGGAGCATGCGCTGTCGAAGACCGGTATGTCCCTGAACGATATCGACCTTGTAGAAATCAATGAGGCGTTCGCCTCCGTAGCAATGGCGTGGCTAAAGGAGACCGGGTTCCCGCACGAGAAAACAAATGTAAACGGCGGAGCCATTGCGCTTGGCCATCCGCTCGGCGCCACGGGCACGAAACTCATGACAACGCTGCTACACGAGCTAGAACGGACCGGCGGGCGGTATGGCTTACAGACGATGTGCGAGGGCGGCGGCCAGGCGAATGTTACGATCATTGAAAGGCTCTAACTGATGGGCGATTTGTGCAAAGACCGTGTCGTGATCGTTACCGGCGCAGGCGGCGGGCTTGGGCGGCAATATGCTTTGCACCTGGCGGACGCCGGTGCGCGCGTTGTCGTTAGCGATATCAATGGGGAAACGGCCCAGAAGACGGTCGATGATATCGTCTCGGCGGGCGGCGAGGCGATCGTTGATACACGCGATATCACCGATTATGCCGCGTCGGCGCAAATGGTGTCCGATACGATTGAACGTTTTGGCGATTTGCATGCCGTTGTGAACAACGCCGGCGTATGCCGCGATCGGATGTTTACGAGCCTCAGCGAAGATGATTGGGATCAGGTGATGCGTGTACACCTGAAAGGACATTTTTGCCTTGCGAGTAGCGCCGCAAAATACTGGCGTCTTCAAGTCAAAGCTGGTGAAACGGTTGATGCACGGATTATCAATACAAGCTCCGGTGCTGGGCTCCAGGGGTCGATCGGCCAATCGAATTACTCCGCCGCAAAAGGCGGCATATTAAGCTTGACCCTTGTTCAAGCTGCGGAACTCGCCCGGTATGGCGTCACGGCGAACGCGCTCGCGCCGTCTGCGCGAACGGGTATGACGGAAGACGTCTTTGCGGAAATGATGAAAAAGCCCGAGGACGGATCGTTTGATATCTATGATCCAGCAAACGTAGCACCGCTCGTTGTCTGGTTGACGAGTAGCGCTTCAAAAGGCGTAACAGGCCAGTGCTTTGAAGTCTTTGGCGGAAAAGTTTCAGTCGCTGACGGCTGGCGTACCGGACAGGAAATCGACAATGGCGAGAAGTGGCGGCCCGAGGCGCTCGGTGATGCCGTGTCAGCGTTGTTGCAAAAAGCGGAACCGGCGCAAAAGGTATACGGGACCTGAGGGTTTCCATTGATTAACGGAATTGGATGACGCCAATGGACTCGCACCTGAAAAATGCGCCCGCTTATGTTGAAGGCCGTGGGCTGCTCCGGGGAAAGACGGTTCTTATTACGGCGGCAGCGGGAACAGGCATTGGGTTTTCGGTCGCGAAAAAAGCAATTGAAGAAGGGGCGTCAGTTTTAATTTCGGATATCCACGAAGGCCGGCTTGAGAAAGCAGCCGGTGCGTTATCCGACATTAATGGCACGCCGCCACCCTATTGTTTGTGCAATGTAACGGCGCAAGAAGACGTCGACGCCTTGTTTCATGCGGCGTCAGAGAAGTTGGGCGGCGTCGATATCGTTATCAACAATGCGGGCCTCGGCGGGACGGCGGATTTAATGTCCATGACCGATGAGCAATGGCTAACCGTTTTAGATGTCACCCTTAACGGGTGCTTCCGGATTAATCGCGCCGCATTTCAACACATGGCGCCCCGGGGGGCAGGCGTCATTGTGAATAATGCCTCCGTGCTCGGATGGCGCGCGCAAAAAGGCCAGGCCCACTATGCAGCGGCGAAAGCGGGCGTGATGGCTCTTACCCGATGCGCCGGTGTTGAGGGCGCAGACATCGGCGTGCGGGTGAACGCGGTTGCGCCTAGCCTTGCGATGCATCCATTCTTGCATAAAACAACGTCCCCGGAGCTTTTGAAAGAATTGGAAGCCCGCGAAGCTTATGGTCGCGCCGCCGAAGTGTGGGAGATCGCGAACATCATGGTTTTTCTGGCAAGCGATTATTCGTCCTATCTAACCGGTGAAACCATTTCAGCCTCAAGCCAACGCGCCTAAAGCGGTACAACAACTTATGTCAACGATCGAAGTAGAAACCCCGGCCGACCTTTTATCCCTTGTCGGATCAACGGCCGGGCCAACGCCGTGGTTAAAAATCGAGCAGCCCCGGATTGATCAATTCGCCGAGGCGACCGAGGACCGACAATGGATCCATGTCGACGTTGATCGCGCAAAAGACGGGCCGTTCGGCGCGACTATCGCCCATGGCTATCTGACACTTTCCCTCGTGAGCGCGTTTTTACCAGACTTGCTTCGTGTGCGTTCCATGTCGATGGGCGTCAATTATGGCTGTGAAAAAGTTCGGTTTCCAAACGCTGTGAAGTCGGGCGCCCGTATCCGAGGACGCGGTGAGGTTATCAAGGTTGAAGAAGTCAAAGGCGGCGTTCAAATCGTCGTGCGAGTAACGATTGATATAGAAGATGAGGAAAGGCCGGCCTGTGTCGTTGACACGGTGAGCCGGTTTTATCCTTAGTAAGAGGGAATGTTAGCCACATGCGCGATGCTGTAATCGTATCAACCGCCCGAACACCGATCGCCAAAGCCTACCGGGGCGCTTTCAACGATACCGAAGCGCCGATTTTGTCTGGACACGTTGTTAAAGAGGCGGTCGCCCGGGCAGGTGTTGCGCCAGAAGAAATAGAAGACGTTATTATTGGCTCGGCGGCGCAGCAGGGGACGCAAGCCTATAACCTCGGTCGTCTGACGACTTACACAGCTGGACTTCCGAATACTGTGCCCGGCAGCACCGTTGATCGCCAATGTGCATCCGGCATGATGGCGATCGCCATGGCCGCTAACCAAATACAAACAGGCGCTGCGGATATTGTGGTTGGGGGCGGTGTGGAATCTGTCAGCCTCGTCCAAAACAAACACAAAAACACGCACCGCGCTGTCTCAAAAGCGGCGGTCTCGGCGGCGCCGGCCGCTTATATTCAAATGATTGAGACGGCGGAGATCGTTGCGCAGCGCTACGACATTGGGCGCGATGCGCAGGATGAATACTCGGTACAAAGCCAATCGCGGACAGCCGCCGCCCAGCAGGCGGGAAAGTTTGACGACGAAATTGTTCCCCTAGAAACAATCAAACAGGAAAAGAATCGCGAAACCGGTGAGGTCAAAGCTAAGACCGTAAGTCTAGACCGGGACGAAGGCGCCAGGCCGGGGACAACGCTGGACGATTTATCAAAGCTCGATCCCGTCTGGAAAGACGGCGCCTTTGTAAAGCAAGGTCACTTCATCACGGCCGGGAACGCGTCGCAATTGTCTGATGGCGCAAGCGCTGCGGTCCTTATGGACGCAAAGCTTGCAGAAACCCGGGGGCTGTCCCCGCTCGGCGTTTTCCGAGGGATTGCCTATGCCGGATGTGCGCCCGATGAGATGGGCATTGGCCCTGTCTTCGCTGTTCCGAAGCTTCTGAAACAACATGGTCTCCAGGCTGATGATATTGACCTCTGGGAGCTCAACGAAGCGTTTGCGGTTCAGGTGATTTACTGCCGCGACCAGTTGGGGATCCCAAACGATCGCCTCAACGTCAACGGTGGCGCCATTTCGATCGGTCACCCGTTTGGCATGTCAGGCGCGCGAATGGTTGGGCACGCGCTGATTGAAGGGAAAAGGCGCAACGCTAAATATGTCGTGTGCACCATGTGTGTGGGCGGCGGCATGGG
>JBCCTV010000140.1:0-8575 GCA_039197915.1 Pseudomonadota bacterium | reverse complement strand
GCCACCTACTACGCTTTTTCAAACCTCCACTGGTCAGAGATTGGCTACAGCCCGTTTATCATTGGCGTCCTGTGGTCAACCGGCGTCCTCGCAGAAATTGTTTTGCTAGCCTATGCAAAACGGATCCAACGCACGTTCAGCGCTCATGTGCTAATTGGGATCGGCGGCGCTGGCGCCTTGGTTCGATGGGCGGCGACGGGCTACGCACCGCCGCTCACAGCCCTATTTTTCCTACAGGCGCTCCACGCACTGACATTTGCAGCTACATTCCTCGGCACAATAAAATTCGTCGAGGAGAGCACGCCGCCCGAACTCCGCAACACAGCTATGGCGTTAGCCTCAACCCTTGGCGTTGGGGCTATAACAGGTATTGCAACAATTATCGCCGGATATATTTTCGCGGCATCCGGTCCGGTTGCCGCATACGGATTAATGGCGGCCATGGGAATGACGACGGTCGCGATCGCCGGCGGGTTATGGGTTCACCAGGGCCGCCGCAGAGCGGTTTAAGCGTTTGGCGTGTCGTCACTGTCGCGGCTGATTGGCGCCTTCGTCGTTGACTTTGACATTCGGGCAATGCGCTTTTCGTAGATGTCGAAAAGCGGAATGGCCGTACCCGGAAGCTTGCGAATTTTCTTGATCAAAGACCCGGCCGAAATCCAATCCCCGTTGCGGTACGCAGCCAAAAGCTGACGGTGGGCCTCGTCGAGGGCTCTAAAGCCTTTGCTCGATTTTACGAACGGATTGCCCACAAGCGCATAGATCGTGAACCGCGTCGGCTCGGCGTCTTCCTCGGCAAGGTTGCGCAGCGGCCGTATCCGGTCGAGTTCCAAAAAGGCGTATTTATGGTGGGTCTCTCTAAAAATAGTCTCATCACAGATGATTGCAGGGCCATAGCGCAACGCCTGTTTGCGCAAAAACGCAGCCCGCTCGACCGTCGGGCCAATGGCCGAGTAGCGATTGCTGCGGCCGTGGCCCATGGGGCCGACAAGGCAAGGGCCCGTTGCAACGCCGATTGCAAGGTGGACTTGAACCCCCCGGGTGCGAGTCGAGGCGTCGAGCTCTCCGTTGATTTTGTCCATGCTCTCAATCAGTCGCAGGGCGTTTGCGCAGGCGGCTTCGCGGTAGTCGGCGCTCTCCAGTGGCGCGTTATAGTAGGCGTGAACTTTTCCGCCGTCTGATTGGTCGGCAACGCCGCCGGTATCCAAGATAACCCGGCGCAAAGCGTTGCTCGCGGTTGCGATCATCGCCGTGGCGTCTTCCGGGTGGGCGTGCAGGCGTTCGATATCGTCATCGAGTATGCGCAATTCGCAGGATAGGACGCTGATATCCCGGCGTGCGCCATTGAGAATTGTGTGTCCGTGCTTTTGATCTAGCGCCGACATGGCCGCTGGCGGCAGGACGCCATAAAGCCCCGCAACGGAAGCCTCATCTGCAAGCTTTTGCTCAGTTCGCCGGCCGGAGGACCCGGCAAAGGCGCCGAGGAACGCTGCAGCGGTTGCGGGTAGGGGATCAATCAATAACGCGCTATAGTGAAATGCCGCAAAAGCCGATGCAAAAATCGCTATAAGGACGATCGAAACGGCAAGCGCCGCCCGCGCGCCGCCGAGCGCTTGGGTGATCATGATCGCAATTGCGCCGATAAGCATAACGGTAATGGCTTCCAGGTAGCCGACCCATCCCGGACGGCTGAGGGGCCGGCCGTCTATTAGATGAAAAGCCGCGTCAGCGATCGTTTGTGCGAACGCGCGCGGTCCGTTTGGCGTTTCAATGATCGTGCCTGAAAGCGCTGGGTCGCGCGCGATGATCGCGACCTTCTCCAGGAGGACCCCGCCCGTTGCGCGGCCAGAGAGAACGGCTGACGCGCTCGTTGAGCCGACCAATGGCGCCCCATTCATCCGTAATCGGACCGCGTTTCCGGGGCTTAAGTCTAGGCGCCGCGGTCCTAGGGATAGAACGGCCGGTTCTTCGCCGCCGAAAGCGGTGTTTGCAATATCGGTAATTCGGGCGTCGACGCCGAGCGCAATTTCTGCTGCTGCGAGCGGCAGAGACGGTCGCGCCTCGCCGTTGATCGACCAAAAGGGCTGGAGTCGGCGATATCGGCCATCCGCATCGGTAACGATTGAGGTTGCGGCGAGTGCTGTGCTTTGATCGAATAGGTTGGAGACCGGACCTGTCGCCGCCCTGGTCGGCAATTCAAGCGCGCGTTCGCTCAGATCATCTGAAGCGTGATCCCCAAGGCGCGCTGTGATGCTGTTGAGGCGGGCTCGCCCGCGCACAGCCGTTGCAGGCGCGATTGACGCGGCGCTCGGAAGGCTCGCAAGGGCGTCCCGCAACATCAGGTCGGTATCGGGCAGTTTGCGCAGCGCTTCAGACAACCCGTCATCGTTGACCGCTACGCCCCAGAATTGATCCAAGGCGTTTGCCCCCAAGGGGTCCGGCCCGTTGATCGCCTCGGCGAGTACGATCCCGCGCGCGCCCGCTTCCTCAGTCGCCGTAATCAAACGCGCCAGCGATGAACGCGGCCAGGGCCAAGGACCCACGATCTCTTCCGCGTCGGCGTCAATGGTGACGATATGAAAGGCCGAGGCCGGCGGCCGTTTCACCGGCGCCAGGCGTTCAAATACATCGAAGACGCGCTCGCGCAGGACGGCGTCAGTCGACTGCGCGCCCGAGAGCGTCACCAGCGATAATACCGACAACGCCAAGATGAAGCCGAATAAGGGGGCTGCGAGCTTCATTGAGCCACGGCTGCTGGCGAAAGATCTACCCACAATTACTCCTGTTACGCGGTCGAAATTCTTGCGATATTCACTTTGTTTGCTAACGCGCAACGCGCGCGTCAACGCCGTTGATATCAGCCCTTTAGGATCAATTTATCATCCTGGTATACTCGGCTCTGATAGGCCTTAGTGCGAGTGCAAAGTTCAGGCCGCACGCCTGATGGGGATTAAGAAAGCTTAAGCCATGGCAGCTGTCGCCGCTCAATTCCAAACCGACGTGATCGATGGGGTTCTCAAAATGCGCGCCATTGGCGATTGGCGCGCCCGTCACCTCGGCGCAATCGATGCGGCGCTGCGGGTTTTTGAAGATGATAGCGTTGGCCGGGAGCTGGTGATCGACGTTTCCGACTTGAGTGAGTTGGACACGGCGGGAGCGATGGTCATTCAACGGGTTTTGCGCGCCTGCACAAGCCGATCAGACGCCTCAACCATTGTCGGCGCGACCCCAGTACACCAGGAGCTACTGGAGCAAGTGCGCCCGCATTTGGCTCCGTGCCCAGTTGCGCCCTTGCCAAGGAACGCCTTCGTTTTAATGCTGCGCAGGCTCGGCCTTGGCGTTGTCGATTTTTACTTCTCGGCCCTCCAAGTATTGAGTTTCGTTGGGCTAACGCTTGCCGCCGCCATGCGGGTGGTCCGCGTACCGACACGGTTCCGCATAACGTCCACGGCGCACCACATGGAGGAGGCGGGCATCAACGCCATCCCCATCGTTGGGTTGATGTCATTCCTCATTGGCGCCGTCGTCGCCTTCATGGGCGCGCGTGTTTTGCAGGCGTTTAACGCCTCGATTTTCACGGTGGAGTTGGTCGGCATCGCCGTCATGCGCGAATTCGGCGTGTTGCTGGCCGCGATCTTGTTAGCGGGTCGCTCGGGCAGCGCTTTCACAGCGCAGATCGGATCCATGAAAATCCGTGAGGAAATCGACGCCATGACGTCGCTTGGGTTAAACCCAATTGAAGTTCTCGTTTTGCCGCGCGTCATCGCACTGGTCATCATGCTCCCGCTGCTTGCCTTTCTCGGCGCGATGCTCGGGTTAACTGGCGGCCTGATCGTCGCCTGGGGAGCTTTAGATATACCGCCCGCGTTATTTATGGCGCGTCTTCAAGATACTGTCGGTATGCAGAACCTTTATGCAGGCATAATCAAAGCGCCTTTCTTCGCTTTCGTTATTGCGGTTATTGGTTGCTTTCAGGGGTTACAGGTTGAAGGCAGCGCGGAATCGCTCGGCCAACGGACAACCCTTTCCGTTGTTCAAGCCTTGTTTATGGTGATTGTGCTCGACGCCTTTTTCGCCATGTTCTTCCTGGAGATCGACTTCTAATGGCGCGGCGGTCATCAACAAAGAAACATGCGGTCGCGCACGATAGCGACGCCGTCATCGACGTGCGCGGCTTGCGCACGCAATTTGATGATTTCATTGTCCACAACAATCTCGATCTGAAGGTTCGTCGGGGCGAGATTATCGGCGTTGTTGGGGGATCAGGCACCGGTAAGTCAGTCCTGATGCGGAGCATAATCGGATTGAAAGAGCCAGCCGCCGGGGTTGTCCGGATATTCGGCGAAGACTTTTACGCCGCAAATGAACGCAAACGGATTGCGATTGAACGGCGATGGGGCGTCCTGTTCCAGGGGGGCGCGCTCTTTTCCTCTCTAACGGTCGCGCAAAATGTCATGGCGCCAATCCAGGAGCATCTACACCTGCCGCCGGATCTTGCAAAAGACATCGCCGCTTTGAAAATCTCAATGTCGGGTCTTCCGCCGGAGGCGGGCGTTAAATACCCATCCGAGCTTTCGGGCGGTATGAAAAAGCGCGCCGGGCTCGCGCGCGCATTGGCGTTGGATCCTGAAATTGTCTTTTTGGACGAGCCGACCGCCGGTCTTGATCCTATTGGGGCCGCAAAGTTCGATGACCTTATCGTGAGTTTAAAGAAATCCTTAGGGTTAACAGTTTTTATGGTTACTCATGATCTCGACACGCTCCACGCGACCTGCGATCGGATCGCGGTGCTGGCCGAGAAACGGGTGATTGAATGTGGGACGATGGCGCAAGTAACGAAATCTGACCATCCTTGGATCCAAGAATATTTTTCTGGTCCGCGCGGGCGAAACGCCGAGCGGGCGAATGCGGCTGCGACCGCGAGTGCTGCAGAGTAAGAGGCGTAACAAAAAATGGAAACGCGTGCGCCTTATGTGTTTATCGGCTCGGTGGTGCTCAGCATCATCGCCTTCGCCTTTCTATTTATTTTGCGGGCTAGCCAAGCGCAGACGGAATTCGACACCTATGACGTCGTTTTTGAAGGGGTTGTCTCCGGCCTGACCGTGGGCGGGCAGGTAGCGTTTAACGGCATACAAAAAGGCCAGGTCAGTAAGCTGACAATTGATCCGGACAACCCATCCATCGTTGTCGCCCGCGTAAAAGTTGGCAAAGACACGCCAATCCGCCGCGACACCAAAGCAGAGCTTGAACTTGTTGGGTTTACCGGCGTCGCCATTATCCAATTTTCAGGTGGGTCCGGGAGCGAGCCGCTTCTAAAGGACACGGAACGGGGCGTCCCCAAGATTTACGCCGAAACCGGCGGCATCGCTCAGATCTTCGAAGGCGGCAATGCGATCATAAAAGCGGCGAACCGTCTTTTGTCGGACGAAAATATTTCCGCCTTTAGCGACATCTTGCAAAATGTGGATGATTTCTCGACCGCCTTCGCTGAACAAGATGAGAATGTTCGCACGAGCATTGAGAACTTAGCGACTGTCTCGCAAAACATTGCCGAGCTGACGACATCCCTAAACGCCGCTGCGGATGAACTTGAGGCCGTGCTCGGCGACGATGTACCGGTGACGCTGACACAAACCAGAAAAACAATTCGCGAGGCGGAATTACTCATTGCTGACCTCCGCAGCGTGGTTGAGGAAAACCGGGACTCGATTGCAATTTTCTCAGAGCAAGGATTAGCCCAAACCGGTCCGACGCTCGCGGAGGCGCGCCGCATGTTTAAAACGCTCGAAGAGGTGTTGCGCGCAATCGACCGGAACCCGCGGGGGTACCTGCTGGGTGAAGCAACGCCGCAATATGAGGCTTCCCAGTAATGGCTCGGACCGTTCGCCTGCTTTCCAAAGCCGTTATCGGGCTTTTCACTGCGTCAGCGCTTGTGGGATGCATTTCGGTGTTGCCGGAAGCGGACCCCGCACCGGCCCGGTTCTTGTTGTCCCCGGCGCCGGTCTCAGAAAGCGGCCCATCAATAGACGCATCGCTGACAATCGCAGACCCATCAGCAACGCGCGCGCTCGCGACGACCAGCATCGCCTTGATGCGCTCGCCCGGCGTTGTCGAATATTATCGCGGTGGCGAATGGTCAGACCGGGCCCCAGCGCTTATGCGGACGGCGCTGTTGCGCAGTTTTGAAAACTCCGGTCGGATTTTGAGCGTTGGCGATTCCGTTTCAATGCCTGCGGGCGCTTACACGTTGCGAACTGACATTCGGTCGTTCCACATTGCCTTTGGCGACGCTGGCCCCCGCGCGGAAGTCTCTGTCTATGCAAGGTTAACGAACCGACGCGGTCGTGTCCTCGCCGCGAAACTCTTTGATCATTCGCGCCCTTTGAAGAAGGACGCGGTCGACCTGGCAGGCGCGATGCTCAATGACTCCGCCGGTGAGGCCTTAGCATCGATCGTTGACTGGTCCTTAGCGACAATCGCCGAGGATAGTGCGGGCGGTTCCTAGAGCGCCGGACGATCGCATCCGATAACGCGAAGACTGTCTCAGGCGCTCAGAACGAAGACTTTTATAGTATCGGGTTGCATCAAGCTTACCGTCCGATGCTCTATTCCGGCTTGCGAAATTTGAGCGTCATGCGGTTGGATTCGCCGATCGCCAGCATTTCATTTCGCAGGGCTTCGTTTCCTTCCTCGATATCGAGGCCTGGGGGAAGGCGCCAAACGCCATCTTCTTCCGTTGGCTGATCTTTTGGATTGGCGTTGATATCGGACGTATCCTCGAGGACAAAGCCTGCAGCTTCGACGAGCGCAATCACCGTCGATTGCTTGAGGTATCCGTTTTCCCCATTTGCCCATGCGTCTGATGCGCTTTCGGGCGCCCGGTGTTGGATGACGCCAAAGACGCCGCCGGGCTTCAGGAGCATATTAATTTCTGCAAGGACTTTTGAGATGACGCCGTTGGTCTGGTCGGACCCGGCAATATTGTGCATTTCCCGGATCATCATAACAACGTCAGCGGCGCCAGCGAGCTCGCTGGGTACGGAACCATAGGCGACGGCCGAAAAAGCTGCACTGTTGGGACGTGCTTTAGCGGTTTGTTCGGATGGCCACGTTTGCGGCCAGGTCGCCTGCTTTTCAAGAAACTCAGGCGGGGAGTATTCTTCGCCGAACCATTCCCATACTGAAAGTGGCCGGTCTGCACCAATAACCGTGCCATCGGGACCGAGATAAGAGGCGAGAATGCCCGCGTACCAAATGTCGCCCGGCGTGGTGTCAACGACGGTCATGCCGGGCTTAACGCCAAAGAAGTCTAGGGTCTCTTTGGGGTGGCGATAAACAATCCGCGCCTTATCCTTGTCAGGGAGCGTTTCGAGAATTTCATCGAGGGGTAGACCGCCCGCTGCCGACATTTCGGCTGTAGCAACGTCGGTCTTGCTTGCCGTCGGATTGGCGCCCGCTTGAGACACTTCCGACGCGCTTTGTTCGCCGCCTTGGCCGCAGGCGACCAGGGCTAGGGCGAGGCCTGTCGCAAAAATTGCTCTTATCATATCCGTTCTCTCCTCATCGATATCGGTTCTATTTTGTTCTGCCTAAAGCGCAGGCGTTAGGCGTTTCTTGGGAAGGAATAAGACCTATAAAATCTCTGTAGAGACTAAGTGATCGTAGTTGAAAGGCTCGCGCCGCTTCTTAGGAGGTCGTGACATCGTTTGTCAGCCAGCGCGCAAGCGCCCATGTCAGGCAAAGTACCCAACAGTCGAGCCAACGAGAAGATAGACCTTACCCAGTGGCGACATCAGATAGTCTTCTAGCTCTTCGTCCGCCATCTCAGAGGCGGTCGCGTCTTCCAATAACGCTTCAAAGCCATGGAGAAATGCGTGTACGGATTTCTCAAAGCCTTTGTCTTTCGCAGACTCGGTGCGGATCCTTTTTTTCAAGTCAGCCTCATTTAATCGCAGGAGGCGGTTGGCGAAAATGTTGCGGTCACCGGCGTCAAAGCGTTCCAGCATGGCGGGCGCGGGCTCGCCAAAGAGGCGCGTTTCGATCTCCATGGTGAAGGCTTGCATGCCTTTTATGGTTTCAGCGGCGTTGTTGACCGCATCCTTCGTGTTGGGAGGCCCCGTGTCGTTAGTTGGCTTTGGCAAATCGAGCGGCGCCGCGCCATCGGTTGCATTTAGGATTTCGCGCCAACTTAGATCGCCTTTTTCGCGGGACGCATCGCCATTTTCCAGAGGCGCCGCTTGGGTCTCAGCATTGTGGTGGCCGCCGTCAGCGCCATTTGGGACCGGTGGAGCCTCCTCAGTTTCGGGAGCCGGGCGCTCATTGATGCGCGAGAGACGTTCCGTTTGCGCTGCAATGGTTGACGCGAGCCGGTTTGCGCGCTGGCGTTGTTCAGAAATCAACGTTTCCAGGCGCGCATTTTCCTTCGCTAAGACCTTGCGCGCCGCCTTTAGCGACCCATTGTCGGGTGCTTCGTCTGCGGATTTATGGGCGCTTGCAAGCGCTAAGCGGGCCGCAGATGAGAGCCGGTCGGCCTCGCGTTGTGTCGCGTTTACTGCGGCGTCGGCGATGCGTTTGG
>JBCCTV010000139.1:0-8580 GCA_039197915.1 Pseudomonadota bacterium | reverse complement strand
GCTCTTCACCATCTGTGGACGCTGGGCCGACTACCGCTGCGGAGACAATATTTGAATTATTGGGATGCAGACGAACCCGCTGAATGCGTTCGCTGGCTTTAAGTCCCATATTTCTCCAGGTCTCGCCGCCGTCTGTACTCTTGAAGATGCCGGTCCCGACACCTGTTCCGTATCGCGGCTTGCCTTCTCCCGTACCAACCCACACGATGTCTGGGTTTTTCTGGAAAACGGTTATCGTTCCGATTGATGATGTACTCTGATCGTCAAATACCGGGCGCCATGTCATACCGCCATTTTCGGTTTTCCAGACACCGCTCGCCGCGCCCCCAACATAGAGCACATCCGGATTACTTTGATCCGCCGCGATCGATGTCGCCCGACCGCCCGGCACGCCGCCACTGATGAAGCGAGCATTGATACCACTGAACAGGTCACCGTTATCATCGTCCGCCGCAAACGCAGTGGAAACCATCATTGCAAGAAACCAAACCGACAAAGCGATCAACAAACGCAATGGGACGGTTAGACCGGTCACAAGCGCGTCACCCGTTGCAACGACGTAGTCATTCGGAAAGCGACGATTATCAATCATGAAAAAACCTGAAACAAAAGAAACATTTCGCGAAAAATGTAACATCACGTCGAGATTGGTCAATCCCTAAACCTCAGCGTTGGAACCGCCATTATTTATACAATCTGTATACCGATTTATTGAAAGAAAATAACTGGATCTGAAATAGCAAAAGGTAGACGATCGATACGTTTTTTGCTGACTGCAAACCCTATCCAGCCTGGGCCGTTAGCGTCCCCGTTGAAAGACTCGATAAAAGCACTCTTTGCTCGCTTGCCGGGCGTAGTGTTATGCTAGCTGGCACTATTTTCGCTCCGCTAACGGAGCATTGCGCGCAAGGCAAGTTCAGCGCTCTTACCAAGCCCCCCTTCAAATCTTACTCACTAGCGATCATCCGGAACCGGAGGGATCGGCGACTGATCACATCAAGCTCGCCGCGATCGTCGCGAGCCATTCGCGTTCCATTGGAAACGCTCAAGGAGCTCAAAGCTATTGACTTGCCGCACGTCGATTGCGGCGTTGACGGGTGGGAACAGTCAACCGCACACACCTATCCGAGAAGCGTTTTAGCCTGAGACCGAAATATCAGGGATCGGCACAAGGCCCTCGCGTTTAAAGTCGTCGATGCGTACCCATGACGCCCAATACGGCGGAACCACAAGCACCCTGAAATCCCAGTTCACCGGAAATTTTAAAGTGCACTTTGAATAATGGTGGGCGGTGACGGGTTCGAACCGCCGACCTACTGGGTGTAAACCAGCCGCTCTTCCAGCTGAGCTAACCGCCCCTTAGTCACGCGAAACGCGTTACTAGTCTCACACACCGCTTTTCTCAAGGGGCGTTAGCCGCCAAAAACGCGTTTTTGTAAAACGGCGAATGAGGCGCCAGGTCGATAGACGATAAACGCGTTGAGCTATAGAGTTTTTCGCCCAGCGCGACGCCGGTTGGGCCCACGCAAAAGGACAAAAATCTATGACAACCCACGGCCATGAACAAATGCGAAGCCGCTCTAAGACTTCAGGCCTCCGATCGACCGAGTACCCAAGCGCATAGCCAGACCAGGCAAGCGTTTAAACGTATTAAAGCGTCTCCCAACCAACCAGTTACTGGTCTTGGCGCATAGAGGCGCTAAAACAAAAGCTTAGGCAACGACGCGCCTCAGATCGATGCGAATTGTCTAGTTCAACGCGTCTTTCAGGCCTTTGCCTGGCGCAAACTTTGGCTGGATGCTCGCTGGAATTTTAATCGCCTCGCCAGTCCGCGGATTACGGCCATCGCGGGCGGCGCGTTTTTGCGCAGAAAATGTCCCAAATCCGACGAGCCTGACATCGTCGCCGGCCTTTAGGGCTTCAGTTATCGCGTCAAACACGGCGTCGACGGCGCGCGCTGCATCCGCTTTTGTCATATCTGCTGCGTCTGCGACCCGGTCGATAAATTCGTTCTTGTTCATTTTAATTCGTAATCCTGTCGTTCGAGCCGACGGGGCGATCGCCTCGTCGGGCATTGTGACTATGGGTGGTATGACTATGGCCGGTTTGATTACCGACACAGCGCCTTAATCTGTAATGATTCTAGGCTTTGCAATGAGTCTGCGCCGTTTGACCAGTCAAACGCTCGATTTAATCGGCTCTGCGCCGTGCTTTTGGCGCCAAATCTCATCTTCGTGGTCAATGCACCGTTCAATAAGCTCGCGCCACACGGGCTCTGCGATCTTTTTTGAGAGGCCCATCCGGTCAGCCGTCGCCATCACCTTCGCGACAACGTCTTCGATACGCCAGGGTACGCGAACATCGCTGCGCCGACCTTTGATGCGACCGGCCGCTTCGATATATTGCTGCCGTTCGGCGAGCAACGCGACGAGCACACGGTCAAGTCGGTCGATCTCGAAGCGCACGTCGTCCATTGACTGACAGTCAGCCGCGTTGGTTGAAGCCTGCATATCAGAGGCTTCGACGCCGGCAGGCGGGGTGCAAAGCGAAGACGCTTGATCTGTCATAAATAACCTAGGGCTACTCCGGCGCTTATCTTCAGTACAGTAACAATCATATCAGGCCGGCAAGCGGCGAAGACGGATCCGCATATTTCTTTGTCGGCATGCGCCCGGCAAGATAAGCAAGGCGTCCCGCCTCCACGGCATGACGCATCGCCGTCGCCATCAGTACGGGATCACGCGCCTCAGCGATAGCGGTGTTCATCAACACGCCGTCGCACCCTAGCTCCATCGCAACAGCCGCATCTGACGCGGTGCCGACACCCGCATCGACAATCACCGGGACTCGCGCCTGCTCAACGATCAAGCGGATATTGAGCGGGTTTACGATGCCGAGCCCGGAGCCAATGAGCGAACCAAGCGGCATGATCGCGCAACATCCAAGGTCTTCCAATTTGCGGGCAAATACAGGGTCGTCAGAGCAATAAACCATGACTTCAAAGCCATCATCGAGCAAGAGCTTCGCGGCTTTGAGCGTTTCCTCCATATCGGGATAGAGCGTCTTTTGGTCGGCCAGGACTTCCAACTTTACAAGCGACCATCCCCCCGCTTCGCGCGCCAATCGAAGCGTTCGAACGGCGTCTTCGCCGGTAAAGCAGCCAGCGGTATTCGGCAGGTACACGTACTTCTGGGGGTCAACGAAATCGACGAGTTTTGGTTTGTCGGCGTCGGTCAAGTTGACGCGACGAACCGCGACCGTAACCATCTCAGACCCGGCGGCCTCCGCTGCGCGCGCGTTTTCTTCATAGGTTTTGTATTTGCCGGTTCCAATGATCAAGCGCGATGAAAATTGGCGTCCAGCGACAATAAGGGGGTCGTCTTTAACGGTCACAACAACCTCTGAGTTTCACCAGTTGGACGAGGCTGCGAACGCAACTGTCGCCAAGCAAATAGTAGAAGCGACGCTCATCTAACCACCGCCGACAAATTGAATAATCTCAATCTGATCGCCGTCGGCGATAAGCGTTTCGGCGAATTTCGATTTCGGGACGATTTCAGCGTTTTTCTCAACCGCGATTTGGCGCTTTTCAATGCCTAAATCCTCGAGCAAGACGTCGATGGGCATTGCGCGGTCAAATTTTTTACGATCGCCGTTTATTGTGACAAACATAGGTTTCGTCGTGGGTCCGCCGTTCGCTCTACAAAGCAGTCGCTAATAACAGATAGAGCGTAAGTCAAACGAGACAAGGCGGCGTTGAGGCGCTTAGAAATTAGCGTGGTGCAGGAAGATATGGCGGAAAGCGTTGTCCACATTTTAAACGGGCCGAACTTGAATTTACTCGGCGAGCGCGAACCCGCTATCTATGGCGCGACCACCATGTCCGAAATTGAAGCCCAGTGCAGCAAGAAGGCGACTGATCTCGGGCTCAAGGCGGTTTTCAAACAAACAAACTCCGAAGGTGGGCTTGTTGACCTTATCCAAGCCGCTCGCGTTGACGCTGCTGGCGTGATCATTAACCCGGCTGCCTACACCCACACATCGATTGCGATCGCAGACGCACTCCAGGCGGTGAATGGACCAATCATTGAGGTTCACCTATCGAACGTGCACGCGCGGGAGACGTTTCGTCGAATGTCATATGTCAGCCCGGTTGCAAACGGTGTTATTTGTGGTGTTGGCGCGCTCGGGTATCAGCTTGCGCTTGACGCTATAGCCCACCTGATTAACAACGCTCGTTAGTTGCGAACGAATTGGAACGGAAGCTCTAAATGTCTGATAAAAAGAAAGAAAGCGCCGAACTCGATCCCGCGTTCATTCGCGAAATGGCGATGATCCTCGACGAAAACAGCTTGACTGAAATCGAGTTCGAAAACGACGACATGAAGGTGCGTGTCGCGCGCAACATTTCTTCTAGCGCCGTGACCACGATCGCCGCGCCGCCTCCGCAAGCCGCTGCCGCGCCGGTTCCAGCGCCTGCACCTGCGCCTCAGCAATCAGCGGCGCCCGCTGAGGCAACGCCATCGGATAATATGGCGAACCATCCAGGCGCTGTTCCCTCTCCAATGGTTGGCACGGCCTACCTGGCGCCCTCGCCCGGCGCTGATCCGTTTGTGAAGGTCGGCGACAGCGTTTCAGAGGGGCAAACCCTGATGATCGTTGAGGCGATGAAAACGATGAACCCAATCGCGGCGCCTCGCAGTGGGAAAGTCAGCAAAATCATCGCGCAGGACTCACAACCAGTAGAATTCGGCGAACCGCTCCTCATCCTCGAGTAGACCAGCGCAATCGGCGAAACGCGCGGCACGCCCGCGAAATGGGAGACCGCCATGTTCGAAAAAGTCTTGATCGCCAATCGCGGCGAGATCGCTTTGCGCATCCACCGGGCGTGCAAAGAACTCGGTATAGCGACCGTTGCGATCCACTCCAGCGCAGATGCGGACGCGCTCCATGTTCGGCTTGCGGACGAAAGCGTTTGCGTCGGTCCGCCGGCGCCAAAGGACAGCTACTTGAACATCCCGGCGATTATGTCAGCCGCCGAGATCACCGGCGTCGACGCTATCCACCCGGGATATGGCTTTCTTTCTGAGAATGCACGATTTGCGGAAATTGTCAGCGCCCATAACATTACGTTTATCGGGCCGGCGGCCCAACACATCACAGTGATGGGCGATAAAATCGCGGCCAAGGACGCCATGCGTTCCGTAGGCGTCCCATTGGTGCCTGACTCCGGCGGAGCGGTTACCACCATCGCTGAAGCGAAAAAAGCGGCCGAAGAGATCGAGTATCCGGTTCTCGTAAAAGCCTCAGCCGGTGGCGGCGGGCGTGGCATGAAGATCGCGCAGACGGCGGCCGATCTCCCCGAGGCCTTTGATACGGCGCGTTCGGAAGCCCGCGCGGCTTTTGGCGACGACACGGTATATCTTGAAAAATTTCTAGTTAAGCCGCGCCATATCGAAATTCAGATCATCGCGGACAGCCACGGAAACGTGGTCCAACTTGGCGAACGGGACTGCTCTCTTCAGCGTCGCCATCAAAAGGTCCTCGAAGAAGCGTTATCGCCGGCGCTTTCCGAACAAGAGCGTGCAGAAATTGGGGAAATCGCGCGGTCGGCGACAGCGAAGCTCGGCTATTTGGGCGCTGGCACAATCGAATTTTTGTATGTCGCCGGGCGGTTCTATTTCATCGAGATGAACACACGGCTCCAGGTTGAACATCCAATCACTGAGCAGATTACGCGCACCGACTTAGTTCGAGAACAAATTCGAATTGCCGCGGGACACCCTCTCAGCTTTTCGCAGGAGGATATTTCCTTTCAGGGGCACTCAATTGAGTGCCGGATCAATGCAGAAGATCCCAAGACCTTTCGCCCATCGCCGGGGGAAATCTCATATTTCCACGCGGCTGGCGGCCCCGGCGTCCGCTTCGATAGCGCCATCTATACGGGCTATAAAATCCCGCCGTTCTACGACTCGATGATTGGTAAGCTTGTTGTGACTGGCGACGACCGACAACACTGTATCGCACGCTTGCGGCGGGCGCTGAGCGAGATGGCCTTGTCTGGAATTGACACGACAATTCCGCTCTTTGCCAAACTTCTTGATAATGAAGATTTTCTCGCCGGGGATTATCATATCCAATGGCTTGAAGAGTGGCTTGCCGACTGACGTAATAACGTTCCCAAAGGCCTGCCGAAACGCGGATCGATTTGGACTACCAGCGGAATTTTTTTGCCGATTATTCTGCGGCGCGCCGTGTCTGACCGAATTGCTGGATGACCGAAATAATCCGATCTTGATCGTCAGTACCGAGATAGGGATGCATCGGAAGACTTAAAACGCATTTCGATAGTTCGACTGATACGGCTAAGCCGGAAGGCGCGATCGGGCACTTGGCGTAAGCGCCTTGCTGATGCAACGAGCGCGGATAATAAACGGCGGTCGGCGCGCCAGCGTCAGACAAGGCCGCACGCAAGCCATCCCGATCGGACGCGCAAATCGTGTACTGAGCCCAAACCGAAACGTATCCGTCGGGGACCACCGGTGTTTTCACGACATCCTGCAGGTGGGCTGAATATCTGTCCGCAACCTGATTTCTGAGGACGATTTCATCGGGAAATATTGCGAATTTTTCGTTCAGGATTGCCGCCTGGATCGTATCTAAGCGGGAGTTCAGACCAATATGAACATTGTCATACCGGTCTTCGCCAATGCCGTGGTTGCGCAATGAGGTCAGCAGGGACGCCAAATCGTCGTCATTGGTGAACATCGCGCCGCCATCGCCGTAACATCCGAGCGGCTTAGCAGGAAAAAAACTTGTCGTTTCCACGTCAGCCCAATGGAGCGCGTGTTTACCGTCAAGCGTCGCGCCAAACCCTTGGGCGGAATCGGCGATAAGCTTCAAGTTGTAGCGATCCGCGATCGCGCGAAGCGTCGGGTAATCCGCTGTAAGCCCAAACAAATCGACCGCAATGATCGCCCGCGGCTTTAGCGCGCCCTCGCTTTTCGTCTTTTCGATTGCAGCGTTCAGGTCGTCTGGATCGATGTTAAATGTGTCCGGCAGGACATCGACCAGAACCGGGGTCGCCCCCATTAACGCAATAACCTCTGCGGTCGATGCGAAGGTGAACGCGGGACAAAAAACGGCGTCGCCCGGCCCGATCCCCCAGGCCATCAGAGGAAGCTGGAGGGCGTCTGTTCCGTTCGCGCAAGCAACGCCGTGGGTGGCGCCGATATATGCGCAAAGGCTTTGCTCAAGCTCTTCGATCTCCGGACCCATGACAAAACGACCATGGGCGAGGACGCGCTGGACGGCTTCATCAATGCGATCGCCCAACCGTCGCCGTTGCGCTTGCAAGTCTATGAAAGGAAGTTGGGACGCCATCCGAAATAAGCTCTCTACACCCGCACCAAAGACTGCGTCGCCAGTCTCACGCAACCCCGCACCCGCCGATGGATCAGCCAACCGAGGCTCAAATCAACGAATAAGAGTGTGCAGCCCTGAACTTGCGATGTCTATGGTATCAATGGACACGGTTGTCTTGGCGCCCAATTGACCAACAGCCTCAATTAGGACAGACCGAACAAAAGAGAAACGCGAGCAGCGCCTATGCCCCGGCAAGCGAAAAGCCAGCCAGCGGAAAACCAGGAAGCGCCCGATTGCGCCTTTGGCCGGGAAGTCCTTCTCAAGGAAGCCGACGCCTTAGCGCTTATGGCGTCTGAACTGGGACAGGAATTCTCAGACGCCGTCGACGAAATTGTCTCAACGACGGGGCGCGTGATTTGCGCAGGCGTTGGCAAATCCGGCCATGTCGCGCGCAAAATCGCGGCGACGCTCTCTTCAACGGGAACAGCCTCGTACTTCGTCCACCCAACGGAGGCGAGCCATGGCGACCTGGGCGCGATAAAGCCAGAGGATGTGATCCTCGCTTTGTCGCGCTCTGGAGAAACGAGTGAACTTAGCGATCTCATCCACTACGCACGGCGATTTAATGTAAGACTTATCGCGTTAACGGCGGTCGCAACGAGCGCTCTTGGCAAGGCCGCCGATATTCTGTTGAGGATCCCTGATGTGGAAGAGGCCTGCGACGTAACGGGCGCGCCGACCACCTCCACCACCCTGACAATGGCGCTTGGCGATGCTCTGGCGGTCGCAGCGCTGCGCCGACGAGGGTTTAACGCCGACGCCTTCAAGACCTTTCATCCGGGCGGAATGTTGGGCGCAATGCTCAAATCCGTCGCCGACTTGATGCACTCAAATGACGCGCTCCCGGTAATCGCGCACGATGCACCGTTGAAAAACGCGATCGCCGAAATGAGCGCGAAAGGCCTCGGTTGCGTTTGCGTCATAGACCACAATAGATCGCTCGAAGGCGTCATCACGGACGGGGACCTCCGCCGTCTTTTGTTGAAGGCGCCGTCGGCGGCGTGCGCGCGCCACGCCATGACCGCAAACCCGATCACCGGCAAAGAAACGGACCTTGCCGCCGCCGCCCTTCGGGTGATGAACGAAAGCAAAATCACGCAACTCGTTGTTGTCGATGACGCTAACGTTCCGGTTGGCGTGCTTCACCTGCACGAT
>JBCCTV010000138.1:0-8598 GCA_039197915.1 Pseudomonadota bacterium | reverse complement strand
TCGAAATCGGGCGTCCATCGGTTGATCAACGCGTTGGTGGAACGTGGGTTCATAAGACGCCTGCCGCACCGCGCGCGGGCGCTCGAAGTTTTGCGGATGCCAGCGGCCCCGACGAAACGGCAAAAGAGCAACGCGCAGCTATCAGTGGTGAAAGGCGCGTTTCCGATTAAGCGCCAGGCTGAGGAACCAGCCGCGGCAGATACCATTCCAGTGCTTGGAAAAATCGCTGCGGGGACGCCCATTGAAGCCATTCAAGATGAAATTGACCGCTGTCCAGTTCCACAAATGCTCACGGCCGCCGGCGAGCACTACATTTTGATGGTTGAAGGGGAATCGATGCGGGACGCTGGAATTTGCGATGGCGATTTTGCAGTTATCCAACGGAAATCCGACGCGACGTCGGGGGACATCGTCGTCGCGCTTGTCGATGGCGAAGAAGCCACATTAAAGCGTCTGAGGCGGCATAAGGACTCGATTGCCTTAGAAGCGGCGAACCCAGATTTCGAGACGCGCATATATCCGCCGGAGCGCGTATCGGTTCAGGGGCGTTTGGTCGGTCTCATGCGCCGCTATGCGAATTGAGCGGTCGACCTTCAGGCGGCGCCAGCATTCGGAGCTTAAAGTCATAGGCTATTGAGGGAGGCGCGCAAACAAGGTCGATAGTCTCGCTTATCGTACCAAAGACCACGGTCGCTCTCCGCGGACAGATTGAACAGTTTCTATGCGGAAGTAATCGTCTGATAAGTAAAGCGCGTGCGCTCCGGACCTCCGGGTCTCACGTCGATCGATTACTTTGACGCCACACGGATCGAGAGCCTCTCTCGGTATTGTATACAGGGCGACTATTAAGTCAGCGCGCTGGCAATCTGTGGGCAGGCTTTCGGGTTTAATCGAGAAAGCAATGGTTTGTCCGTTTTCGAATGTGGCGACACATCCAAGTCGGTCGCAAGCATCAAAGGCGCCCGAAGACGAGCGCACGTTCAGCTCCCCAGCACCGACTAGTTCTCGCCAAACATCTAAATCAAAGGACGCCTTTCGGGCCACCACAGCATTCACACTCGCGCCATTTTCCGGCGAGCGGACAATAACGGCTGCATTTTCACCTTCGCGAGAAATGAAAACAACGGGCGACTGTATTGATACTGACAATGCAGCGGCAATCGGCAAAGCGATCAGGGCCAACAGACGTCTCGCCGTAGGTGTCAATACGAGTATCAATCCGCCAAAGGTCAAAATTACCATAGCGGAATTGGGGATCCGGGCGGTCATGGCGACGGCGCCTCTTTGGCTGGCTGTGGCGTTTGCTATGTTCAAAACGAGCTCAACGCCGGCCGCTGAAAACCGCCAAGCAGGCCCATCAAGGCCGAACGGTAAGAGGAGCGCGCCAAGGATCACGCCGGGCATGATCCAAAAGCCCATTATTGGACCCGCAGCGATATTTGCAGGCAAGCTGTAGATTGCCGTCCTGTGAAAATGAAAGGCTGCAAATGGCGCGGTTGCTGACGAGGCGATTAGATCCGTTGCTGCTAAACCACCCACATAGCCAGCAATCCGTCCACGGATGCTTATTATTTTTGTCCAGCGCTCCTGCGCCCAACGTGTTTCGAACGCTGCAACCAAAGCTGTAACGGCGGCAAATGACATTTGAAAACCAGGGTGCAACAGCGCCTCAGGCGTGACGGTGAGAATAAATAGTGCAGCAATTGCGACGTTACGTAGTGATAACGCCCGCCGATCGGCCAAGATCGCGGCCAACATAATCGATGTCATGATGAAGGCGCGCTGGGCTGACCATCCGCCGCCAGACAAAATTAAGTAGGCAATGCCCGCAAGAAGCGCGACACCAGCGGCGATCTTTTTTGTGGGAGCGAAAAGCGCGACGGGTTCGACCAGCGCCAGCGCCGCGCGGACGACTAAGAAGACAAGGGTCGTCACCAAACCCATGTGTAAACCGGAGATCGCGAGCAAATGGGCAAGTCCCGCGTCCCTGAGGGCGGCGTCCGCAGTATCGGATATGGCGCCGCGCTTACCAGTCGTAATTGCCGCGAGAATTGCACCGCCGTCGCCCGGGGCTTTTTCCTTGATGCGCGCCGCCACGCGCTGACGAAGGCGATCGACACGCGCCGACGACCGGGCCCGCCAGCCCTCCTCGTCCGCTTGAAGAATTTGCGGGGTGGCAACGACATATCCAACCGCACCGATTTTTTGAAAATATAAATAGCGTGAGAAGTCGAACGCATGCGGCGCTGCAGGGCCCGGCGGCGGGCGTAACCCTGCGCGTAGACGCACACGGTCCCCCGCAACGAAGTCGCCGCCCTTTCCGCGCCAGGTTAGCCGAACCCTTGCCGGCGTTTCATTTTTTTCAAATCCATCAATGCGGTCTACGGATATGAGCAAGCGACGTCCAACCTGTCGGCTTTCAAGAGAGATAATCCGTCCAGAAAGTGTGCGTGGTCGGACGTCCTCGGATAGGACCGGCGCTGCGACCTGGCCGGTCCGACGGATGGCGTCACAGAAGCCAAGCGTCCCAATCAAAACCGCTGCAACGAAAGGCGTTAAGGCGTGAAGGCGTTGGTTTGACGACGTCGCAAAACGCTCGTTAACGCCGCCAAAACAAACGCCGCACATAACGGCAGGTGAAGTGTCGGCTCAAACTTGAGTGAGAAATAAATGCCAATGCCGGCGCCGAACCAAATCGGGGCCCAAAGAAAGCGGCGTGTTTCCGCGGGACCGATGGAAGCCGCGCTCACGCCATGAGCGATTTTTTGGATCCAGGGATTTGCCGATGGGCTATCCAGGTCGCCGGTTTTTTCTGGGACAAACCCGGCCGGTTTCAGAAGCCCGGCGGCGCCAAAGCACGTCAAAACATGCCGTGCGGCTGCATCCAAAAATTTATTGCCAGTTTTGACCTTATCGCTCCGTCGGTGCATTACCGGGACTACCGAGCAATCGGGCAAGAAATACAAGCTCTCATCGTCGTGAGGCTAAGGCTAATTTAGTTAGGCGCCAATTCTACTATGACCCAAAGTTCAGCGCCGGTGACGCGCTTTGCGCCCTCTCCCACGGGCTTTCTTCACATAGGCGGCGCTCGTACGGCGCTTTTCAATTGGCTGTTTGCAAGAGGCAACGCCGGTAAGTTTCTCTTGCGGATCGAAGACACAGACCGCGCGCGCCACAACGAAGCCGCCGTTGAAGCAATTCTCGATGGGCTATTTTGGCTCGGGCTCGATTATGATGGGGAGCCAATCTCGCAATATTCGCGGCGCGATCACCACGTGGAAGTCGCCGAGCAGCTTCTCGCCAGCGGTAATGCTTATCGCTGCTTTATGACCGCCGAGGAAACGGACCTTGCCCGCGCCGCGGCCCGAGAGAAGGGGGAACGGTTTACAAGTCCCTGGCGCGATAGGGATGGTCCGTATCCGGACACCCCGTTTGCTATTCGCTTCAAGGCGCCCCTCGATGGGGAAACGCGGGTCGAGGACGCGGTTCAAGGCCCGGTGACATTCCCAAACAGCGCCTTGGATGACATGATCATCTTGCGCAGTGGGGAAGACGGCGCCAAAGGCGCGGCGACCTATAACCTCGCCGTCGTCGCCGACGACCACGCCATGGAAATAACCCACGTTATACGGGGCGACGACCACCTGGCGAACGCCGCGCGCCAGAGCCAAATTTACGACGCCCTCGGATGGCGTCGGCCAGTTTTTGCCCACGTGCCGTTAATCCATGGGTCGGATGGCGCAAAGCTCTCAAAACGCCATGGGGCGCTGGGCGTCGAGGCGTATCGGGATGACGGTTACCTCCCTGAAGCGCTCGCCAATTATCTCCTGCGGCTCGGTTGGTCCCACGGCGATGAGGAGATTATTCCGCGAAAACGCGCCTTA
Organism: Pseudomonadota bacterium; assembly: GCA_039197915.1. Classification (GTDB taxonomy): domain Bacteria; phylum Pseudomonadota; class Alphaproteobacteria; order Caulobacterales; family Parvularculaceae; genus JAJFFW01. The sequence goes on along the minus strand of JBCCTV010000138.1, from coordinate 4,714 downwards.
GAGATTTTTGACCTAAAAGGCGTGAATAAAGCGCCCGCGCGACTGGACCTCGAAAAACTTGCGAACATCAATGCGTCTTACCTGGCGAACATGTCTGGCGAAGCGCTGCTCGAAGCGTGTCTTCCCCCGATTGAATTGGCGCACGGGACGATCAGCGATGCCGACAGATCCCGGCTAATGCGCGCCACACCGTTCCTCGCACCGCGCATGAAAACGTTGAATGACGCACCGGCCGCGGCGGCGTTTATTCTCTTGAGGCGGCCGTTTCCTGTTGAAGGAAAAGCGGCAAAACCGCTGAAGAAGGAAGGTGCAAAAGAAACGCTAGCGGACGTTACAGCGGTTCTTGAACGCGCACCCGTTTCAATCTGGGACGATGCATCAGCTTTGGATCTCGTGCTGCAAGACTTTGCAGAACAAAAAGGGCTTGGTTTCGGGCAAATTGGCCCCCCCGCCCGCGCGGCGCTGACCGCTGGCAATCCCGCGCCGTCATTGGGCGAAACCCTATTCGTTTTGGGACGCGAGGAAGCGCTCGCGCGGCTTAAAGACCAAGGTCGATGATGTCCTATGGTGTTGTGCAGTGTAGCATTTATAGTCCGCGCAACTTTTGAGGACGTCTGGAGGTTAGCATGGAAAGCACGATGAAGCCGGCGGGTTCAATGTCGGTCACAGTCGACGGACGCACAACAGATCTGCCGGTATTTGAGGGGTCACACGGACCAAACGTGGTCGACTTCCGGAGCTTTTACAAAGAAACCGGCATGTTCACCTTCGACCCTGGTTTTACATCGACGGGCAGTTGCGAATCCAAAATCACATTTATTGATGGCGACGAAGGCGTCTTATTGTATCGCGGTTACCCCATTGATGAGCTTGCCCAGAACTCCAACTTTCTAGAGGTCGCCTACCTGCTCATTCACGGCGAGCTGCCGACCGACGACGACCAAACGACGTTCAATCGCTCGATTACGCTGCACACGATGGTGCATGAGCAACTCAAGAACTTTTACTCTGGCTTTCGACGCGATGCTCACCCGATGGCGATTATGGTCGGCGTCGTCGGGGCGCTGTCTGCGTTTTACCACGACTCCACCGATATTAACGATGAACAACAGCGGATGATCGCAACGCACCGGATGATTGCGAAAATGCCGACGATCGCCGCGATGGCTTACAAATACTCCATTGGTCAGCCATTTGTCTTTCCACGGAACGATCTAGACTACACATCAAACTTTATGCGCATGTGTTTCGCCGTTCCGGCAGAGGAATATGAGTGCAACCCGGTTTTGTGCGACGCGCTCGATAAGATTTTCATTCTTCACATGGATCACGAGCAAAACGCCTCAACCTCGACCGTGCGGCTCGCCGGATCTTCTGGCGCAAACCCGTTTGCATGTATTGCAGCGGGCATCGCTTCGCTGTGGGGACCTGCGCATGGCGGCGCTAACGAAGCTGCGCTCAATATGCTCATGGAAATCGGAACAGTTGATCGCATTCCGGAGTATATCGCCCGGGCGAAAGACAAAGATGACCCGTTCCGTCTGATGGGTTTTGGCCATCGGGTTTACAAAAACTACGACCCACGCGCGACCGTTATGCGTAAATCCTGCCATGAGGTTTTAGACGCAGTTGGCGTTAAAAATGAGCCATTGCTTCAAGTCGCGATGGAGCTGGAGCGGATTGCCCTAGAGGACGAATATTTCGTTCAGAAAAAGCTCTATCCAAACATCGATTTCTATTCGGGCATAACGCTCCGCGCGCTCGGCTTCCCGACCGATATGTTCACAGTCCTCTTTGCGCTCGCGAGGACGGTTGGTTGGATTGCTCAGTGGTCGGAAATGATTACAGACCCCACGCAACGCATTGGACGGCCTCGCCAGGTTTATACGGGCGCGCCCAAGCGGTCTTATATGCCGCTTCATCAACGTGGCTAATACAATCCTAATCACCTGTCCTAGATCGTTTTCCGACCAAGTGGACACAGGTTAGGCGTCAGAAAACGAGACACAACAAAAACCTAGAGCAACGAAGCGGTTCAGATTGATGCGAAGTTGCTCTAGGTTTTCTTCTGTGAAATCGATCCTGAGGATTGCTCCGTCAGCTGATTTATAGGCCGTTGTCCGAGGTGTCTTCATCCGCGAAGATATGAATTGACACAGATCCTTGATCATTAATCACACCACGGAACATTGCTTTCGTATTGAAAATCGCGGCGGGTGGGCCGACAGGAGCGAGCGCGATGACGCCGCCCTTCGCGTTAAGGCTGGCGAGGTCTTTTAGCACAGCTTTTTCAGCAGATTGGACAAGTCCGATACGCGCCGTCTCAGAACAGATTTGGTAGGCAAGGCTCAATCGAATGAAGAACTCACCCTCGCCAGTGCCCGCCACAGCGCAGGTCGCATTGTCCGCATAGACACCAGCGCCAACAATTGGCGTGTCGCCAATTCGACCTGGGCGCTTAAAGAATGATCCACCCGTCGATCCCCCGGCCGCTAAGTTGCCGTAACGATCCCGCGCGATAGCGCCGACAGTTCCATATTTCCGCTCACGCCAAGTCAGTCTCTGCTCATCGCTATCGCGCGATAGATTGCTGTTTGTTACGCCGCCATTTCGTGCTTTTTTTGCCCGTTTATAGGCGCGCCATTGACGGTCCGTTCGGAAATATCTCTCGCCGACGAGATCAAATCCTTGGCGTTTCGCAAACCGCCTTGCGCCCTTTCCCGCCAACATAACGTGTCCGGACTTTTCCTTAACTGCCCGTGCAAGTAAAATCGGGTTGCGCACGCCTTGAACAATTGCGACGGCGCCCGCTTCTTTTGAGCGGCCATCCATAATCGCGGCATCAAGTTCGATATCGCCGGCGCTGTTGAAAACAGCCCCGCGACCCGCATTGAAATAAGGCGAGTCCTCTAGAACAATGATCGCCGCTTGAACCGCATCAAGAGCCGCATCGCCGTTTTGCAATCGGGCATAGCCAGCCAATAGCGCCTCTTCCAACGCGGATCGGTAGGCGTTTCGTTCAAACGGCGTGAGCATCATCCGCGAAAGGTCACCAGCGCCACCATGAACAACGAGGACCGCTTCGGGACGGCCTGGATCGTTAGGTCCTTGACTAACGTCGGCATGCCCTCTGCCGCTGAAGAGCCCAACGACAAGGGTAATCAGTAACGAGAAGAAAATGCGCGCCGGCATGGCACCAAGAACTTGCGAGACAACCGGTTAGCAGAATCCGGTGTGGTGCACGCAGTGTCAAGTTTTGACGTCGTATCCCAGACGAAAAACGGGTGTCATCCTTCGGGCGTGATAAACCGCTGGGCGCGCCATTGTTCAACCGCGCGCGCGACTATCGTCTCATCGGCGACATCCGCTGACCAACCGTTCGCAAAACTGGGCGTTTCACATCTCGGCACTGCGTTGCGCGGCAAAGCGTCAAAACGCATTCGAACGGGTAGTGCAACGCCGTCGCCGACGGCGACAGCCTCGCCTGGCCCAAGCGACGGCAAGACTGACAGAAGCGAAGTCGACGCATCGGGCGCGGCGGCCTGTAGCGCATCCTGGTCCGTTTGGTTCGCAAGCCGCATTGCGAAAATCGTATTGCACTGGGTGAGGATTGCCGGATCTAACTCGGTTGGCCGTTGGGACGAAACCCACAGACCGACGCCGGCGCGCCGCCCTTCTTTCGCAAGTTGGATGAGCGCTCGCCGCGCCGGCTCGAAGCCCGATTTTTGGCAAGACGGCGCAAATCTGTGGGCGTCCTCGCAGACAACGGCGATTGGCACGGCTGCGCTCGACCACATGCCGAATTCAAAAGCGAGGCGCGCGATCACGGAGACGACCACCGGGGCCACTTCCGTCGGTAAGCTTCCCAATTCGATAATGCTAATCGGTGAGCCAGCGACCGGAATGCGGAATAGGTCCGCCAGCAATTCCGGCATTGTATCTTGTACGGACAGTCGGCTGAACATGAAGGCATAGCGCGCATCGTTGCTCAAAGCGGACAATCTGGAGCGCAACCGCCGATAAGGCGCAGCGCCCGCGCCGCCTTCGACGGCGCTCAGCGCTTTATCAATCAGCTGAAGCAGTTCGGATACTCTGTAGGGCGCAGGCGTGTTTACTGTGAGCGCGCTCGTATCGCCCGACCGCCGCTCGCTTAGTAACCTGGCGCCGCCTCCCGTTGACATCAAACTGACCCGACGCGCCTGGGGGATGAGTTCCGCGAGAATTGCGATTTCCTGGTCAACGCCGTTTCGCCCCGGGAAAAGGACTTCGACCAGCTCGTCGAAGCTCATCATCCAATAGGGCAGAGAGAGATTTTCGACGTTAAAGACTTTGGCCTGGTTGTCGAAGCACCGGGCATATTCATTATGCGCATCAAGTAAGACAACGTGGCCTTGATTGAAACGCGCGAGGATTGAACGCAGCATGACTGCCAAAGCGCAGGACTTACCAGCGCCTGTCGTCCCTAAAATTGCGCAATGGCGTGAGAACAATTTATCAATCGCCACGGTTGCTGGAATGGAGTTGTCCTGACGAATTGAGCCTATCCGGGCGCTCGCTGCGCCATTAATGCCAAATAAGGCGGAAAGCTCTTCCCGGTTAGCTGAGCGCGCGGGATCTCCGAGGCGTGGATAGGCTGTGACACCTCGACGGAAACGCGCAGGATGCTCGGCGGTCGCTTTGGTGATTTCGCCGATGAGTTCGAGTTCGATCAGAC
>JBCCTV010000137.1:0-8752 GCA_039197915.1 Pseudomonadota bacterium | reverse complement strand
TTAAGCGTTCGTTGAGCTTGGCGATGCTGTCTTCATCGTATACGTCGATGCTCTCCAGTTTGCTCCGAAATTCCCTCCAATCCGCCTTTTTGTAGACCCATTTCGCTTTCCCTCGGGGTGTTGGTCCGTTGTGTCGCCCGACCTTGAAGATGATTGGGAGATGGTCGGTGCCAACATCTTCGCGGGTCTTCCACGAATCTCTGACCACGTCGATTCTGTCTGGCTGTCGCGGTCAAGCCGCCGTTGAGCAGACCGGTCCGACAACCGGGACAATCACCGGCGATCTCAACATTAAAGGCAACGTGAAACCGGTGACGCTCGACGTAACGTTCAATAAAGCTGACTACAACCAGCGCGGTGAACGCCATAAAATTGGCTTTTCTGGAACAACAAAAGTTCTTCGTTCAGACTTTGACGTTGACCTGGCTGTCCCGTTTGTCGGCGACGAAGTCTCGCTCATCATCGAGGTTGAATTTGACGAGCAGAACCCGAGCTAGCCTGAATGTCGTCTGAAACAGTTCGGTACACAAACGTTGCGATCGGCCTTCATTGGCTGATCGCACTGATGCTCATCGGACAGATCGCCGGCGGCTGGTACATGACCCATGTGCCAGAGCCATTTTCTGCGTTACAATTTCAGCTTTACCAATTGCACAAGTCCTTTGGACTGATGGTGCTCTTTCTTTCTCTCATCCGGCTTGGATGGCGACTTTCCCACAAAGTTCCGGGCCTGCCCGATGGAATGAAATCCTGGGAGCGAATAGGGGCCCGCATTAGTCACATTGGTTTTTACGTTCTAATGATCGGCGTTCCTTTAGGCGGCTGGGCCGTGGTCTCCGCCTCGCCTTTCGCTGAGAGCGTCCCGACCCTGATCTTTGGCGTCGTTCCATGGCCGCATTTGCCATTTTTTGTCCATGTTGAAGACAAGCAGGCGCTTTATGCTCTGATTTCACGAATGCACATGGTTTTTGCGTTTACCATCCTTGCCTTGTTTTTCTTGCATGTCGGGGCGGCGCTTAAACACCATTTTATTGTGCGCGATGGCGTGCTCGCACGCATGGCGCCTTTCTTACGGAGTAGGGGCAACGCATGAAACCTATGACTTCCTTCCTCGCAGCTATGGCCGCGAGCCTTTTTTCTTTGGTCTGTGTCGCGGCCGCAGAAGACGGCGCTTGGACTGTCGATTATGCGGAGAGCAAGCTCGGCTTCAAAGCGTCTCAAAATGGAGCCGGCTTCGAGGGGGCGTTTGAAGGCTTCACAGCAACTATTGTGTTCGACCCCGCTGAGGTTTCAGCGTCATCCATTGAAGTGGTTGTGGATATGTCGACGGCGAAGACCGGCGATCGACAGAAAGACCAGGCCTTGCCTGGGTCCGATTGGTTCCGAGTGAAAGACCATCCGCAAGCGACCTATCGTCAAGCATCCATGAACGATCTTGGCGATGGCGACTATGAATCGGTAGGGACGCTGACGATGCGGGGCGTTTCTAAGGATGTAACCCTTGCGTTTTCCCTAGCGATCGATGGTGACACTGCGACTGCTGAAGGCACGACGACCATTATCAGATCTGATTTCGGCGTCGGTCAGGGCCAGTTCTCCGAGGGCAAATGGGTGAGCCTTGAGGTCGAAATCCCATTTAAAATTGTCGCCTCGCGGTAGCGCCCGGCCAGTTCGGATACAAGGTCAGCTAGCGAAATCATGGTCGGAGTGAGCAGCGGCTATGTTCGACAATGACGCGAGACCAGGCCCCAGCGCCGACGGTTCCCGGCGCAACTTCGATGCGCAGTTATCTGGCGCTATAGAGAGTGCGGTTGAGTGGCTCGTTAAACGCCAAAAGCCAGAGGGCTATTGGGTCGGGCAACTTGAATCAAACGCCTGCATGGAGGCTGAGTGGATACTCTGCCTCTACATCATTGGCGAAGAAGACCACCATCTGATGCCTCGGCTTGCTGCGTCCCTCGTTGAGCGACAGAGGGACGACGGCTCCTGGGATGTATTCTACGACGCCCCAGCCGGTGACGTGAATACGACCGTTGAGGCCTACGCTGCATTACGCGCCGTTGGTTTTGACCCGGATGGTCCCGAACTTTCCAAAGCCCGCGCATGGATTCTGGATAAAGGTGGTCTACGGAATATTCGCGTTTTCACGAGATACTGGTTGGCGCTAATCGGCGAATGGCCCTGGGAAAAAACGCCAAACATTCCGCCAGAGGTCATTCGATTTCAGAAGTGGTTCCCATTTTGTATTTATAATTTCGCCCAATGGGCGCGCGCTACATTGATGCCGATAGCGGTATTGAGCGCGCGCCGACCGAGCCGGCCGCTGCCAGCTGACCGTCGGCTGAATGAGCTTTTCCCCGAAGGGCGGACAAGTTTCGATTACGAATTACCAAAGAAGGCGGGTGCGGATCTTTGGGATGCTTTCTTTCGGGTTGCAGATAAAATCTTGCATGTTTTGCAAACGGCGCAATTTACGCCAGGACGTCGCGGCGCCGTTGAGCAGGCGATGGGTTGGATTTTAACGCACCAAGACGCGGACGGCGTTTGGGGCGGTATTCAGCCGCCTTGGATTTATGGCGTCATGGCGATGCATTTTGAGAATATGTCCCACGAACACCCGGCGATGCGCGCGGCGCTGGGCGCGCTCGATGATCCGCGGTGGCGGGTCGACAAGGGCGACGCGACTTACATCCAAGCGTCCGTCTCACCGGTGTGGGACACCGTTCTGACCTTGCTTGCATTCGATGATTGCGAGCAAAACGCGACGCAGACAGCGGCCGCACAGCGCGCTGTTCAATGGGTGCTCGATCAACAGGTCCACTTGCCGGGAGACTGGTCGGTCAAACTCCCCAATACAACACCCGGCGGGTGGGCGTTCGAATACGCCAATCAGTTTTATCCAGATACGGATGATACAGCTGTCGCTCTCATTGTCCTGTCGCAATTTCGTAATCATCAGTATTGGCGCGAACGTGGCATAGAAGGCGCGATTGATCGCGGCGTCGACTGGCTCATCGCCATGCAGTGCCAGGGCGGCGGCTGGGGCGCGTTCGACAAAGACAATGATCGAAAGATTGTCACCAAAATTCCATTCTGCGATTTCGGCGAAGCTTTAGACCCGCCTTCGGTGGACGTGACAGCGCATATTCTTGAGGCGTTCGGTAAATTGGGCATGGACGCGACGCACCCGTCCGTGGCGCGGGGCCTCGCTTATTTAAAGGCCGAGCAAGAAGCGGACGGCGCCTGGTTTGGGCGATGGGGCGTGAATTACGTTTATGGGACAGGGGCGGTTTTGCCGGCGCTTGAGGCGATCGGCGAAGATATGTCCTCTGATTATATTCGCAATGCTGGCGATTGGCTTCTTATTCGGCAAAATAACGATGGCGGCTGGGGGGAGTCTTGCGAGTCCTATATGGACCCGAATATGTCGGGCGTTGGCCCGTCCACAGCCTCACAAACTGCTTGGGCCCTTATGGGGCTGGCGGCCATAGGCGACGCCTCCCACGACGAGGCAATCATGCGCGGTGTCGCCTATCTCATGGAAACACAGTCCGACGGGACGTGGCCGGAACCCCATTATACGGGGACTGGTTTTCCGGGATATGGCGTCGGCCAAACCATTAAACTCCATGATCCGCTCCTGCAGGAGCGCTTGAAGCAGGGGCCAGAACTCTCGCGCGCGTTTATGATCAACTATAATCTTTACAGACACTACTTTCCGTTGATGGCGCTTGGGCGGCTGCGCCATCGCTTGACGAAAGACGTTGAGCCGGCGTGAGCGACATTGAGCCGATCGTAATCGCAGGGGCTGGCAGCGTCGGGTGCTTCGTTGGCGGCGCAATAGCGAGCGTTGGTCGGGAGGTTCATTTCTTGGGCCGCGCCCGAATTTTAGATCAGCTGCGCAGCCACGGCTTAACGGTCACTGACCTGGACGGTCTCAACGCTCATTTAGAACCGGCGCATCGTCATTTGTCCGAGACGCCAGAGATTCTGAAAACCGCCAAAACCATCCTAGTCACCACCAAAAGTATGGCGACGGAAGAGATGGGTCGGCTCATAGACGCCCATGCGCCTTTGTCGGCCACTGTCATCAGTCTACAGAACGGTGTCACGAACGCGGAGCGGTTGCGAAAGGCGGCGCCCCGGCACACCGTTCTAGCGGGGATGGTGCCCTACAATGTTGTTCAGCTGGGAGACGGCAAGTTTCATCGGGGTACGTCGGGCGTCATCATGGTCGAGAAAGACCAGCACGGTCTCGCAAGCGACCTGAATTCTAGTGCGCTGTCCGTCGTCGCGTCGGAGGACATGCAGGGCGTTCTTTGGGGCAAGCTGCTAATCAATCTGAACAACGCATTGAATGCGCTTTCGGGCATTCCTCTGCGGGATCAAGTGAACACCGCGGCCTGGCGACGCTTGCTCGCCGATATGATGGACGAGGCGCTCGCCGCCATGCGTATTGCCGGCATAGAACCGGTTGCCGTAGCGCCGACGCCGCCGAAACTCCTGCCGTCAATATTAAGGGTGCCGAATTTCGCCTTTCGGCTGTTGTCGTCACGCATGCCGAAAATCGACCCCAAGGCTCGCTCGTCCATGTGGGAAGACTTGGAGCAGGGGCGGCCAACAGAAATTGACGAGCTTCAGGGCGCGGTTGTCCGCCTTGCCGAAGGCGTTGGTCGCTCAGCGCCGATCAATGCGCGCGTCGCGGCGTTGATAAAAGAAGCCGAAGGCCGGCGTTTGGGTTCACCGATGCTAAAACCGGCCGCCGTGCGCCAGTTTTAGCTTTGGCATCCACGGCGCAAACAACGCCCTTTTCGCCTCAAGAGTGTAAAACAGCCAGACGCTTTTGGTCAGCGCGTTCAGACTTACGGAATGCGCCGACCAGCAAGACCGCCGCCACCAGCACGTCCGTGGATGAAAGGCGAATTCGATCAAAGTAGAGTGTTCGACAGGCTTGCGTGAGCGTCGCCTTTTGAGGTTCGATGCATGCGAAACGGCGTCCAACCAATCAAGGATCTTTTATGGGGATCGCAGAAGAGGACGCATCGAATGTTGACTATGCGGCGGGTGCGTTCTCTGCGTTCCCGACCTCGCTTCGCGCACAGACTTCCGACAGCGACTTCGCTAGCTTCGACGGTGTGGAAACGGTTAAGCGGATCGAGCGCGGGGACATTTCCCCGCTCGAAGCCGTTGCCTCAGCTATCGACCGAGCGTCGGACGCGAACAAAACGCTGAACGCGGTTTCCACGGAGACTTTTTTCACGGCGCAAAAAATCGCTGACCGTCGGCCGAATGGGCCGTTCATGGGCACGCCGACCTTTGTTAAAGACCTGGTGGATGTTGCAGGCGTACCCACAGGAAACGGCTCGCGCGCGTTCACGAATTACGTTCCGTCAGCCCAGTACCCGTTCGTCGATGATTTAGCGTCGTCAGGGCTCGTGAGCCTTGGTAAGTCAGCGACTCCTGAATTTGGGCTCACAGCCACAACAGAGCCCTTAAGCCAAGGGCCGACGCTTAATCCGTGGCATACCGAGTATTCGCCTGGCGGATCATCCGGCGGCGCGGCCGCGCTTGTTGCGGCGCGCGTCATCCCCATCGCCCATGCGAGCGACGGTGGTGGCTCTATCCGGATACCAGCGTCTTGTTGCGGTCTCGTTGGGTTGAAAGTCTCACGCGACCGTTTTCGGGCGGCGCGGAATGAGCCGCCGGCGCCCATTCGACTTTCTGTTCAAGGGGCTGTGACCCGAACAGTCCGTGACACGGCCGGTTTCTTAGCGGTTATGGAAAATCGCACTCAGCATCAGGACGGTTTAAAGCCGGTAGGCCTTATTGCGCGACCGGCTGCGCGACGATTAAAAATCGCTTTTTATACAGATGGATCGACCGGAGAACCGACAGACCCGACTGTGACTGAAGTGGTCAACAAAGCGGCTCGCTTATGTGAGAGCCTCGGCCATGAGATCACCGATATCCCGCCGCTTTGCCCGCCCGAATTTCTCGAAGACTTCATACTTTACTGGTCAAGCTTCGCGGATTCCGCGATTAACGACTGGGAAGAGGAAAATGCGCGGATAGCAGGCGCGCATGACTTCGAAGCTTTCACCTTCGGGCTGCGGGATTTTTTCCGGGACCGCCGTCGCGAAGAAAAGTCCGTCATCGATCGTTTGAATGACGCCGCACAGTCTTATCACAGATTGTTTGCCGATTACGATGTCATTGTGTCTCCGGTAACGGCGTCGCCTCCGCCGAAGATCGGATATCTAGGACCCAATGTCGATTTCACGACGGCGGTCGAGCGTTTAATGAACTACGTGCAGTTCACTGGCATCGCCAATGTTGCGGGCGCCCCGTCGATTTCGCTGCCAATTGGCATGTCAGCGAACGGGCTGCCGATTGGTGTCTTGTTCAACGCCCGCTATGGCGATGAAGCGACGCTGCTTTCTTTGAGTTTCGAATTAGAAGAGGCCACTCAGTGGTCTGATCGAATGCCGCCTTTTTCAATGTAGCTGAAAAGGCGCTTACGCAGCGTTTAGGCTGTTCGTGATACCAGAAAAGAAACGCACGCCATCGTCGCCGCCCAGAAGCGGAGAGAGCGCGCGTTCGGGATGCGGCATAAGCCCTAGGACGTTACCGCCGCGGTTGAGAACACCCGCAATATCGTTCGTTGAGCCGTTCGGGTTCGCAACATAGCGAAAAGCGACGCGACCTTCGTCTTCAATTGCGCGCAAATCGTCGCCAAGCGCCCTGAAAGCCCCGTCATGGTGGGCAACGGGGAATGAGACGTAGGCGTCTTTTTCAAATTGAGAGGTAAACGGCGTTTGGTTGTTTGTGACGCGCAACGTCGACCATTCGCATACGAAATTCAGACCGGTATTTGGCGCGAGAACGCCTGGCAATAGACCGGTTTCACATAAAATCTGAAAGCCGTTACAGATCCCCAAAACGTTTCTACCAGCTTCCGCTGCTTTGATAACGGCGTTGACAATGGGTGAGCGGCCCGCGATGGCGCCAGAGCGCAGGTAATCGCCATAGGAAAACCCACCGGGCAAAACGATAAGGTCAGCATCGGGAAGATCGGCTTCGCCGTGCCACACAAGCGCTGGTTCTTTCCCGGTCACATTCTTCAGCGCGACGACCGCATCGCGGTCACAATTTGATCCGGGAAAGACGATAACGGCGCTTTTCACAAGTTGAGCCCTTAGTGACTATGTCTCGCTTGGTGACGATGTCTCGCTAGGTGCCTATGTCCCGCTTGGTGAATGCGTTTCATGCCGCAGCGCGCTCGAAGATCGACCATTTGGCTCCCGTCAGCTCTTCTGAAAGATCCCAAAGCTTTGCTCCGGCTTGCTCATTTTTCGCAGCGCCGGTCATTCTCGCCTCACGAACAGGACCTGTCATGTCCATGAAACCGGTTGGACCATAGTAGCCCCCGGGCGCCGCTTGATCGGACGCGGCGGCGAGCACCGTTGGCAATGCACCGAGCTCGGCAGGCTGAGAAAAAGCCATTGTCAGCGGGCGCATAAAAAATGCAGCTATGGAGCCGGGGCCCGTCACCTGGAGGTTCGTGTCGGAATATCCTGGGTGGCAGGCGAAGGCGCGTGATTTTAATCCTGCGCCTTCTAAACGCCGATTGAGCTCAAGCGCATACATCAAGTTCGCGAGTTTGCTTTGCGCGTAAACCCGACCGGGCTTGTATCCGTCTTTGAACATGACATCGGAAAACCGAATGCCCGGCGCAAACTTATGCGCAACGCTCGCGACACTGACAAACCGGCCTGAAGCTTTTTCGACGAGATCACCGAGCGCAGCATTCAACACAAAATGCCCGAGGTGGTTAACGCCGAACTGCGTTTCAAAGCCGTCCTTCGTTTCGGTCCGCTTCGGGATCATCATCAGTCCCGCGTTATTGATCAGACCATCGATAGACGGGCAGCGCGCGCGAATTTGCGATGCTGCATTTTTGACCGATGACAAGTCCGCCAAATCGCCTTGGATAAACTCAGCATCAACCGCATGAGACCCGGCGTTTAGGTCAGCAACAGCGTTTTTTGCTTTCTCTTCACTGCGGCAAATCATGATGACGCGCCCGCCGCGTTCAGCGAGCAATCGGCTAGCGACAAATCCTATGCCGCTATTACCGCCAGTGATGACATAGGTCTTGCCCGACAGATCAGGCAGTTGATCCGCCGTCCAACCATTTCCGCTGAAAGCATTTTTTGTCATGAGGAAAACTCAATGGCGTAATCTTCCATCACCGGGTTCGCCAGTAATTTCGCGCACATATCCTTCACAAGGGTCATGGCCTTCGTTTCGTCTGTCTCTTCAATTTCAAACTCGATGGTTTTGCCCTGGCGAACGTTGCCCACGCCGCTAAAGCCAAGGCCTTCCAAGGCGGATTCGATCGCTTTTCCCTGGGGATCCAAGACCCCGTTCTTTAATGTGATGTGGACGCGCGCGCGCATGGGACACACCTGTTTCCGCAATCGCAAGACTTTGAATCAATGATGTAATCGGCGTAGTAGAGCGCCTCGCTCGGTCAGGCAATCCGCTGGGTCGAAGAAAGTCATTGTTTTATGCCTATAAAGATCCGCGTCGCGGCCCCAGCAGACTTGAAAAAGCTATTGCCGATGCTGGACGCTCACAACGCCTACTCAAATTTACCCACTGGCAACCTTTCGGCGCGGACCTTTCGTGCGGCGATGTTCGGCAAAAACGCTTTTGTTTTCTGCGACGTGGCCGAAGCCGAGGATGAGGA
>JBCCTV010000136.1:0-8795 GCA_039197915.1 Pseudomonadota bacterium | reverse complement strand
CAACCTCCTGAAGCCGGCGCTTCAGTCCGGCGCACTCCGGTGCACAGTATCGTCAACACTGGGTTCCGTAACGTCGATTTTCTGGAACCGACGGGCAAGCGCGCGATCTTTTTCAAAATGCTGGCGATACTCTTTATACGTTGTCGACCCCATGCACCGGAGTGCGCCGGACTGAAGCGCCGGCTTCAGGAGGTTGGAGGCATCCATCGCGCCGCCGGAAGTCGCCCCGGCGCCAATCACCGTGTGGATCTCATCTATGAACAAAATCGCGTCTTCGTGCTCTTCCAACTCTTTAAGGACGCTTTTGATGCGCTCTTCAAAATCGCCGCGGTAACGCGTCCCCGCTAAGAGCGCGCCCATATCGAGCGCGAAAATCGTTGCATCGGCGAGAACTTCGGGAACCTCTTCATCGACAATTTTACGGGCTAAGCCTTCGGCGATCGCTGTTTTGCCGACACCCGGGTCGCCAACGAGGAGCGGATTATTCTTCCGCCTGCGGCATAAGACCTGGATTGAGCGCTCAACTTCTGCGCTCCTTCCGATAAGCGGATCGATTTTACCTTGGCGCGCTTTATCATTGAGGTTGACGCAGTACGCACTGAGGGCGTCTTCGGCCTGGCGGCTTGTGTTGTCGCTCTCTTCCCCGCCGGCGCCGCGCGGCGGCCTGCTAGCGTTCTCGCCCGGCCGTTTTGCAAGCCCATGCGAAATATAATTCACAGCATCAAAACGCGTCATGTCCTGCTTCTGCAGGAAATGCGCGGCGTTAGACTCACGCTCAGCAAACAAAGCGACAAGCACGTTAGCGCCGGTGACTTCCTCGCGCCCCGATGACTGAACGTGAATTACGGCGCGCTGGATAACCCGTTGGAAGCTGGTCGTTGGCTTGGCTTGCTCGCCCGTATCGGTTTTCAGGTTGGCGAGATCATTTTCGATGAACTCGAATAGGTCCCGCTTCAATTCATCAACATCGACGTTGCAGGCCCGCATAACGGCGGCGGCGTCTTGGTCGTCGGTTAGTGCGAGCAACAAATGCTCAAGCGTGGCTAGCTCTTGATCACGGTCAGTCGCGATGGCGATTGCCCGGTGAAGCGCATCATCAAGATTGCGGCTGAAAGAGGCCAAAAGATTACTCCCGTTCCATAGTGCATTGAAGCGGATGTTGGTTGCGTCTAGCAAGCTCCATCACTTGCGCGACCTTCGTTTCCGCCACTTCATAGGTATAAACGCCACAAACACCGATGCCGTTCTGGTGAACGTGGAGCATAATGCGCACAGCTTCCTCGGGCGTTTTGTTGAATATTGACTGCAGGAGCCAAACCACAAACTCCTGGGGCGTGTAGTCATCATTCAACAGAATGACTTTATATAAGGACGGGCGTTTGGTCTTTTGCTCAGGCTTCGAAATGACGCCAACGTCGACGCCTGAACCTGATCCTTGCTCGTTATCGTTTTCCTCTGCCATAACCGATATCTCTTCAACCAAATCGCCGCCGTTGAATTCGTTGCTTAGCTATTAAGATGCGCCCTGATCGGAACCCGCTTTCGCCTATTAGATAGGAACGCGCCCCAGATTGAAAAGTAAGAATGAACATTGGGGCAAAAGACATAAAAAAACGCGAAGGCTTACCGCCGCACGCCTTACGACCGGCGTTAAATATCGAGGAACGAAGAATAATCGAAGGCGTCTCGCTAAATGGCGGCCGTGATCTTCCCAATTAAGCGTTTTACTCTTTTCCGGTTCACGCCCATATCCGAGTATCCGACGCGGGACGCGCTATATACTGAAAGCGTCGTGCCGCTATCGTTCGCGTCAAACCCAAAGTGCACATCATCGGGAAAGCGCATGAGCCGCGTGCGCTGAACATAGCGCCATATGGGCGCTGTGGCGGCCTCTTCTAGCACCTCAACGAGCGGTTCGCTCGCCATTGCCTTTTTGACCGCGGCGCGAACAGCACCCTCCGGCGCATTCAGTTTCAGCGCCGGGCCATCCGCTGGGGCTCCCGCCGTTTCGTCCGCTAGCAAGTAGTTGTTGGGCTTTTTTGACCGCTGGATTTCTGAAAACGTCATAACACCCGTTTCCCGCATGCGCCCCCAACAGGCAAGCCTAAAATAATGCAGGGCCCGAATTCACGGGCCCTGCAACGCAACCATCAACGCAACATCATCGGAGCGGAACTGGATCCTACAAACGACTGCTTTGGGGGGAAGCTCAGCCGTACGCCATAGTCCAGATGCCCGAATTGGCGCCGTCTTTTACGGACGGTAAGTCTGAACTTTCTCGACGATTGAGCCGTACTGTTCAGTAATTGGCTGCGATGCTTCCTTCGCCACAGAAATCCAATGTTCAGCGGATTTGTTGAGTTGCTGCAGACTTTTTTCGAACGAGGTGCGGACGTAATCGTTTTGAACGTCAAAAGCTTCTTGAACACTTTTCGACGTCGCGGTCGCTTTCGCTGCGGCGACGCTCTCTTCAAACGCTTCTTTTGCGAAAGCCGCGCCCTCGCTTGCGAATTCTTCAACGCCCTTCGCCACAGAACCAGCAGACGCCATCAGCGCTTCCATGGACGCTTTCTGCATTTCAGCAAACGCGGTCATGCTTTGCGTCGCTTTCTCGTAACCGTCTTTGAACATCTCCGGGTTGATCGCCGACATTGCGTCGAAGGCGTCAGCGCCAGGAGTGGTTTTTTTCGCGGTAGCCATGGATCGTCTCCATTTCTTTTGAGCCGGGCAAACGACGGTGCATCGGCAGGTTTACGTAATCTCTTTTTGTGCAGTGCAACATAAGAAGCGGCGCAGGGATCGTCAAGGTTTTTGTGCGCCGCACAAAACGCGATTAATACGGTTAATGAACCATGGTTAACGAAGCGTTTACGTTCTTGACCGACGGTGCCCGCTTGGGACGGCATCGGCATGGCGTTTGCTCACGAACACACGTGAAATGCGATTTAGCTGATGTTTTTCCCGAAAGGGGGCGCCCTACCCTTATTGCGGCGCGGCAACATGCGAGGCTGGCGGAATGCGAGCAGCGGTAAAGAGCGGCGTTTTCGCTGCATTGGTTTTTTTGAGTGCGCTCATGTCCACCGGAGCGCACGCGAACTCCAAATACGCCGCTTACGTTGTCCATGCCCATTCTGGCGACGTGTTGTTTGACCGGTACTCAAACGCGTATCGGTACCCGGCCTCACTCACAAAGATGATGACGCTTTATCTTCTGTTCGATGAGATCGACGCAGGACGGCTATCGCTATCGTCAAAGCTTAAGGTCTCAACAAGAGCAGCCGGGCAACCCCCCTCAAAATTAGGCTTGGCGCCAGGGTCAAAGATTGACGTTGAAACGGCGATTAAGGCGTTGGTTGTCAAATCAGCGAACGACGTCGCCTCGGTTGTTGCCGAGAACATCGCCGGCTCCGAGTGGCGTTTCGCACAGCGCATGACAAAAAAAGCGCGCGCGCTTGGTATGAGACGCACAACATTTAGGAACGCGTCTGGGCTGCCAGATAAACGCCAATTAACGACGGCGCGCGATATGGCGACGCTCGGCCGCGCGCTGATGAACAATCACCCGTCATACTGGCCCTACTTCGGAACAAAAACTTTTGCCTGGAAAGGCCGCACCTATCGCACGCACAATGCGCTGGTTAGAAGCTATCCGGGCGCTGACGGCTTAAAAACCGGGTATACGCGTCGCTCGGGATACAACCTGGCGACGACAGCGAAGCGCAACGGGCACCATCTGATTGGCGTTGTTCTAGGCGGCCGCTCATCGCGCACGCGCGACGCCCATATGCGCATGATCCTCGATAACGCCTTCGGTGAAATCCGCCGTAAGCCGACGATTATCGCATCCCTTTACCGGCGGGAATTGTCGCCGCGTGTGAAACCGATCACCGCGCCTCTTCCCGGCACGATTACTTTGGCGACGTCGACTTCAGGCGCACGCGGCGATACGGCCAACAGCGCCGCCGGCGCCAAGGTCGCGTCGCTTGGTCAACGCACCCTCGCAGGCGATACATCGCCCGACGTTATTGGCGCTTTGCTTGTCCAGCTGGATGAAGCGGGGGTCAGCGATAAGCCCGACCCACAAGGTGAAGGCGACCGCGAGCCGGATTTGTCATGGGCGGTACAAATTGGCGCCTATGCGGATAAAGAGCGTGCGCAGACGGAACTTGAAGAAGCGGCCTCCGCAATTAGCATGGCTGAGCGCAAGCGTGTCGTGCAAAGCGGCGTTACGGATAAAGGCGCGCCGATCTACCGGTCGCGCTTCACCGATATGACAGAGTCGGAAGCCTACGAGTTTTGCGCACTACTGGAAGCGCGCGATCTGGGATGCTTCCCTGTACAGAATACCGCCCGTTAGTCCGTAACGTTTATTCGGTCTCCATGACTCGGCGGCGTTGAAATCACCAGGAAACGAACGTCTTCAGCAGACGAATTCACCGCTTGATGCGCCAGGCCCGGCGGAACCTCGACACCATCGCCCGGATTGAGCGCAACCTCTCCCCCATCGCGGCGCATCGTTAAAACACCTTCGAGCACATAAAAAAATTGTCGTGCTTTTTCGTGCTTGTGCGGCGTTTCCTCGCCTCCCGGCGACATCCGCTCTTCAATCACACTGACCGATGGGTCTTTGAGCAAATGCCAGCCATCATTCACCTCGCCCCATACATAATGTTCAGCCGAGGCGCGATTGACCGGCGCCGGTGGAGCCTTATCGTTTTCCGCGAGCGCAGCTGTTGCAAGTTCGGCTGTTAAGCCGAGAAATGCAACTGTCACCCTCAAATTGTTTTGGCGCATCAAGTCCACGTCCCCATTGGTCTAGCGCTTGCGGCTTGAAGAAAGTCCGCAAACGCAAAATTCACGTCAGAATATCGAGCCGAGCGATATGAGAATCGGCGTGTTTAATGCAATATTGGACACGTGTCGGACATAACGCAAAACAGACGGGCAAGCCCGCCTGCACTTCTGAGTGGGGGCGCGGCGGCTAGAAGGCGTCTTACACCGGCGATCGCGATCATCGGTCTAGCATTGCTATGGCCAGCGCTCACGGGCCTATTGTCGATTTATCGCACGGGCACATACGCCCATTGTTTATTCGCCGCGGCGCTCTGGGCGACGCTGATCATTCAGCACGCACTGTACGATGCGAAAGATCCAAACCCCGCGCGCGCTTGGCCGCTTGTTTTAAGCGTTCTTTCCGCAAGCCTCGCATTCGCTGCAGCGAGAGCGGAAATCGGCCTCGCGGCGCATTTATTCGTTTGGGCGTTTTGCGTCTGTATGATTTTCCACTCTTTTGGAGCAGAAAATAAAAGCACTCTTTGCTTAGCGGGGTTTGGCCTATTCGCCGTTCCAGCCGGCGAAACTCTCTTGCCAACCTTGCAGGCAGTAGCAGCGCAGGGCTCCACGCCACTAATCAATTTCATTGGCGTGCCAGTCACGCGCACCGGCCTAATTCTCGAAACACCGGCGCTTTCCTTCGTGGTCGACGAGGGGTGCGCAGGCTTGCGTTACGTTGTTTCCGCAACAGCGCTTGCATCGTTCATAGCGATCAAACGCACATGGCCGCTTAGGCATTGGATAGGTTTTGTTTCACTCGCGGTTGCGGCAGGCTTAGCGGCGAATATTATCCGTATCAGCACTGTTGTATTTGTCTCGCAAAACAATCGGGCGATTGCGGACAATCACGCGTTTATAAATTCAATCGCATTCGTAGCCCTTCTGCTATTCGTCGCATTCGGACTGTCACGCCTTTTCACTTCTGATTTTAAGCGCAGGTAACATGTGCGGCGTTGCTGGGATTATTGACCTTCAGAGTAGGCGCGATATCCCCGACTGGCGGCTGGACCGCATGCTCGATGCGCTCGCCTATCGCGGCCCCGACGACGAGGGACGCTTTGTCGAGCCCGGCGTTACCATTGGGCACCGGCGCCTCAGCATCATTGACCCGGCGGGCGGCGCGCAACCGTTTCTGACGCATTGCGGTGATGGGGTCTTAAGTTTCAACGGCGAAATCTATAATTTTCAGTCTCTGGCGCAAGATCTTAGAGACAAGGGCCATACTCTCCGCACACGATCCGATGCTGAAGCCCTTGGTGAATATTTAACGCACTATGAAACCGACGCCCTTCCTAAGATCGACGGCATGTTTGCTTTCGCCCACTGGCGGCGACGGTCGCGAACGCTTCTTCTGGCGCGCGATAGGTTCGGCGAAAAACCGCTCTTTTATGCAATCACGCGCGATGGGCTCTTTGTCTTTGCATCTGAGACGCGCGCACTCCTCGCGTCAGGTTTAGTCAACGCCGACCTCGATCAAGAAGCGATCGTTGATTATGCCCATCTCGGGCATACCGTTGGTGAGCGGACCATCTACAAAAGTATCAAAAGTGTCGCTGCAGGTAATTATCTCATCATAAAAACACCCGTATCGATTACTAACGCGGCATACTCAGATTCAACTAATGCAGCTGCGAGGACGCACACCAACGAACATGGACAACAGTCGGTGGCTGGGCTCGGCGACAGTCTAGATGAAGCTGTGCGTTCACGCCTTATTTCAGACGTACCCGTTGGCGCTTTTCTTTCAGGTGGCATTGATAGCGGACTGATCGTTTCTTCAATCGCGCGAAGCAATAAGTCCGCAACAAGCTTTACAATCGGTTTTGACGATAACGCCCTCGATGAACGCCCGGCAGCACGACTAGTTTCGCGCGAATACGCCCGGTCAGCACACGAATTTCGCCTTAGCGTCAATGCAACCGATGCGATCGACATTTTGGCGTCGGCCTATGACGAACCCTTCGCAGACCCCTCGGCGGTTGCCTATTTCCTGATGTGCGAGGCCGCGCGGAAACACGCGACAGTATGGTTGGGCGGCGACGGCGCAGACGAGCTTTTTTCCGGGTACCGACGGCATAGCCATTTCGCGTTTGAGGAAAGGGCGCGACAGGCGACGCCGGCTGTGATGCGTCGCGCCCTCCCAGCAATCGCCAAGGCGATGCCAAAAATGGATTGGGCGCCTCGGCCCCTAAGATGGAAATCGACACTCAATTCCTTGGGTGCAGAAACAGCCGACGCCTATTTTCAGATGATGTGCTTTACGCCAGCGGCTTATGCCGCGGACATTTTGCACCCAGACATTATCAACGAAACCTCACTGCCGCCCAGCGCTTTACGCGTACGGGAGATCTTTGCGGAGCACGAAGCAGCTCACCCCCTGCAAGCCGCGATGGCGGCTGATCTGGCCATTTGGTTGCCAGACCGTATGCTGAGGAAAGTCGATCGCGCGTCGATGGCCCATGGTTTGGAGGTGCGATCACCTTACCTCGCCCCTCCGCTTGTCAATGCCGCATGCCAATGGCCTTTCGAAGCGCCGCGTGCCGAAAACTTACGTAAAGGTCCTTTGCGCGCGTTAGCGAACGAGCGCCTGGCGGCCCCTATCGCGACAGCGCCAAAACGTGGCTTCGCGCCGCCGCTGGCCGCATGGCTTCGGAACAAGTCGGGTCCGATGACGAGACTTTACGATTCAAGTCTTTGGTCTTTAAGCGGATTATTTAATTCCAATGCCGTTCACAAAATGATCAAAACGCACCAAAGCGGCCGGCGCGATTATAGCCAAGCGCTCTGGACCGTCATAATGTTCGACGCGTTTCTGCAAACGCAAAATCAAATGACCAAGGCAGCATAATGTACTCATGCGGCCGACAACACACTGCGGAACAAATCGTCATAGCGATCAACCATATGCTGGAGGGGATAAGTCGCCCTCACATGCTTAGCATTATCGCGACCAATCGCAGCCCGAAGCACAGGATCACTGGCAAGTTCAATAAGACCTTGTGCAAAGCCGACTTCGTCGCTCCGATCAAAGACAAATTGTTGATTTGCACTCGGCAACGACCGGGCGACATCACCGACATTTGTGGCGACCACTGGCAAGCCCGTCGCCATGGCTTCCAGCAGCGACATCGGCAATTGCTCCGTTTCTGATGATAGCGCGTAAATATCGATCTGCTTGAGAGCCTGCGCCGGATCCTCAGCTAGGCCTCGGAAGCCAACATCACCTTCAATCGCGAGGTTCTTCGCAAGCCGTTGCAACGATTGTTTCTCCTGGCCGTCGCCAAAGATCTCTAAACGGATATTACCTTCCCGCCGCGCCATTCTGAAAACGCGCAGCAAGCGCGCAATATTTTTCTCCGACTCAAGTCGACCAAGCGTTCCAATGACAATCGGACTTCTGTTTTGACTTCGGCTCGGCGCCTGGAAGCGTTCCGTGTCAACACCATTTCCAATGTGATGCAGGCGATAATCCGGAAGTCGCCAATCCCGGATGGCTATCTGATAAAGTGCGTGCGAGGGCGTTACTACGTGGGCCCTATTTAGGAGCAGCCGTCGGGCGTAAATCCGGCGACGGGAGAGATCGGCGTCGGCGCCGGCGCCGGTGAACCCGTCTTCAAAATGAACATGGGGGATTGCGGCGCGAAGCCTGTTCGCCAGCACCGCTTCGATACTCCCCCAATTATAGGTACAGAGAATATTGATGTCTGTTTCGGCTAAACGCTCACGCAACTTCCTAACCGTACCCGCATGAAAGAAACGGGATTGAACCGCCTGCACGACGGCGAAAGGTACGTCGTCTGGCAGCAGCGACCGCCCGCTACACCGATCACTCAGCGAAATGACTTCGTGGGAATAGTCCGGCCCTAGCGCTTTAATAAGGGACGCCAATCGAACCTGCTGACCGCCCCTCTCAAAGGTTGGCAAGACATGCAGCAGGCGAAGGACGGCCATATGTAGACGCT
>JBCCTV010000135.1:0-8853 GCA_039197915.1 Pseudomonadota bacterium | reverse complement strand
TGGCGCTTTCACCGAAGCGGCGCGGAAAAGGTTGTGCGCGCACTCAACAGGAGAGACGCCAGGTCTGCGCTGGGTATCTCGGAGTACAAAACCTTTAGGGCGCGAGCGATCAATCGCTCGACAATAAACGTTTCACGTTTCGCGCGGCCTGCCGGATGCGTTGCTCGTTTTCTACAAGGCCAATACGGACAAAACCCTCTCCCGCCTCGCCGAACCCTAGACCCGGCGCGACGGCCACATCGGCTTCTTGCATCAGCATCTTCGAGAACTCGACAGACCCAAGATTTGAATATCGCGGCGGGATCGGCGCCCAGGCGAACATCGACGCGTCCGGCGATGGAATGTCCCACCCGGCGCGCCCGAAACTCTCGATCAGGACATCCCGGCGCGCGCGGTAGATCTGCCGAATGTCCGCAACGCATTCCTGCGGCCCATCTAGGGCGGCGGAAGCCGCGACCTGAATTGGCGTGTACCCACCATAATCGAGATAGGATTTTACCCGCGCCAGCGCGGCGATTAGCTGTGGGTTTCCAACCGTCATGCCGACGCGATGCCCGGCCATCGAGTACGTCTTCGAAAGTGAGTTTACCTCGACGGCGACGTCCTTCGCGCCTGGAACTTGCAAGATCGATGGCGACGGCTCGCCAAAATAAATCTCAGCATACGCCAGATCCGACAAAACCCACATGTCATGGCGCTTCGCGACGCCGATCGCTTCCTCATAAAAGTCTAGCGGCACCGTCTGGGCAGTCGGGTTGGAGGGGTAATTTACAACCATGGCGACGGGCTTCGGCGACATTGACGACGCTGTCGCATCGACGCCCTTTAAGTAGGCTTCGGGCGTTGGCGCATCGATCGCGCGGATAAAGCCGCCCGCAATGATGAACCCATAGGCGTGAATTGGATAGGCCGGGTTTGGGGCGAGGAATACGTCGCCTGGGGCTGTCATCGCTTGGGCGAGGTTTGCAAAGCCCTCTTTTGATCCAAGCGTCGCGATTACCTCAGTGTCAGGATTAAGGGTGACGCCAAATCGACGCTGGTAATACCGGGTGATCGAGCGCCTCAGGCCCGTAATGCCTCTAGAGACGGAGTAGCGATTTGTCTTTGGCTTCTGGGCCGTCTCAACGAGCTTTTCGATAATGTGCGGCGGCGTCGGCATATCCGGGTTGCCCATGCCGAAGTCGATAATATCGCGTCCCTCGCCGCGGAGCGACGCCTTCAACGTATTGACGCTTTCAAATACATAGGGCGGTAAGCGCTGGATACGATAAAAATCAACGGTCTGAGGCATAGTTTGGATACTGCTCAAGCAAATCGGGCGCGCCCATCGCTACGCTATACTGGCAGCGTCGATGGGAGCCGTCGGTTTACAGGAAGCCCGCCGACGGACAACCCCCGACCCCGCTCATCTAGTCTCGTCTGGTCCCCCGTCCCGGCGGCGCGGCGACGATACTAGTAACTCTCTAACGATAAATGAGTGACGGTCAGGCCTCTGATCATAAGCACACCGGCGGCGGTAAGCGTGCGTTTATAAAGAGCTTACTGGGGCTTTGTCGGGGCTGGATCTTTCGCTGCTTTCGCCCGAATGTCTTCTACCTCTTGCAACAATCGCCGCCGTTGCTCATCCAGCGCTTCCGTATTCCCGACTTCGCGAGCGTAAGCGGTCTGGTCTTGCGCGGCAGCCGCTTCGATCAACGCGCGAATAGTCAATAAACGCTCAATTTCGGCCGCCCTGGTTTCTAGGTCGTCACCGATGGGCTTTTCGGACGGCGCCTCCGCGAGGGTTGGGAACTTGCTGTCTTTATTCTCGTCGCGTTGCGCAATCTGTTCAGCAATTTGTGGGTTAACGGGGGTGTCGCCAGCGATATTCTCGTATCGGATGAAACCGGGCGGCGCGAGTTTCTTCGCCGTCTCGCATGAGGCGCTCAGCGTAAACGCTGCAACTAAGACAGTTGTCGAGATCGCAGTTCTGACCATTGTGAGATAGTATAAGGGTTCGTCGCCCGCCTAAACTAAAAAACTTACCTGAGGAGCGCCGGAGCGCATGCGACCAGAAGATCCAACGCCGCCAGCACGCCGGAAGCGTTCCGTCACGACGGACGTCAAAGCCACCGCCAAAAAGGGCGCTAAAAAAGCCGCCGCCCCAAGCTCAAGAAAAGCATCCTCAAAAGGAACATCTTCAAAAGCAACGGCCGCCAAGCGAGCGACGCCGCAGAAAAAAGCGTCCAGAAAAACCGCGCCGAGAAAAACCGCTTCAAAAAAGGCGTCGCCTTCAAAGAGCGCTGGCGCTAGTGCTGCGCCGCAACCGGCAAGCAAGTCCCGAGAGGCAAACGCAACGCCTTCGCCCCCACAACAAAAACCGCCGGGGGAACAGCCAGAAGCCAGCGCAACCGCTCACCCACCGGGAAGAAAACCAGTGCTCGAAGATTTCGAAGCACTGTCGAGCTATGTCGCTGACATTACTGGCGAGAGCCAAAGCATCCTCGCCGACTTCTTCGCCAAAAACCCAGACCTCGCCGCCTCCAAAACTGAACGCTCCGTCGACCCCCTAAATATTGGCGAAGCGTTTCGCGAAATGATGTCGGGCCTAGCCGCAGATCCAAACACCGTTATGCAGCGGCAATTTTCGCTGTGGGCGGACTATGCGAAGCTGCTTTCAACCATGACGCGGCGCGTCGCCGGTGAAGACGTGTCGCCCTTGATTGAACCGGAAGCGAAAGACAAGCGCTTCAACCACCCTGCGTGGCAAGAAAACCCCATGCTGGATTTCGTCAAACAGTCGTACCTAACCTATGCCCGCTGGCTCGGCGACACCGTCTCAGAGCTTGAGAATATCGATAACCGCGAAAAGCAGCGCGCCGCGTTCTACACGCAGCAATTTATCGACGCCATCTCGCCAACGAACTTCGCCATGCTGAATCCGGAAGTCGTCGACGCCACCATAGAAACAAAAGGCGAAAACCTCCTAAAGGGGCTTAAAAATCTTCTCGAAGATATCAATCGCGGCAACGGCGAACTCGCGATCAGGCAAGCGGACCTCGACTACTTTAAACTTGGCGAGAATGTCGCCACAACGCCCGGAAAGGTGGTCTATCAGAACGAGCTCATACAGCTCATCCAGTATACGCCGACCACGGAGAAAGTCGCTCAGCGCCCGCTTGTGATTTTTCCGCCGTGGATTAACAAATTTTATATCCTAGACCTGCAGCCGAAAAACTCGTTCATTAAATGGATGGTCGATCAAGGCCGCACGGTTTTTGTTGTTTCTTGGGTCAATCCGGGTCCAGAATTAAAAGACACAACTTTTGTCGATTACATCAATAAGGGGCTCTTCGCAGCGCTTGATGCGGTCAAAAGCGCTACGGACGAGGCCGATGTGGACGCCATCGGCTACTGCATAGGCGGGACGATGCTCGCAAGCGGGCTTGCGCTAATGGCGAAGCGTGGCGACGCGCGCGTCAAATCAGCGACATTTTTCACCGCCCAAGCGGACTTCACGGAAGCTGGCGACCTCCTCTTCTTCATCGACGATGCGCAGCTTGAAGGGATCGAACGCCAGATGGACGCCGCCGGCGGGGTTTTAGAAGGCCGGGCCATGGCGGCGACTTTTAATATGCTGCGCCCGAACGATTTGATCTGGTCGTTTGTGATCGACAACTACATGAAGGGCAAAGACCCGGCGAAATTTGATCTTCTCTTCTGGAATTCTGATTCAACGCGCATGGCCAAAGGCGTGCACTTATTTTATCTGCGCGAATTCTACAAAGAGAACCGGCTCGCACGGGGCGAAATGGATCTCGACGGCGAGCGTTTGAACCTCGGCGATATTTCGATCCCGATTTTCATGCAGGCTGGCGAAACGGACCATATCGCGCCGCCGAATTCGATATACCGCACCGCAAAACTCTTTGGCGGGAGCGACGTGCGCTTCATGCTGGCGGGTTCAGGACACATTGCAGGCGTCGTCAACCATCCGTCCAAAAACAAATATCACCATTCGATCAATGAAGCGCTGCCAGATACGCTCGACGCATGGAAAGAGAACGCGGACCGCCACCCAGGGTCCTGGTGGGCGCATTGGATGGACTGGCTGAACGAGAAAAGCCCGGGGCGTGTTCCAGCGCGCATCCCCGGCGACGGGAAGCTGAAACCAATCGAAGACGCGCCAGGTTCTTATGTGAAAGTGTCTTCTTAGCCACGCTCCATTAAGATCTCGTTAAGACTTGCGATCGACCCTGGCGGTCTTGTTTATCAATCCGCATAGGCGCTGCGTCATGCGGATAAGCGGCGGGGGCCGACGCTATGGCTAAGCATCAGCAATCAACGCAGGAACTCTACCTGCGCCTTGGGTCAACACCGCGCACGCGCAGCGTCCGGGCGGACCGATTGTTCCGGAAACTACGCGGCGACCAGAGCGCCTTAGACGCCGCCGCCGCCATGGCGTCGGAACTAAAAGCTGCCGATATGGCTAAAGAAGCAGGCGTTAAAGCCCGCGAAGCCCCGGCCGAAAAGGCTGTCGTCAAGCAATAAGAGGGCTCGACCAAACCGAAGTAAATCCGTCGGCACGCGGCCTATTTCCGAACAAACGTCGACGGCAACTCCCTTCCGGGTCAGCTTTCAGCCCTGGGCGATTTAATCGCTTGAGCGCGTGGTCAACGCGTCTATCAAACGTGTCAACCCAAATAAACCGACGACTTCTGAGCAAGTCCGACGAAACGCGGAAAGCGCTCTAGCGTTTGGAGAACTGGAACGAACGGCGCGCTTTCTTGCGGCCGTATTTCTTCCGCTCAACCACGCGGCTGTCGCGCGTGAGAAAGCCGCCCTGCTTCAGGACGTTGCGCAATCCGGGCTCGTAATAGGTCAATGCCTTAGCGATGCCGTGGCGGACAGCGCCCGCTTGCCCTGACGGACCAGACCCTGAGACTGTGCAAAAAACGTCAAATTGGTCTTCGCGCTCGGCCGCCTTTAGCGGTTGCTTGATGATCATTTGGAGCACAGCGCGGCCGAAATACTCCGTATGGTCCTTTTTGTTGACCATGATCCGCCCGGCGCCAGGCTTGATCCAGACCCGAGCGATCGCGGTTTTCCGTTTGCCAGTTGCGTAGGACCGACCATGTTCGTCTATTTTCGGCTCAGCTGGGGCCGCCTCGTTCACCTCGACCGGCGCGCCGGCGTCGCCAGCAATAGACTTCAGGTCTTCGAGAGATCCGGAGGTTTGGTTTGGTTGGGTTTCGCTCATCGGACTATGCTTCCCGTTTGTTCTTACTGTTCATCGCGGCGACATCCAGCGTCTCTGGATTTTGCGCAGTGTGCGGATGCTCGGGACCCGCATAAACGCGTAAATTCGTCATTTGCTTACGCGCCAGCGAGGAATCCTTCGGCATCATGCGTTCCACCGCCTTCGTCACAACGCGAGACGGGAACTTCCCGCCGATGATTTTATCCATCGTGCGTTCTTTGATGCCGCCCGGATAACCCGTATGCCAATAGAATTTCTTATCCGTCATCTTGTTGCCGGTGTAGACGACCTTCTCGGCGTTGATAACGATAACATGGTCGCCGCAATCAACGTGGGGCGTGTAAAGTGGCTTGTGTTTGCCGCGCAGCCGCGTCGCGATCACCGACGCAAGTCGTCCAACGACCAACCCTTCTGCGTCGATTAAAATCCATTTCTTCTCAACCTCGCTCGCTTTCGCGGAGTAGGTTTTGCCAACCGTTGCGGTGCTCATAGGCCTGTCCAGATTCCCTATTATCGTTTCGCGCCTCTCGACGCCGCGCATGCGTGCGCACTCTAAATCCGTTAGTCGATGCGTCACCGCTCACGAGTGACTCGGAGGCCGGTGCGTAGGCCCGCCCGATACCGTTCGACCATGCCAAGCTCGTATGCGCCAATGAACACGCCGTCAAGTGACTTTCAAAATTTTCGAACAAAATCAATACTGTGAAATTGCGGTATTATAATACCGTATATTGAGGGACTCAATCAGAGACAACAATGGGCGTTCTTTGCCAAAATGACTGTCCGCCGTTAGGTAGCGTTAGTGAGGCGCGAGTTTCTATTAAAATGAGGGTTGGTCTGGCCATGCGTAGATTACTGATCGTTTCTTGCTGCTTGAGCCTTGTCGCCTGCGATTGGATGCGGCCGGGCGCGGAGAACGCCGCCGAAAGCGACGCCACGGCGGCGCCAACCGCTAACGAGCAATTGCCGAGCGTTGACGCGCTTGATG
Source organism: Pseudomonadota bacterium (assembly GCA_039197915.1). Lineage (GTDB taxonomy): Bacteria > Pseudomonadota > Alphaproteobacteria > Caulobacterales > Parvularculaceae > JAJFFW01. Next base: position 2,626 of record JBCCTV010000135.1, on the reverse strand, counting down.
AATTGCGCGCGCTCCCCGCCCCACCCGTTGACGTGGCGTTCTGGCGGCATCCGACGCTTCCCTTTAACTCGCTGGCGGTTGTCGCGACGGAGGCGGGCTTAGCCGCTTACAACATCGAAGACGCCGCGCCGACAACAGTCGTCGAGGACGCCGGTTTGACCGCGTTGACGATCGGCTATTTAGGCCTGGGCGAAGCGGCGACGGGCCTGCTGATTGGGGCGGACGCCGTCGACGGGCTGCGGTTCTACACGATTGACAACCTTGAACGGTCGCTCGCCTTGACGCCAAACCTGATCGCCTTGTCATCCACGCCGGAGGCGATTTGCGCAGGTCGCGCAAGTCCCATGGGCGGCGATCCGACGTCGGATGATATTTCGCTCACGACCTTCGCCGCAGGTCAGATGACGACCTACCGACTTGTGCTCTCCGACGCGGGCGTGAGCGCCAGCGAAACTATGAGCCGCGCAGCGCCGGCCGGGATAATTGATTGCACTGTCGATGATCGCACGGGCGATGTTTTTGCGGTGGTGCGCGACGGCTCCGTGTTTAAACTAACGGGCAGTGTTTCCCAGTCGAATGATGGCGCCGCGCCCTTCGCTTTAGCAAATATCATTGACGCCGTCTCTATTGCTGTGTCCTTACACGAAGCGTCTGGCGATGACGCCGCGAGCGGCGACACAGTCATTGTTGCAAATGGCGCAGACGGATCATTGCATTTCTTCGACCGCGCAACGGGCGAGGCCCTCGGTACGGGCGCAGTCTCGGCGTCGTTTGACGTCGAAGGCGTTACAGAGGCCCGGGCGATGGCGCTTGGGTATGGGAATTATGGCGGCCCGTTCCGGGATGGCGCCCTCGCCTTTGTGACGCCGGAGCCCTCTGGCTCAGTGCGCATAGCCCCGCTTAATGGGTTGCTGCGCGCCCTGAGCATAGACTTCGGCGCACCAGCGAGCCCGAGGCTACGCTTTGATGAGGCGGATCAAGACGGTTTGTCGTTCGACCTCAAGGCGATTGCGCCATAGGCGGCGACCACCGCTGTTGCGTAGAGCAGAATTGCGGTCGCTTGGTGGGCGAGCGCTAAGGGAACGTGCGCGGCCGAAACCACCGTCGCGATACCAAGCGCCACTTGAAAACCAGTAACGACGATTGCGGCGCGTCCCCAATGGGCGAGCGGGGTTGATCTCGCCGCCACGTAAAACCAAACAACCGCCGCCGTTAGGACGTATGCGCCCAATCGGTGGTTAAATTGCACGGCGGCGACGCTCTCAAAAAGTGCTGAGAGCCTGGGCGCGCCCTCGAAATAGAATTCTGGGAAAAACCGTCCCCCCATCAGGGGCCAGGTGTTGTAGCTCGCGCCAGCGCGCAAGCCCGCAACAAAGGCGCCAAGGATGATTTGTCCGTACACCCCAACAAGCAGCACGACTGCGCCGATAGCGACCGGCCGGCGCACCGTGCCGTCGATGCCCGTAAACGCCCCCCTCAGCCAAAGCGCTGACCACAAAAGCGCGCCCAGCAAAAAGACCGCGAGCCCCAAATGGGCTGCAAGCCGGTATTGGCTGACGTCCACCCGGTCGACGAGCCCGCTTGAGACCATCCACCAGCCTAGCGCGCCCTGGGCCCCGCCAAGGGCGAGGAGCGCACCGAACAAAACGCCGTGTTTGGGGGTTAGCCATCCACGAATTGCAAAAAGTAAGAGCGGGCCGGCAAAGGCCAGGCCAATGATGCGCCCCAAGAACCGATGCCCCCACTCCCACCAGTAAATGACTTTGAATTCGCCGAGCGACATGCCCTGGTTCACGAGGGCATATTCGGGGATTATTTTATACTTTTCGAACTCCGCCTCCCAACTCGCGAGAGACAAAGGGGGGACCGCTCCGGTTACCGGCTTCCATTCCGTGATCGATAGGCCGGAATCTGTTAGCCGCGTCGCGCCGCCGACCAACACCATCAGGGCGACCAGCCCAGCGACGGCGAACAACCAATTGCTCATGACCCTCGTGCGGGTTGTCGCTTGCGTCCGCGACACGTCGGCGACGGTTCTGAACTGGAATTGGCTAGCGATCGTCATGAATGTTTTCTAAGTAGGCGCGTGTTCGAAGTCTCGCGTCTCAGCGTCGCGTGGATAGTTAGGTCGGCCTTATGAAACCCCGGGTTAAAAAGTTGATCGGCGCTGGCGTCCTGTTTTTTGGCCTCTTCCTTTATGTTTTCGCGGCCGCTGCACTTGGCGAGGAACTCCCCAACCTTTGGTACCTTCAAGCGCCTTACTATTGCATAGCCGGGATCGCCTGGGCGTTTCCCGTACGCGGCTTGATGCTTTGGATGAACTCGGAACCGAAAGAAAAGTCGCAGGGTTAGTCTCGACGTCCGAGTACCGATTTCCCGCCTAGGACTGATTAAGGCGACACCCCTTGGCCAATCCCGCCCGACCATGGCGGCGTCATTATTGTCCTGAAACGCGTGGAAAGGCCCGCTGGACAGGTCGAAACGGGCTAGAGCATTTCGCATTCAAATGAATCCATATCCTGCTGCTTTGAAGTAGTTTGTACATTCGTCTGGATCATATAGCTCGCAGATGTCACCTACAGCGCGCCATAACGCGTCAATCGTTCGGTGCGCGCCGGCTCGCAGG
>JBCCTV010000134.1:0-8931 GCA_039197915.1 Pseudomonadota bacterium | reverse complement strand
CGTACACTTGCTCCTGGATCTCGCCGGACGCGTCGAGCCAGCCTTTGATCACCTGAACCCGATCGAGATTGGCGCCGTCTGGATCTTTCATTGCACTGATGAGAAAGCTTGGTGCCTCGCCGGTCTCCTCCAGCTCGCCGCCCATCGGCACGCCGCGTGAATAGCCTTCGCGCACCCAATCACCGTTCCAATCGTCTGCCGTGAAGCCGAACCCGCCAAAGACGCGAACGCTCATGCGGGGGCCGGTGGTCGCATAAACCTCTCGCCGAGCGAACGCGTCGAAGATTTCAGCCCGCGTATTACCGCGCGCCCAGGCAGCCGCGTAGCCGCCCGCAAGATAGTGCCAACCAAAGCGTCCCGTGCGCGTACCTAGATTCTGGTCCTTAATCGCGCGGTCCGTGTAGGCTTGCTCGTTGCCGGTGTGCTTGCCCCAGAAATTATCTTCGTCGCCCGTGGCGAGCGAAGTGTGACTGTCGGTCGATCCAATCATGCCGAAGGCGTATGGGTTCACGCCCAATTGCGCTTCCAGGGTGAGCCCCCTTAGCAAGGCGGACCGCGCATAGGAGCCAGCATACATATAGGGCTGTGTCTTTGCAGTGAGCGTAAGATTGCCGAAGTCCCAACCCGTCACGCCAAATCCCGCCATCTCGTCATTTGGTGAAAGATAAGGGTGGGTCTCACTGTCTCCCTTGATCTGCGTAACTTCCACCACCGGCTCGGCCCAGGCGCGCATGGCGGCGTACTCCTCCGTCATGGGCGAGCCGTCTTCCATCGTCATTTGGAACATCAAGCCATTAGAAACATTGGAGTTGTGCGGGATTGCGAGCACCCTGCCGCCCGTCTTCTCTTCGTAATCACGCATGTATTCCCAAAGCTGCGGCGCCGTGGTGGTGGTGCCCGGAAACGGCACCGTTTGCCTTGTCTTGTCGCTGCCGTCGCGGAACATCACGACACGGTGCAAATTGTTTCCGTTGGGCATCGCCGTCCACTCATAGCCGGCGAGTGCTGAGAACACGCCTGGCTCGTTGTAGCGATCAAGAGTGCTTAATTGCGTGTTCCATATGTCCTTGGTCGCCCCACCATCTTCAGCATTCCTTGCAAATACTGGTGGGATCGTTTCATCCGCCGCTGCGGTAATGAGCTCAGCTATCGCGCGCGTCGATTGTTCCGGGCCTTCATGCATCATGTCGTACCAGCGCAATACGGTCTCATCGCGCATGATCCACTTCACGTACCAACGGGGCGCGTTATAAAAACGACGTGTAGCGCCCAATCCGTCGGAATGATCCGCGATCACCAGAAAATCGAGCGGACGGGCCAATTGGGTATTCGCGCCTGTGGTCGCCGTTACCTCTTCACCGCGCGCAAAGCGTAAGGCGGCCTCGGGGCCTAGCCGCGTCCCAAAGCCGAAAGCGTCAACGGAATTGTCGGTGTGGAGGTGGGTATCGCCCCAATATGGGCGATCGGGGAACTCGGCGAGCTCAATTGTATCTTCGCCATCACCCGATTTTTCTTCACTTACCGGCTCTTCGGTATCCGAGCAGCCCAGCATCCCAAATGCCAAGACGCTTGCGAAGGCCAACGCCATCCACGACTTTTTCAAATCTTCTCTCCCGTTTGGAGCGTTTGTTTTTTTAGCGTTTTTATCCCCTATGGGATATCTTTCAACCGCAACTGCGGCCGTGTCCAGCGCGCTAGCCCGCCGGATCTGAGATTACCAGCATAACACTCAGCGCGTGCAAGCCAGTCTTCCGGCGTTCTAACTGGTCTTTCGATTATTCGCTGCTGGGAAACAGCTATCGCTCTTCGCCTTTAGGGTGTCCGCCTGCGCCGCGGATTTCTGCACTTCCTAACGCAAGCATGCGCCACCGCTAGGTTCTACATGTTGGCGATCTGGTCGCGATAGAAACGGCGGTGCGGAACCTCGCCCGCCGCCGGAAGGAAGCTGACGTTTTCGCTTAATCGAATGAACCGAGCGTTGGCTTCCATGCGTTGGCGCTGCATCGAAAGTGGCGCAATAGGCGAAAGCCTCGCACCCGATCCCATAACAGCCGATCGTGAACTCTATTTACATACGTCCATGTTTCGCAACTCGTTTCTAGACTGATAAACTTAAGACTTAATAATCTTGCAAGATCAGGACTGGTTTGTGCGATCGTAGTGATCGGCGGGCGACACGATTCTAACACATTATTCCCTAAACCGGCGGTGTTTTTACCGGATTGCTTCTCACGCCATCGGCGCTTCTACTTGCTCTGGAAGCGCCCGCAACCGGGGTGGCGGTGTGCATGACTTATGAAAGCAGAGGAGAAGACACCATGGCGAAGGCTCTTTCGCGTCTTCAGGGCGTAACATCATTGAGCGCAGCGGTAGGTTTACTGTTGGCGTTATCTCAAGCGCCAATATCCGCCGCGCAAGCGCAGACCTGTTTGCTTGACCTAAACGCAGACGGCACGGCGACCGATGGGATTGATGGCGCAGCAGGCGCCATAGCGCCCGGCGGCGGCGCCATCGCGTGTGGACCCGACGGCTCTGATGGGGACGCCTTCGGCGCCGTCGCCTCCGGCGAAGAGGCCATTGCGTTTGGCGCAGATGCAACGGCGGGCGGCGATTTCGCCCAAGCGATTGGCGGTAATTCTTCAGTCGCAGGAGACGGCGGATTAGCGCTTGGCGATTTCGCCACGAGCGCTGGCGAAGCAGCCATTGCAATCGGGCCGGGCTCTAACGCAAACGGCCAAGATTCAATCGGTCTCGGGCGGGCGGCGTCATCGGGGGCGCCAGGAGCGGTCGCCATTGGCCCGGGCGCGAGCGCAAACAGCATTGCGGGAACGGCGCTTGGCGCTGGCGCCGATGTATCGGGGTCCGACGGGGTCGCCATAGGGGTTTTCGCCGCATCGGACGCGAACGACGCCGTCGCCGTTGGCGCGAACGCGCGCGCCTTAGCCGAGGGAGCAACGGCTATTGGCGACGATGCATCCGCTTCTGGTGTTGAAAGCTTTGCCGGTGCGGAAAACGCCCAGGCGTCCGGCGACAACTCGATCGCCATTGGTTCCGACGCTGACAATGACGCTTTACGCGTCGGGGCAGTTGCGAGCGGAAATTCCGCTATCGCCATAGGCGCTGATGCGTCCGCGGGGTTTGATAGCTCGGTTGCCCTTGGGCCTAACGCAACCACAACGCGTACAGATCAAATAGTCGTGGGCGCCGATACGAGCACGATCACAGCCACCGGCATTACGTCCGCAAGCAGCCGCGCCGCCCAATCAGGCGCCGTTGAGCTCGTAACCGCGGACGCTGGGGGCAATCTCGCAACCGATGGCGGCGCAACCGCCGCACAAATTACGGCTAATACGCTGAACGCTTCAACAAACAGCGCGGCGATTGCCGATCTCAACAATCAGTTTGCCAATTTCGACCAGAACATGTCGGCGCTTCGGGACGCGATCGCGGCAAATGAAGAAGACATCCGCGAGGCGAATAACGGTGTCGCATTAGCGATGGCGATGGCCGGGTCGACCTGGCTACAGCAGAACGAAAGCTTCGCGGTTAGCGGAAATTGGGGAAACTACGCCGGATCTAACGGCATGGCGTTTAGCGCTGCTGCGCGTCTGTCGTCCCGGGCGAGTTTAAATGCTGGCGTCGGCGTTGCGACACGAACCGGCCAAGTGGGCGCCCGGGCTGGTCTGCGCTTCGGCTGGTAGTGTGAATAAAAAGCGATCCACCAATGAAGCTTCATCCTTGTACAAATTAGGCGAGATGCTCGCTCAGATCTGCGCTTGGTCTCGCGTCGAAGAGTTTTAAGAGTCAAAAGGCCCTGCGCTGCGAAAAGGGGGTAGCGCACAAATCAGCTTGTGGGTTGATCAGAGCGGCGTATTCATGTGATGACACCCCTTCGTACGACCTGAACGGTCCCGTAGCTCAGCTGGATAGAGCGCATGCCTCCGAAGCATGAGGTCACAGGTTCGAATCCTGTCGGGACCGCCATCAATGCGAACTTTCGAATATTGCGCGGCGGTTGCCTTGCGAGAATACACCTGCTTGCTGCGAACGCGTTGTTTTCCGCCCCTGGCCCTCGGCGCGTTTGGAGCCATGGTGGATTGCGCCCAATGCTCAGCTGGAGAAGTGCTACGCTGGAAAAGTACTGTGCCGGAAAAGTGCACCCCCGAAAAAATTTGCGCGCAAGCGACGGAAGTTGCGTCTTGCTGCGTTCAACCAAGATGCGCCGCAAATGAGACGAGCGGCGAAGCCCCCGCCCCGGCTTTTGCCTGGTCCAAAACAGGTGCTACAAAACAAAAAAAGGACGCCCTCCAATGCGAGATTTCAAATCATGGGTACTACTCTCAGCCGCGCTAGCGATGGGCGCTTGCGCCTCAAATAAACCCTCGCCGCCCGGCGGGCGCGGCGCTGGCGAGTTCGATAACGCGATCCTGGCGAAGCCGATCGCCCTTTTCTTTGCAAGTCTGGACCAGGATGTGGACGGGCAAGTCACGCAAGCCGATATCGAGCAAAGCACGCCGGCCGTTTTCACCCGTTTTGATCGCAACACGGATGGTCAGCTAACCCCGATCGAGTTCGCGAATTGGTCAGAAACCCATTTGGGCGACCGTGAAGCTTTGCCGGGGTTTTTGAGATTTGACCGCGACCGCAACGACGCGATTTCGTTATCCGAATTCCAAACGACGCTGGGGCTTCAACTGGACCGTCTGGATGAGGATAAAGACGGTGCGGTCAGCGTCGAAGAAATGACCTTCAGAATTCAACGGCCCCAACGCAACGGCGACCAGGAAGGTCAGAGGCGTCGGCCAGCCGGCGCTCGCCGACGCGGGCCTAGATAACGAAGCCGGATGCGTTGAAGGGCAGGCCGGTTATTGACCTGCACAGTAGTTGGTCGCCGCATTCGAAGATAATCGCAAGAATCGGGTCGTGTTTTACGCGGTTTCGGCGTCTTTTAACTTTGGCGCGGATGACAAATTTTAATCTCTCCGTCCACAACATATCGTGACGGGTGATCCAACGGAAATGAAACCGACTGGGCAACTAAGTATACACACAGAGCGCGTCACGGGCGCATGCAAAAAACACCCGCGCTACCAGGTAAAGCGGCCGCCAGCCTGTGATTGCGCGGTGTGTTGGCGCCTTTATGCGCACCGTCATGGTGCTGAAAAAGCGCAGCTTGCACGCCTGCGGTTCGATGCGCGAAACAGCGCCAAATAGTTTTTTGGGTCAGGCGCGCTTTGTGTGCGCTCTTATTCGCAGGCCTCACGCAATAGCAGAGCTATTCCAGCGCCTCGATTGTCGCCAGCAATCGATCAATATCAGGCGGCGTAGAAAGCCGATGGTCGCCGCCCTTCACTAGGGTCAACGTCGCGTCATCGCTTTTCAGTAATTTCAAGAATTCAATCGCGTGAGTATAGGGCACATCAGGATCTTCTGTACCTTGAATAATACGCATAGGGGCGGTGATGTTGATTGCGCCGTCCATCACGCAGTTCTTTGCGCCATCTTCCAAAAACGTTGCTGTGACGGGCGTTGGCTCGTCGCCATATTGGTTGGGGATACCGACGCGGCCATCGCGCTTTAGCGCCTCGCGCATTTCAGCTGAAAAACTTGGCAACATCAGCTTCGAGGCGAAATCAGGCGCCGGGGCCAGAAACACGCAAGCCGCGACGCGGTCCGGCGCGCCAAGTGCGATTAAAGCGGCAATCCATGCCCCCATGGACGAGCCCAGCAGTATCAAAGGACCGTCTGTAAGCTCATCAATCGCGCGCCGTGCGTCGTCCGTCCAGGAGGAGATGCTCCCCTCTTCAAAGACGCCGTCGGATTCGCCGTGCCCCGAATAATCGAACCGCACATATGACCGTCCGCGGTCACAGGCCCAGGCGTCGACAGCAATTGCTTTCGACCCCAGCATGTCCGATCTATAGCCGCTAAACCAGACAATCGTCGGGCCCTTGCCCTCCACACGCCGATATGCAATGCGCCCCGAAGGGCCGTCGATATAGCTTGGCGGTGTTGTGTCCGGCATGCGATGTTTTCCTTTACCGATTGGACCTAGTCGACGATCAAATCACCATGGTTATGGCGTTTCGCGGATCAGTCCTACAAGTCATTCCAGCGCTTGACGCCGGCGGCGCGGAGCGGACGACCGTTGAAATCGCCCGAGGCGTCATAAACGCTGGCGGGCGCGCTCTTGTCGCCACGAGCGGCGGGCGCCTATGCGATGACATCCGCGATATGGGCGGCGCCGTTGTTTTGCTGCCTGTCCATTCCAAAAACCCGGTAGTAATTTGGCGAAATGCGGAGCGCTTAAGTCAAATAATCCGTAGGGAAAACATTGATATACTGCATGTACGTTCGCGTGCGCCCGCATGGAGCGCGATTATCGCGGCCCGGCGCACGGGCGTGGCGCTCGTTTCCACCTACCACGGCGCCTATTCGGCGCAGACCCCTTGGAAACGCTTTTACAATTCTGGAATGACCAGGGCTGACCGGGTTATCGCGAATTCAGCCTTCACGGCGGCGTCCATTAATGCGCAGTATACGGTGGACCCGTCGAAATTACGCGTAATCCCTCGCGGCGCTGATCTTCTGGAATTTCGCCCGGAAGTTGTTTCAGAAGACCGCTTAACGGCTTTAGCGAAAGCCTGGGCGGTCGACGGCCTAACGGATAGGTTGAAGGTACTCGCCCCAGCTCGCCTCACCTCTTGGAAGGGCCAGGCCGATCTGATCGAAGCCGTCAAGATTATTGCAGAAAGTTCTCCGTTTCGTCATGGGGGAACGCTTGGCGCCAAGCACTCTCTAGTCGTAGTATTCTGCGGTGAAGCCGAGATGCACGGCGATTACGCAGCGGATTTGGCGTCACGCGTGGGCGAGTATGGCTTAAGCGACCGGGTCCGATTTGTTGGCCATTGCGATGACATGCCTGCGGGGTATGCCTGGGCTGACGTGGTTATCGCGCCATCGCGTCGGCCGGAGGCTTTTGGGCGCGTCGCCGTTGAGGCTGGCGCGATGGGGAAAATTGTAATTGCTTCAAAGCATGGGGGAGCGCTCGAAACTATTCTGGACCAAGAGACAGGTCTGTTAACGCCGCCGGCTGATCCGGAGGCGCTGGCGACGGCGATAATTGAGTCTGCGTCGTGGACACCAGAAAAGCGACGCATGATCGGTCAAGCCGCAAAGGACCGCGTGACTGCGCATTTTTCGACCGAGGCAATGGTGAACGCCACGGTCGATGTCTATCGGGAGCTTGCCGCCCTGTGATCGCTTGGTTTGATATCTGCGTGCGATTTCTCAGCGGTCTGGCTAAACTGGTTTCGAAAGCTATGGGATAATGTTCAAGAAGAAGTCTGAACGCATTCTGGTCATCAAAACGGACAGCCTCGCCTCTTTTGTGGCGGCTGAACCGGCTTTCGACCGCATCCGGCGCATGCACGCTGGCGCACAAATCAGCTTACTGACGAATCCAGCCTTGCAGCGGTTGGCGCAAGCCTCGCCTTACTTCGACCAGGTCGCAGCGTTACCGCCGGCCACGGAAGCGCAAATCCGAAAAGCCTTTCTTGCCCGACTGCGTGCGGAAAAGTTCTCCCTCGTTTACGACCTTGCCGCGAACACCGATGCGAAGCGCGCTTTTTCGGCGCTTGGCGCAATCAAGCCGAAGATCAGAAGTGTGTCAGGGACCTTGCGCCGCAAGGACGGCCCATCGGCCGATGAAATTGAGCGCTTGTTCAGCGCGGGCGACGATGTTGAGCCCCCGAGGAAGCCAGACTTCTCCTGGGCGCTCGCGGCGCGCAAGGACTCCGCGAATATGCGGCCTGGGTGGTTTGGCGTCTCCGGGCCGTTCGGCTTGATCTTCCCCTCGCTCGATGAAAAGCGCCGTTGGTCGTCAGCCGGTTACGCGGCGCTTGCGAAAACCATGTCGCAGAATAACGTCATGCCGATACTTGTCGGCGGCCGATCGCTCCACAGCTTCGGCGACGAGATCGCCCATAACGCTCCGGAAATTGTCGACCTGACGGGCAAGACCGATCATCTGCAACTGGCGGCGCTTGCGCGTGACGCCTGTTTCTTTGTCACCGATGGCGCCGACGAAGCCGATTTAGCTGTCACCGTTGGATGCCGCGGGGTATTTCTCGCCGGTGAGAAAACGCCGCCCACCCGCCTGGATCCCCAGTCAATCGTCGTCCTGACGGCGCCCGTCACCACCGAAATACGGGCGGAATTCGTTTGGCGCACGTTAAACAATATGGGCTTACTTACTGATGTTCCGGGCGCTCAAGCGGTTGCATCCCGTTGATTTCTGCTACAACCCGCGTATATCGGACGATCGGGAGCCGCGCGAATGCGGTCCCACACCCTAAACCGAAGCCACTGCAGGAGAAACGCACATAGCTAGAAGGCCGTTTGTCGCCGCCCCGTCTAAACCGACCGGGCCGCGCGTAAATGAAAACATTTCCGTCCCACAAGTTCTATTAATTGACCAGGACGGTGAAAAACGTGGGGTTGTTGCAACCGAAGCAGCAATTGAAGTGGCGCAAAGCGCCGGGCTTGATTTGGTCGAAGTATCGCCAAACACCCAACCACCAGTCTGTAAAATACTGGACTACGGCAAATACAAATACCAACAACAAAAGAAAAAGACCGAAGCGAAGAAAAAGCAAAAGGTCGTTGATATCAAAGAAATTAAGATGCGGCCGAACATCGATCAGCATGATTACGATGTAAAAAGCCGCGCCATGAAACGATTTTTCGATGAAGGCGATAAAGTCAAAGTAACGCTACGCTTTCGCGGTCGAGAGATGGCGCACCAAGAGCGCGGCGCAGAGCTTTTAAAACGCGTCCAGGCCGACTTCGATGAAATTGCGAAAGTGGAGCAATTTCCGAAGATGGAAGGCCGTCAAATGATGATGGTTATGGCGCCACGGTAACGTGGCG
>JBCCTV010000133.1:0-9068 GCA_039197915.1 Pseudomonadota bacterium | reverse complement strand
CGATTTCGATATCGACAAAGCGACTGTTGCGCGGGTTTTGGTGAAGCGTCGCCCAACCGCCTGGCGAGTAATACCCCTCAGAAACTGTGTCGGACGGTTTTTGCGGCTGTGTTTGTGCAGAGGACGGCTGCGCAAAGCACGCCCATAAAGCCAAAACAACTGAGAGCGCGGCGAGGACCGAAAACGCCGCTCGAGAGCAGCTGCGATCGGAGGTCAAAGCCTATTTCTTCCGGAAAGCGTCGAGGCTGACGACATCGGCGCTCGCGTCGGCGTCGCTGGCGCTGCCGTCCTCGTCATTGTCGCCGGAAATCGCTTCGAACACCTCAAACCGAAGTTCAAACTGAACGCTCGGATCTGCAAAACCAGAAACCGCGGCAAACGGGATCGTTAGGTCCGCCTTTTTGCCCTTGAACCATAGGGTGACAGAAAACAGGTCCCGATCGACGATTAAGTTCTCAAATTGGTGCTGCAGAACGATCGTCATGCGTTCCGGATAGGCAGACTTGAGATCGGCTGGCATGATGACGCCGTCAGCGTTTGTGACAAATTCGATGTAAAAATGGTGCTCGCCGGGCGCCGCCCCGAGCTCCGCCGTTACGTGCAACACGTCCGCTACAACGCCGCGCAAGGCGTTCTGCACGGCCTTGTGCTGAAGAAATTCATAGTCGAGTTCGATATCGCTTACTGGGCTATCCATGGCAGGTTCCCGGGATCCCTTGATTTTTATTATGGCGATAAGCAATTCGTCGCCTCACTCACTAATCAGATACGCAATTTCGTGGAAGAGCGATGCATACCATTTGGTCGCGCTTTGGCTGCTTCACAAAGACACGCTTTACTATTGGCAATTGGGTTGTGGGAGGCGGTTCGTGGCGACAGGTGCGGTGACAGGCTTTATTGGGAGAGGACCTGTGCAGGCCGCTTTTAAAGGCAAGGCAGCGCTCGTCCGTATCGATATCGCGACGACCCAAACACGGCAGTTGAAAACGCTCTTAAATGAATTTTTGCGGCGTGAGGCGCGCAGGATAACGCCGTCTTATGCGCCCTTCGACGTTCGAATTTGGACATCTGTTTTGGCTTCTAAGCGGGGCGCGCATGATGTGGACAATATTGCCAAAGCCTGTCTCGACGCCTTGAGCGGCGTTTTCTGGCGGGACGATCGCCAGGTTGTCCGGCTGAGCTCAGAGAGGTTTGTCGGGCAGAAAAATCAGATCGCGATTATGCTTCAGCCCTTAGATGCGCCGCTCGATCCGGTTCCCATGGATGAGACCCTTTTCGAGAAGCTTTGATGCGTTCCCAGCTTGAATGCCGCGATTGGCGCCTGGGCCAAAGGGTTCGCGGCTCCGCATGAGCCTCACAGTAACAGGGGAATAAAGTCCCGGCTTCTGTTGCCAGGCCCAGATCCTTTAAGACGGCGCCTGGGCCAACGGGTTCGCGGCTCGGAATGGGCTCCACAATAACAGGAAGATAAAGTCCCGGCTTCTGTTGCCAGGCGCCGGGGAGCCCCGCCTAGCCTTGGAAAGAGACTAGGACTTAAAAGCGAATAAGCTCAGCCGCGTTACGCAGCGAGAGCGAATTCTTCCGAGTAGTTGTCATTTGCAACTATTCAATTTTCGCCAAATAACGGAGGCGAACCGGGCGAAAGCGTCGTCTTTAGACGTTCGTCGATCCTATTTCGGCCCCGCCACAAAACCCGCATGCCTCAGAAGCCAGGTTTTCTGGTGGAGCCGCCGGGTACCGCCCCCGGGTCCGAGCCGCTTATTACACGGGCCATTTATCGCCATAGCTGGCAAAGCCAACAGCCGAAATATAGGCAAAACAGATGAAGAATTGAAGACCGGCGCGCCAGATCTAAGGCGCGCGCTCGAAAATTTTTCTTTAGCGTTAATGACCTGTAACAAAAATGCATTAAGTGCGCCTGTGACAATAGCGTCGTTTCCGGGAGTGCATTTGATGGGATTGGAAATGGAGCCGGATGATTTTCGACGCTGGCGCAAAGCGCTGAAGCTCTCGCAAAAAGATGCCGCGACGGCGCTCGGACTTAAACGGCGCATGATCCAGTATTACGAAAAGGGTGAACGCGACGGCGAGCCCGTGCCGATCCCGAAGTCCGTGCGGCTCGCCTGCTATGCGATCGCAGAAGGGGTCGAAGATTATTACGGGCCGTCGCGGAAAATCATTCGCCGAAAAGAAGAGTAGAGCGCATTTCGAGGCGAGAACCGGTACTCGGAAAAAATTCGCGAAACAAAAACCTAGATAACCGCGGCGATCCTATCAAAACGCTTGCCGCTCTCGCCCGAAATATGCGCGGTTTCAGCGATCAATACGCGGGTTAAATTCAAGCGCCTCGACGCCATCGGGCTGGCGCGGTCTTTCGCCCTCTATACCCCTATTCAGCCCAGCGTCATCGATTTCTGCGTCCATGCCGGATGCGTCGTCGTCAGGGGCATCCCCATCAGATGCGCCTATTGGGTCGGCGTCGTTGAAGAGGCTTCTTTCAGGCGCAGTCGTTGGTGGACTGACGGGATCTGTCATCGCTGGCGCAGCTTCCGTCGTTCCTTCGCGTCGTTCTCGTTCGTTACGGCGGTACTCATATCGGCTCTCCGCGGCGCGTGCTCTCGCTACGCCTATTCTAATTTCATCCGCTTCCGGAGCGTCTGTTGCATTCTCCAACGTCTGAAGCGCACGCTCGCCATACTCGCCGAGCTCAAAGCGCAGGTAGCCGTAATCATACTCGCTCGCGCTGATTTTCCCAGCGGTTAAAAGGTTGACCTGGCTGCGGGCGCTCATTTGCCAGGTGTTGACGAGCGGCGTTGAAAAAATAATCAGTGTAACAACAACAATGACCGCCATGCCCGTGTTAAACGGCGCCATTAAAGGCAGCCATCGTTTTGCTTTCCAACGGACCTCAGTGATGAGACTTGCCGCGCAACCAACGCTGTAAAGTGCGACAAGGCCATTGATTACAAGCCCTGCGATCCGCGGCGGGGTTAACCCATATTGGTCGACGCGCAACCAAAAAGCGTAGGCGGCAAGGCACACATAGGCCGGCAGCGACAGGACGGTAATAATCGATGACAGCCGAAGCCATGCGGGCGGCGGTGCGCCTTCGCCGTTCTGGTAGACGCCGTTGAAGACCAGCAAAGAAACAATCGATAAGCCGATCATGACACCGGCCGGGTAGGGCGATACAAACACCGCCTCCGGACCATTGACGCCGACGACCGCCAGGAACGTCAGTAGAAAGACCGCCATAATCGGCGTGATTACGCGACAAAAAAGCAACAGCACATATCGCAGTGCGCCGAGCACCGCTTCCTGCCCGCGCATCAGCGCGATCGACAAACCGCCCACCAGTCCCAAAAACGGAACGGCGAAGAAGGCCTCACTGAACACCTCCATAAAGAACGCGACACCGACCGCTTCCAGGAGCTTCGCCCAGGCGAACAGGAGGATCAGCGCCAAGCCAGCGAAGAGTTGTGCGCCGGCGATGATCAATGGGATCGTGACGCCTTGATCAAAAATGCGGTGGTAGGCCGGCGGCGCGCCGCCATCGAGCGTTGCACGGGCCAAGGCGGCGAGGATAAGAGCGCAGACCGGACCGCTCACGAGATACCAAAAAACAACGGGGAACCCAGAAAGAAAATCGACCTGCCCGGCCGCGGCCATCGTGTAGTTTGGCGCTGTCAAAATGAACGCAAGCAGAGCGCCAACAGCGCTGCTGCGCGGGAAATCACCCCGCTTCACGAGCAGTAAGGTGGCGATGGCGGCGCTAACGATGAAGGCCATCGTCGTCAGGGCTAGCGCCGGTTCTTCAGCGTCTTGCAGCCAAAACTCGCCGACGACATAGGTTGCAATACCGGCGGCGAGGCCGACGAGCGCGCCGAATAAAGTCAGCCCCTGGCCGTCGCTTTGCCGTTTCCCAGCCCGGTCAAGACTGCCGCTTCCGTCGCGGTAGCTTCTAGTCAGGGGTTCAGCGCGCAAAGACTTTTCCTGTGCAACCCGTGGCGTTTTTTCTGGTTTTTGCTCGCCTAATGCGGGTGCGTTTTGGTCAGCGCGGTCGGGCCCAGCGCTTTGCGCAAAAACTGAGCGATAATCTTCAGATTTGTTGTCTTTGCGCCGCGACTTCGCCATCGCTTTAAACTCCCCACCTGCACCCCAAACGGACCCTATCATTTTGTCATTCAGACGGCGAGAGGCGGACGGTCTTGAGGTAAATTCGGTTTTGAGATTTTTTCGGGCCTGTTCGCACTTTGCGGTGGGCGTGTTTTTCGGATTGACTGCTGTCAAAACCGAGTCACGCCGGCTCCTGCGCTAGCGGCCCGCCGGTGCGGCGGAATTGACACGCGTCGCCTTTTCTAACGAGGGCCCGAATCGTTCGAAGGAACGCCCATGCAGCAATATCATGACCTCCTAAGCGACGTTCTTAATCGCGGCAGCGAGCAAATCGATCGCACGGGCGTAGGCACGCGCTCGCTCTTTGGCGGGCAGATGCGTTTTGCGCTAAGCGAGGGTTTTCCGCTTGTCACCACAAAAAAGGTGCACCGGAAGTCGATCATTCACGAACTCCTCTGGTTCCTGAAAGGCGACACCAACATCGCCTACTTAAAAGAAAACGGGGTCAGCATCTGGGATGAATGGGCCGACGAGAACGGCGATCTCGGGCCGGTTTATGGCCGCCAGTGGCGGTCCTGGCCGACGCGTGACGGACGCACAATTGATCAGATTGCGTATGTTCTGCGTGAAATAAGAGAAAACCCTGCGTCCCGCCGGATGGTCGTGAGCGCCTGGAACCCGGCTGACTTAGAAACAATGGCGTTGCCGCCTTGCCATTGTCTGTTTCAGTTTTACGTCTCGGATGGCCGTCTCTCTTGCCACCTTTATCAGCGGTCGGCGGATATCTTTTTAGGCGTTCCTTTCAATATTGCGTCTTATGCTCTTCTGACGGAAATGGTCGCCCATGTGTGCGGGTTGCAAGCGGGCGACTTTGTGCACAGCTTTGGCGATGTTCATCTCTATTCAAATCATATCGAACAGGCGGAGCTGCAGCTTTCCCGCACGCCGGGGCCATTGCCAACATTGGAGTTAAATCCAGACGTCACCGACTTGTTTTCGTTTTCCTATGAAGACATCCGTGTCCTGAACTATAAACCGGATGCGGCGATCCAGGCGCCGGTTGCCGTATGACGCCTGGCGCCGACCGCCCAGTGCGGGGCGTCACGTTCCGCGCCGATTGTGAAGGGCCTGCGCTCGCGCTCGTGGTTGCTGTTGCCGAGAACGGCGCCATCGGCGCCGCGGGCGATTTGCCCTGGCGCATAAGCGACGACTTAAAATGGTTCAAACGCATCACCGTGAACAAGCCTGTTATTATGGGGCGAAAAACCTTTGAGAGTATCGGTAAACCGTTGCCGTCGCGCGACAACATTGTGGTGTCCCGATCATCAGCGGAATTCGACGGCGCGATTTCGGCGCGCGATATCGATACTGCGTTAGATCGCGCAAACGCTTGCGCTGAGGAAAAACGCACACCGGAAATCTGTGTCATCGGCGGGGCGGAAGTTTACGCCCAGACGCTTCGACGGGCCGATCGCATATATTTGACCAAGGTGGCCGCTCAGCCCGTTGGCGATGCGTTTTTCCCCGAGATAAACCCAGACCAGTGGCGCATTCGACGGTTGTTTTCGGTCGGGGCGAGTGACCAAAACGACTATCCTTGCGAGTTTTTCATCCTAGATCGGCTGCATTCCGGCGCTTGAGCGCCTAGCGATCAATTATAAGAACGATTTATAAGGATAGTCGGGGGTAACGGACCTAAAGCGGTAATTGTCGATTAAGCAGTGGTAAGGCCTGTTTTCGCGGCTTAGCGCGATAACAAAAAACCCGTGACGCGGCGTCAAACTTGCTAAGCGTTTCTGCAAACGCCGTTGCGGGCCAAGGCCCTTGTTAGGCTTAGGGAAAAGGCGCTGCGCCGCACGGTTGAGGCCGCAAATTAATAGGCGGCTGAGAGTAAAAAGGTTCGAGACTATAGAGGGATTGAGATGGTCTCAAAATATATCATTGATCGCTATAATATTGGCGTAGTTTCACCGCGCGCTGGCGCTTTATTATCTGCCGTGGCCGCTGCGGGCCTGACCGCGCTTTCCGGTCAGGCGGCGGCGCAGTCGGGCGCTGGGGTGACGACGCGCGCTGTCATTTGCACAGCCGGTTCATCAGTACGCAAATTAGAGATCGTTTCGCCGGGCGTTCGTGGCCGCACATGCGACGTTAAGCAGACCTATGGCGTTGGCGCTGGCGCTCCTGTCAAAAGGCCCTATTACGCGAATAACAGTCTAAGTTACTGCAACGAAAAGTTTGAGCTCATCGCCGGGCGGCTCGGCGAAAGCGGATTTGCCTGTTCAAACGCGCTCGCCGAAGCGCTTAACGGCGATCGCGCCGAAGCTTCCGAAACTGTAAGCGAGAACGCTTCTGCGCCGAGCACTGTCGCTGAAACGTTATCTGCACCTGCGCCCACCGCCGCAGCAGCCGCAGCTGAAGCGCCAATCGCGGCGGCTGCGGTGGCGGCTCCTTCGCCAGCCCCGGTTACAAGCTCTGTCACAAGTCCCGCCACAGGTCCCGCTATTGCGCCCCAACCCGCAACCGCGTCAGAAGCTGCTGAAAGCCTGGCTTCGGCAGACGCAGAGACCGCTGACGCGGCTGAGATTGAAGTACCGTCGCCGTCGGCGGCAATTTCCCAACCGAGTGGGTCCGCGAGCGATCGTGCGAGGGAAGCGCAAAGGCGCGCGCCGCGTATTCGGTCGGTCGAAGAGATTTTGTCGGGTGCTAGACCTGGCGACCAAGACACAGAAGCCCAGCGCAACGCTGAGGCCCAGCGAACTGCAGAGGCCCAGCGCAAAGTCGAAAACAGCGAACCGGTAACGCCCGTGCGCCGAACGGCAAGCCGCGGCCCCGCCGACTTAGTGGCCGATGCAACCGCTGCGCGCTCGTCCGCGGTTCGCGTCGCAAGCGGCGCCGGACGGATCGTCGGCGCAACGCCTGAGCCTGTTCCGGATCCAGAACCCGTTATCCGCTCGGCAGCCGCCTCAGACGTCACCCAACCTGAGGCTGTCGCAGCGGAAACTGACAGCGCGCAACTGGCGTCAAACGATAACGCCCAAGCGGCCGACCAGTCTGAAAACGCCTCTGGAAACGCTTCTGGCAACTCAATCGTGCAGCGTTTCGAGCGCGAGAAACGGCGCCGACGCGAAGCGGAGAATGCGCAGCAGGTTGCAGCACTCGCGCCTGAAGCTGTGCGCGAGAATGTTTCCGTACCCCGTTTTCGTCCCACCCAAGATGTGATCCGCAGCGTGATTAACGCCCAAGCCGCCGCCTGGAATGAAGGTGATTTGAACGCCTTTATGGAGGGGTATTGGAAAAGCCCGAACATGCGCTTTGTTTCAGGAACAGACGTCACAAGCGGATGGGCGCAAACCTTACGGCGGTACCAGGATCGCTACCGCGACGGCGGGCCGTTAGGCGTTCTTTCCTTCCGGGATCTCGAGGTCGAGATGGTCACGAATGACGTCGCTGTCGTCGTGGGCCGGTATAATCTCGATGACGGGGGCGCGCGCGACAATGGCGTCTTCACATTGGTTATGCGTCGTTTCGACGGCGCTTGGCGGATCGTTCACGATCACACGGTGGCTGGTCGGTAGGGGGCGCCGGCTGGTAGCGGCGCGAACTGGCGTCTTCATAAGGATTGAATACGCTTACTCTACCTTCTGCTGCGCCCTAAGTAATTCGCGAGAGCAAGCCTCATCGGGGTCGGTTCAGGGGGCCGAGATCTTTTCACTAATCGCCTGGGCAAGCGCTAAAAAAGCCTTGGACGCCTCGCTTTCCGGTTCAGCGTAAACCAGGGGCTCGCCAGCGTCGCAGGCGGCTTGCAGGGCGGGGAACATCGGCAGATAGCCAAGAAACGGCGCATCAAGATCCTGCGCTGCGCGAGCGGCGCCGCCTTGCCCAAATGGATGCATGCGAGCGCCTGAAGCGTCTTCCAGCCAGGCCATATTTTCGATAACGCCAAGGACTGGAACATTGGTTTTGCGGTAAAGCTCAACGCCGCGACGCACGTCGGCGAGCGCCATTTCCTGTGGTGTAGAAACAATGATTGCGCCGGTGAGCCGTTTGGTTTGTGCAAGCGTCAAATGGGCGTCGCCGGTGCCTGGCGGCGTATCAATCACAAGCGTGTCGAGAGGGCCCCAAGCGACATCGTTCATTAATTGGCGCAGGGCGCCCATCACCATGGGGCCGCGCCAGGCGAGCGCTTTGTCCGGGTCAACCAAAAACCCGATCGACATCAAGGTGAGCCCAAATTTTTCATGGGGGATGATCTTGTCGTCTTCGAGGGGCGGCTTTTCCGACACGCCAAACAGGGTGGGTACGGAGGGCCCGTAAATATCCGCATCGAGGAGGCCGACGGAATGGCCGAGCGAAGACAAGGCGAGCGCCAGGTTAGCCGCCACGGTCGATTTGCCGACCCCGCCTTTGCCAGAGGAAACGGCGATCACGTTTTTAATGTTCGGTAGGGTTTCGCCAGCGTCAGCGATGCGTTTTCGCTTACGCAAGCCGATGGGATTATCGTGCCCGCCCGGCGTTCGCGGCGCGCTTGGCGCCGCGCCAGTGGTCCCTGCGCCAGTAGTCCCTGCGCCAGTGGACGCGGAGCCTGTCCCATGGGCCGTGGCGACAACGGAGACCTTGCTGACGCCGGCAACACTCGCCGCCTCTCGTTCAACGTCGGCAACCAAAGACTTCGCTTGCGCGCCTTCGAGGCCGCCGACATCTAAGAGCAAGCGAAAGCTGTCGCCGCCAGTCGCTGAGACGCCCTCGACGCGATCGCCAAAAAGCTCCTTTATGCGCAGCCTCAAGGCTGCAATAACACTACCGTCCGCTTGCTCGGTCGCCATGGCTGCTCCTGCCGCTTTAATTGGG
This sequence comes from Pseudomonadota bacterium, assembly GCA_039197915.1. Taxonomy (GTDB): domain Bacteria; phylum Pseudomonadota; class Alphaproteobacteria; order Caulobacterales; family Parvularculaceae; genus JAJFFW01. The sequence goes on along the minus strand of JBCCTV010000133.1, from coordinate 104 downwards.
GTTATGGCCTTCAATTGAAAAGCGCGAACGTTCGACGCGGGCGGGGTCATTGCGCCGCGCGAAACGAGTGACATATATACCGTGCGCTAACCTATGCTGCATAT
>JBCCTV010000132.1:0-9094 GCA_039197915.1 Pseudomonadota bacterium | reverse complement strand
TAAACCCGAACTCCTTATGCAGTCTCAGAAACGCTGTTTCGAGTGTTTCTTGCCGGACTTCGACAGTGTCTTTTACAACGTTTTGGCCTTGTGCGAATTGCTTACTGTCTCCACCTGGCTTCGCTATCGAATTAAAAACATCGAGCGCCATTACATTAAGCGAAGCAGTTCCATTTTCCTCGCCTAAGGCAATCTGCTCGGTGTGCCAGAGACTATCATTCCGAGATACCCAATCTAATACGTTGTAAGGAGCTGGACCTGGCTCGAAGGATAAAATTCTACCTCGGTACTTAACCTGACTTCTTAGCAGTTTTGCATATTGACCGCGATTTGCCCCGATATCGAAGACGCAATCGACGTCCATTAACGCAAATAATTTTGATAGAGACGTAATTTCTTGAAACTGAAAAAGCAGCCTCTTATCCACCGCTTTCATATTCGCTACTTGCCTTGTTAAGGCGTTAAGCTTTCCGCTTATTCGTTTTGCTAAATTCATTAAGCACCGGTCTTTTCGTAGGTAAAACGTTTATAGTCTAGCTTTGAACACAAATGCATTCTTCGCATGAGTTTAGAGCACCTAATTTTTTTGAAAACTCGTTAAATCCTCGTTGATTGGCATTGCACCCAGACATGTAAGATCTTGAACAGCCGTGGGTTCGGCTTTTTCTCACGCTAAGACAACGACTCTTCAGCCCGCAACCATATTCGTGCTGCGGCGAGTTTGACGAGCGCTAGAAAGTTTGCGTCGTGTTTTTCATAGCAAGTTACGAATGCACAGAAGTGCTTGAGCGGGTTGAAAAAAACTTGGCGACGTTTTGGTATCTGTAGAGGAACCGATCAAAGGCCGAGATGCATTTATAGGCGGGCATCGGTTTTAAGTTCGCCCATGCGACTCGGGCTGCTAGGTCCTGACTCATTTAGCCTGCACCATAGGCAGCGGCGAGCATGTCTTCGGCTGATCGCCCGTCACGAGCCTGACCCACCGTCAGTTTCCGTTTAATCGGCAGGCGATGCGCATCGCAGAGAGCATGGATCTTGTTCGTCAGACCACCTCTTGAATGTCCCATACGCTCGGCTCTAGGATAAGCCAAGCGGGCGGCCTCATCGGTTTTTTTCATCCCTTGCTATGGGCGGCAGGCTGGGAGGGAGAGTAGTCAACGTCCAGCCGCTTTTTTGATTTCCTCTGCCCTGCGGCTCGTTTGAGAGGATAGCTTTTCGACAATAACGATATCACCTGGGCGCAGGCTTGGGACCGGTTGGGTATCCAAATAGGTTTGGAACGCAGCTGGATTCATGGAGCCATCCCGAGGTTTACTCTTTATGCAGCGGATCTGGCGGTACTGGCGCACTAGAAAAATGATAAAGTTGCGCAGCCCCCAAAACAAATCAGCGTTATGGCGGCACGAATAGACCTGCTAAACATATCGAACGACACTACGGCGAAAGTCATCGAAATAGACTTTTCGCATTGTGCTTCGCCCTGAAAGAGAGGGAATCACTGGTCACCCAAAATGCGGATCCCAATCGTATCAATTCGAACGACAGATGCTATAATTTCTGGCATCGTACTTACACTCGATAGTGCACCTATATCTAAATATGAGTGAATTTTTTGTCTTTACGGGCGAATACCCGCCAGCTGTCCGCGACGGTGGGCATCAAATCGTGGATCAGGGGTCAATCACTTCAGACCCACGGGCGATCAGGCGTTCACGCACGCCGCCAGTTTTCAAAAAAACCTCAAAAGGAACCAAAGCGAGAGTGACGCCGCCCCCATCAAGCGCGTCTTCAATCGCGACCATCCAAGGGGACACGAGATCGACCGCGGCGAGGTTCGCTCCCCCCAGCGTTTGAAGCCCGCCAAGTTCGTTTGAGATCGCGAGCGCACAACCGTCGAACGTCGTCTCGTCCGCGCTTGCAATAAGGCTTTCGACATTGCCGCGGGCCCAATCGCGGGCGCGCGTCGCGGCTTCGACAATGCCATCTTCGGCGAAATCGATTGAGGCCTGGATACAGGCGCGGTTCGTGTCTTCGGAAAAATCCTGAGCCGACTGAAGAAAACTGCGCATATCGGCAAAAGCGAGCTGAAACGCGGCGACGGGTTTGGTCTCGACTTTGGCTTTGCGCGCGAGTTTTCGGATGTGTTTTTCAGCGCTGTCTTCGAAACTCTCCAGACCTGCCGCATCGACCGCATCGCCGATTAAGCCGCCGGACTGAAAAATCGGGTGGAAGCGACTGGGGTCTGCGTTTTCGATCGCTTTGGCAATTGCGTCTTCGGCCGGCTCAGGCGTTTCTTGCCGGTCGACCTCATTGCCTTCGGCGCTACTTTTATCGCGGCGCGCCGCTCGTTTTGCCCGCGCGCGCGCTTCAACGCGCGCAGACGAGAGCGCAAAGGCCCCCGCAAGATCCGCCCCAACCCGGTCCGCCAAGGTAACGCCTTTCGGCATGAAGAGCCGGCCTCGATTGATGGTAATTGTGCGCAGCGCCGCCCCGACCATGCGCGCCCGGGCGCCAGCGCTCGCCTCCGCTTGCGTCGGCGCAATCAATAAAGTTGTTTCTTCTAGGAGGAATTTTAGCTGGCGGTCCGACCATTCAAAGTCTTCCGGCGTGAAGCGCGTCGTCGGCAAAACAAACGCTTCGCCATCGCCGCTTTTTACGCGCCAGAACCGAGGGCCTTCGCGGGCGCCGAAAACGACAATTTCGTCCGTTGGCCCTGCGTCTTGTTCGCTTTGTGCAAACGCTTGCTGAGGTCCGATGATCGAGACAAGCGGGAGAGCGCCCAGCAGTAAAATGATCAGCTTAAGGATTTTCACTATTTATACCTGTACTTGCGAAAATACGTATGCCGCGTAAAATGAGATAGCTTGAGCGTTTTCCGACCAAGTGGAGACCGGTTGGGCGTCAGAAAACGGGACACAACAAAAAACCTAGAGCAAAGAAGCGATTCAGATTGATGCGACGTTGCACTAGACTTCAGCAACCAGCGCCGATGCGATCCAAAAGCTACCATAGATCTTCAGTGTTTTCGCGACGGGCCCCGTGCGCTTCATCGGAAATTTTGTTCCGCTGAACGTATCCAGCTAATTTTAGGCGCATGGTTTTAACAATCGCGTTGCGAGCTAGCGATAAAGAATGGAGACAGAGCACCGGATGACGCTATTGGATCCGGGAAACATCGTCTCAGGCGCCCAAACGCACAGAATTCAGGGCAGCGGGCGGAGTAAAGCCAATCGTCCGATGATGTTCTAACGCGCGTTTCATCATTGATGACAGCCCGAACAGGTTGAGACCAACCATCCGATCATAGCCAGTTAATTTCCGTACTGAATACTTAAGCAAACGAGCGCGCCATATCCACACGCGATCGCGTTACGCGCAGCCGCATTCGCATCGGAGTGAAGCAGCTGCGCTCAATGCTTAGTCGAGCGTGCGCGCAACTTTCTCGACGGCGAAGCACTCAATCACATCGCCCTGGCGCAAGTCCTCGTAATTCGCAAAGCTCATGCCGCATTCCTGGCCAGACTGGACTTCCTGAACGTCATCTTTGAAGCGCTTGAGCTGGGAGAGCTCGCCTTCGTGGATAACCGTATCGTCGCGGATGAGGCGCACCTTCGCCCCGCGGCGCACTGAGCCCTCCGTGACACGGCAACCGGCGACCTTTTTCTTGTTCTCCCGGCTGATCGTAAACACTTCCAGAATTTCGGCATTGCCGAGGAACGTTTCGCGCAGTTCCGGATCCAGCATGCCCGAGAGCACGCCCTTCACGTCGTCAAGCAGATCGTAAATAACCGAATAATACCGGATCTCAACGCTTTGACGTTCCGCTTCTTCGCGGACTTTTTTATTCGCGCGAACGTTAAAGCCGATAACCGGGGCGCCCGAGGCGGCCGCCAGGATCACATCGCTTTCCGTCACCCCGCCAACCCCGGTCAGCAGAGGCTTCACGCGTACTTCATCCGTAGACATCTTTTCGAGCGAGCCAATGATCGCCTCAACCGAGCCTTGCACGTCGCCCTTAATCACGATCGGCATTTCTTTGATTTCAGCGTCTTGGAGCTGCGCCATCATTTGTTCCAGCGATGAACCTGACGATTTCGCAACTTCGCGTTCGCGCCGCTTGCGCTGGCGGAAATCTGCGATTTCGCGCGCCTTCGCTTCGCTTTCCACAACCGCAAAACGATCGCCAGGTTCCGGGACGCCGTTTAGCCCCAGAATTTCGACCGGTGTCGACGGACCCGCCGCTTTAACCTGCGCGCCCTTATCGTCGGTCAGGGCGCGAACTTTCCCCCATTCAGCGCCAACAACCACGATATCGCCGCGTTTTAGTGTGCCGCGTTGCACGAGGAAGGTCGCAACAGGACCGCGCCCCTTATCGAGCTGCGCCTCAACAACCGCACCGTCGGCCGGGCGTTCAGGGTTCGCCTTAAGCTCCAAAAGCTCTGACTGCAGAGTAATCGACTCGAGCAGTCCGTCTAAATTCGTGCCCTTAAGCGCCGAAACTTCGATGTCTTGTATTTCACCGCCCATCGATTCGACCTGCAGCTCATGTTGCAGAAGGTCTGTGCGCACGCGCGTCGGGTCGGCGTCTGGTTTATCGACCTTGTTGATCGCGACAATGATCGGCACTTCAGCGGCTTTGGCGTGACTGATCGCTTCAACCGTTTGCGGCATAATCGAATCGTCTGCGGCGACGACCAAGATAACGATATCGGTCACTTGTGCGCCACGCGCGCGCATCGATGTGAAAGCTGCGTGGCCTGGCGTGTCGAGGAACGTGATCTTACTTTTGTCTTTACCCGCCTCAATCTGGTAGGCGCCGATATGTTGGGTGATCCCGCCAGCCTCACCGGAGACGACATTTGTTTGCCGCAACGCGTCGAGGAGTGACGTTTTTCCGTGGTCGACATGTCCCATAATCGTCACCACGGGGGGACGATGGGCGAGCGCGTCTGCGTCGTCCGGAGCGTCAAAAAGGCCTTCCTCAACATCGGCTTCGGCGACCCGCTTCGGCGTGTGGCCAAGCTCCTCGACGACCAGCTGGGCCGTATCGGCGTCCAGCGTCTCGTTTGCGGTCACCATTTGACCCTGCTTCATCATCTCTTTGACGAGATCAACAGCGCGCATGGCCATGCGCGAGGCAAGCTCGGTTACCGTAATGGTTTCCGGGATCGTAACTTCACGGACAATTTTTTGCTGTTCGCCGCGTTGCTGGCGCGCCAGGCGTTCCCGTTCCCGGGCGCGCTTCACTGACGCCAAAGAGCGCTGGCGCTCATCATCTTCGAGGGCGTTGGCGATCGTCAGCTTACCGGTTCGCCTGCGCGGTGAGTCTTTCGCTTTGGCGTCGCGGTTTTCGAGACCCTTGCGCTTTGTCTTAAGCCGCCCGCCAAGCTTCGCTAACGGATTATCGGGATCGTCCTCACGCGGTTTTTGTTCAGCATCGACACTGGCTGGGGCTTTGCCGCGACCGCGCGCGTCTTTCGCCTCTGCTCGTCTTTTGCGCTCGGCCTCTTCTTCTTCGAGTAGGCGTTGGGCTTCAGCTTCCGCCTTGCGACGCTCTTCGGCTTCTTTAGCGCGGCGGGCGTCCTCTTCGGCCTGGCGGGCCCGTTCGACCTCAAGCTTGGCGCGCTCTTCGGCTTCACGCTCGGCTCGTTGGGCGCGCTCGGCTTCTTCGCGTTTGCGCCGCTCCTCGCCCTCTTTGCGGGCTTTTAAAAGGGCCGCCGCGCGCGCGTTCTTTTCGTCTTCGGAGAGAGTGCGAAGGACCGCACCTTTTTTCCCCGCATCTTGCGCTTTCGCACCAGCGGGTTTTGCGTCTTGGGCGTCAGCCGCGCTTGGCGCTTTCTTAGGCGCTGGTTTTGAGGCCGCAGATTTCGAGGACGCTGGCGCGACGCTCGCATCAGCGCTTGCATCCGCTTTACTCTTCGGAGACAGGACCCGGCGGCGCTTCGTTTCGACAACAACCGTTTTCGTGCGGCCGTGCGAGAAGCTTTGCTTTACAGCGCCAGTCTCTGTGCGTCGCAGGGACAGCGGTCTCCTGCCTTTTTTCTCAGTCTCCGACTTCGTGTCGACGTCTTCGGTCATTGCCTCTCCGTTCCGGCGCGCTTTTTTGGTGCACGCACCGACGCTCTTCACGCCGGGCCCCGACATACCGCCCCAGCGAACCGCGGTCTACATATTGTTCCCGCATTAGACCAATTGAGAGATGGTCCGCGCGGAAAAGGCGCGCCGATCGGCGCTAAGTCCCGCCCTACGTCGGCGGCGGCTTCATTTGAGCGGCGCCAAGCGCCTCGCCTTGGTAGTCACAAAACTTCAAAAGCGCCGCTTTTGCGCTCATCGCCGGACTGCCATGGCGCACAACAAGGTGGCGAACAGCATTTGCGCCAATCGCCAGCGACTGCTCATTCACGGTAAAGCACCGCAAGAAAAGAGCGCCCGCAGCGGCGGCCGCGCGGCCCAACTTTTCCGCCCCGTCAGCGGAAGCATCGATTGCGCTCAAGGCAAACACCGCATTGCCGCGCCGCAAAACCTTTGAGCCCTCATCAAACCCGAGCGCCGCCAACCCGGCGCGGCGCACAAGCCCTAAGCTCGACAACGCTCGCGCCTTCAGCGCGTCCTCAACCAACTGGTCCAAATCCGCCGGCGCTGTCGCCGGCGCTTTAAAAGCTCTGGCGAAGGCGCCAGACCGGGCGGCTTTGCGCACGCAAGATTTTTCAGCGGAAACCCAGGCGCCGCGCCCTGGAAGCCGTTCCGCCAAATCAGGCGTTACAACGCCGTCAGGATCACAGACAAACCGAATAAAAGTCGCCTTTGGCCCCGTTTCACCAGTAATGATGCAACGGCGTTCAGGCGATTGACGACGCCCGCCAGGCATACAGGCGCTATCCGAGCGATGATTGGTATCTGGTGCAGCTGACGCCCTGCCGTCTGCACCAGGCGGCGGCGTTAGCCCCGCTTCGAGCCCAGCGTCATGGCCTCTAGATCCATTATTCTTTCGGGATTTGTTACTGTTTTTAGGCGCGCTGCTGTTTTTAGGTGCGTTGCTGGACGATCCATCTAACGCGCGAGCGGGATCTGCCGGCGCCCCGAGGGGCGCCGCGTCGACTTTCTCAGCCGTAAAGTCTGTCTCATTGGACGGCTTCGGCAACGGGCCCCTCGCCTTCTTCTTCAGCCAACGCGGCGGCTTCCGCCTCGGCGCGCATCTCATCAAGCTCTTCTTGCGTCAGCCAACCAGCTGCAACGCGCGCCCGCATAATTAGATCTTCAGCGGCTTCCGGGGCCATCTTATAACCTTCGAGGATGCCCTCGAAATGCTTACGCTCACCGTCGACGCGTTCGGTCCAACCGGTCAGATCATCGGTTGCGCAACCGGCGAGGTCTTCCATAGTTTTGATGTCATTTTCGCCAAGCGTGACGACCATTTTCAGATCGAGCCCATCGATTTCAGCAACCGGATCTTCAACGCCCAGCTCTTTGCGTCGGGCGTCGAGTTTACGCGCTTCCTCTTCCAAAAAGTCGTTGGCGCGCGCTTGCAGTTCCTGGGCTGTCTCATCGTCAAAGCCGTCGATTTCCATCAACTCTTCAACGCCGACAAAGGCGATCTCCTCGACCTTGGCGAAACCTTCAGAAACCAACAGCCCCGCCATAATGTCGTCGACGTCGAGGGCGTTCATAAAAAGCTCCGACCGCTGGCGGAATTCTTCCTGGCGTTTCGCGCTTTCTTCCTCTTCGGTCATGATGTCGATTTCAAAGCCCGAAAGTTGCGAGGCGAGGCGCACATTTTGGCCGCGCCGACCGATCGCGAGCGATAACTGCTCCGTGGGCACCACAACTTCAATGCGCTCAAGCTCTTCATCGAGGACGACCTTGGCCACTTCCGCTGGCGCGAGCGCGTTGACAACAAACGTCGCTTGATCCTCAGACCAGGGAACAATATCGACTTTCTCGCCGCCAAGCTCATTAACAACCGCCTGGACGCGGCTGCCGCGCATACCAACGCACGCCCCGACCGGGTCAATGGACGCGTCTTTCGAATGCACACCGATTTTTGCCCGGCTTCCCGGGTCGCGGGCGACGGCTTTTATTTCGATCACGCCGTCGTAGACTTCCGGTACTTCCTGCTCAAAAAGCTTCGCCATAAATTGTGGGTGGGCGCGAGAGAGAAAGATTTGCGGCCCGCGCGGCTCCCGCCGCACATCCATTAAGTAAGCACGCACCCGATCGCCATTTCTGTAGGCTTCGCGCGGCAATTGCTGGTCACGCCGAACCACCGCCTCCGCCCGGCCGAGGTCAACGATCGCGTGGCCGTACTCAACCCGTTTGACGATGCCGTTGGTGATTTCGCCGACCCGGTCTTTATAATCTTCGTACTGTCGGTCGCGCTCAGCGTCGCGAACTTTCTGGGTAATGACCTGCTTCGCAGACATCGCCGCCTGGCGTCCAAAATCCATCGGCGGCAACTGCTCGGAAATAAAGTCGCCAATATTTGCCGCGGGATTTTTGTGACGCGCATCATCAAGGCCGATTTGGGCCGCGTCGAGCTCAACCTCTTCGACAACTTCTAAGAGGCGCCAAAACCGAGTTTCACCCGTCGCCGGATCGATCTCCACACGAACATTGGTGTCATGGCCGTAGCGCGCCCGGGCGGCCTTCGCCATCCCATCTTCCATCGCCTCGATAACGAGGGCTTTGTCGATCGACTTTTCCCGCGCGACCGCGTCGGCGATCTGCAGCAATTCAAGGCGATTTGCGCTGACGGCGCTCATTGAGCCACTCCGCTTTGTTCAAATTTGAGCATGAGAGCGTTCATGCGTTTTCTCCATCATTCTTTCAAGCGCGTTCTTTTTCAGAGAACTGCTCGCCGCTGGGTCTATCGCCATTGGGCTGTTCGCTAGAATCCGGTTTGACCTCTTGCTCGCTTGAACGCTTTGCCGCCTTAAGGCTTTCAGCAATCAGCTCATCTGTCAGGATTAACTTTGCGTCGGCGATCCAAGCCATGGGAATGAGCGCCGTCTCCGCCTCACCGTCGATATCAAGGCATACGGCGTTTTCTTCAACCCCTGCGAGCACGCCGCGAAAGCGTTTTTGCCCTTCAACGGCC
>JBCCTV010000131.1:0-9095 GCA_039197915.1 Pseudomonadota bacterium | reverse complement strand
TCGAGAGCAACTTGCGATGCAGGAGAAGATGCTGGTGCATCTTTTCAATAGCCAGGCCGGCGCGTTTTATGTCTCCGGCCACTGCCAAGATGACGGCATGATCGACCCCCGTGACACGCGACAAACGCTCGGCTTTCTGTTGGCGACCTGTTGGGAAGGCCGCAACCGACCGCTGAAACCAAATAGCTTCGGCATCGCGCGCATGTAATGCGAAAGGCGCCCTTGAAATGACAAAGAGATCCGAACCGATAAACACACTCCTGATCGCTAACCGCGGAGAAATCGCTTGCCGGGTTATGCGGACCGCAAAAGCGATGGGCATACGGACCATCGCCGTTTATTCCGAAGCTGACGCCGCAGCGCCCCACGTAAAAATGGCGGACGACGCACAGTTGATCGGTCCGGCGCCGGTTTCTGAATCATACCTCGACGCGTCGAAAATCATCGCCGCAGCGCAAGAAAAGAACGCGGACGCCATTCACCCAGGTTACGGGTTTCTCTCCGAGAACGCAGCGTTCGCCCAAGCCTGCGCAGATGCTGGAATTACTTTTGTCGGTCCGAACCCTGACGCTATTGATTTGATGGGCGACAAAGCCAAAGCAAAACGCCGGATGATTGAAGCGGGCGTGCCATGCGTCCCCGGTTATCAGGGTGAAGACCAAACGGACGACGCCCTGATGGCTGAAGCCCGGAACGTCGGCTTTCCCTTGATGGTGAAAGCCGCAGCCGGCGGCGGTGGCCGGGGAATGCGCCTCGTTGAAAAAGACGGCGATCTTAAATCAGCCCTCTCAACGGCGAGAAGCGAAGCAATCAACGCGTTCGGCTCCGGCGATTTAATCCTTGAAAAAGCGATCATAGAACCGCGGCACGTCGAGATACAGGTTTTCGCTGATCGGCACGGGAATGTCGTTCATTTCGGGGAGCGCGATTGCTCCGTTCAACGCCGCCACCAAAAGGTGCTTGAAGAAGCGCCCTGCCCGGTGATGACGGGCCCTCTTCGCGAAGAGATGGGGGCCGCAGCCGTAAAGGCCGCGCGCGACATTAACTATGTCGGCGCCGGGACGGTTGAATTTTTATTAGATGCCAACGGATCATTTTACTTCCTTGAAATGAATACCCGGCTACAGGTTGAACACCCGGTTACCGAAATGGTGACTGGCGTTGATCTTGTTGCGTTGCAATTGCGGGTCGCACAGGGCATGCCGCTTGATCTGTCCCAAGAAGAAATATCGCTCCGTGGCCATGCTATCGAGGCGCGGCTTTATGCGGAGGACCCGGGAGATGGGTTTCTGCCGGCGACAGGGCCAATAGCTCACTGGTCTCCCGCCACTGGCGAAGGCGTTCGAATAGACGCTGGCGTCGCAAGCGGCGGGGCCGTTTCGCCATTTTACGATCCGATGATCGCAAAGGTGATCGCCCATGGCGCATCGCGCGATGAAGCCCGGGCAAAACTCGTGCGCGCATTAAAAGAAACAACGCTCTTCGGAACCACGACGAATAAGCATTTCCTCATCGAGGCTTTAGAGAAAAAAGCATTCCGAGCTGGCGCAGCGACAACAGCCTTTATCGCAGAGAACTTTCGCGACGAAGACCTAACCACACCGACCTTAACGCCGCGCGACGCTATTATCGCTGCAGTGCTGCAATATTCGCGCTCCGCAGTCAGCGCCGCCGAAAGCGCGATCATCGCGCCAGTGCACCTAACCGGCTGGTCCAGTGCATCGGCCATCCGTACGCCCTTCCGTTACGCGGCGGGAGACGCGGAAATCAGCGTCGGCGTCGAAGCGACCGACACCAATCATTTTCATGCGTTCGTCGATGGTGAGGCGACGCCTATCGATGTCGCAGTGCACGCGATTGCCGACACGACGGCAACCCTTGAAATAGGCGGATCTCGGGTTTCGCTGAAGTTTTTGACTCCACCAGAGGATCCGTCACACATTTTTCTTGATACTGACAACGGCGTCTTCTCACTATCAAATTTGAACCAGCGTTTTGCCGTTGCAGAGGACGCGGCGGGCGCCGGGTCAGTCACTGCGCCTATGCACGGGCTCCTCCTAGAGGTGTTCGCTGAAGCGGGCGCCCCTGTAAAACGCGGCGATCGCTTGGCGATCCTTGAAGCAATGAAGATGCAACATGAAATTCTTGCGCCAATCGACGGGTCCGTTTCAGCCGTTCACGCCGCCGCCGGCGCCCAAATCGCCGCCGACGCCCTCCTCCTCGAAATCGAGGCCGATCCGTCCTAGGATCAGTCAATCGATCAAACACCGGAAAGGCGCGAGGGGTAGTATGCTAAGCGAGGCCGAAGACTTTCGCGAAGAGTCGCGGGCGATTGCCGCTCTGTTGAAAGATCAGCCAGAGGATGTTTTCCAACAGAAAACACTTTTTAAGGAGTGGACCGTTGAAGACATCATCGCGCACCTGCATTTGTGGAACTTCGCAGCGCTCAAATCCCTAGAAGGCCGAGAGGCGTTTCAGGCCTTTGCGGGGCCGCTAGTCGGCGCGCTTCTACAGGGGAACTCGCACTCGCAAGTCCAGAAATCCTGGCTCGATGAAGCGCAATCTGGCGTCAGAGGAAGGGCCCTTTTCGGCGCTTGGGTCACGCTCTTTGAAAAAACATCGGATGAATTTAAAAAGACCGATCCGGACGAACGCCTCGCCTGGGCCGGACCGGACATGAGCGCGCGCGCCTGTATTATTGCGCGACAGATGGAAAGCTGGGCCCACGCCCAGGCAATTTATGATCTCCTCGGGGTTCAACGCGCAACCTCAAAGCGTCTCAAAAATATCGCTCAACTGGGCGTGATGACCTACTCTTGGGCCTTCAAAAACCGCGGTATGGCGCCGCCAACTCCGAAGCCATACGTCCAGCTTGATGGACCTAACGGTGAGATTTGGGCCTGGAACGATCCGCAGGCCGACAATAAAGTGTCTGGGGACGCGTTGGAATTTTGTCAGGTCGTAACCCAAACCCGAAACATCGCTGACACCAACATCGATATGATCGGCGATACCGCCAAGTCATGGATGGCGATCGCCCAGTGTTTCGCTGGCCCACCAGAAGAGCCACCAGCCGCTGGGCTCCGCCGCTCTGCATAGAACACCTTATGAATCGCTAGGCAAGCCAGAGTTAGTGCACGCGGGCGGATTGCCTTGTGGCATGACCCGAAAACCGTTGCACAGTTTTTGCGCAGGGCACTATTGTAACGGATGACCCGCGGACCCCTAATGAATTTACCGTTTTCTGTGCGCATGAAACTTTTGCGTCAGGATTTTCTGGCCGCGTTTTCTATAAACGGAAACAAACCTGTTCGCCTGTCTCCTTTTCTCGGCAAAGATGGGCAGGCTGAGGACAGATGCGTTGTTATTCATACGGACGAACGGGACGTGCACGCAGCGTCGCCGCTGCGCTGGAAACTATATCGGCATGGCTGGGAAGCAAGGCTTGATCGATTAGCGCAGGAGTATGGCGTCGGGCGACACGTTCATCTGACACCAGAGAGTAGTGTTCTCGACATTGGCGCAAACGCAGGCGAGTTCGCTTTTATCGGCGCTCGGCACGGCGCGCGTGTCCTGTGCCTAGAGCCCGATCCGATTGTCCGCGAATGCTTGCGCAGGAATGTTTCTGAGCTGCAAAACGTCAGCGTGCATGGCGTCGCCGCTTGGAAGGAAACAGGCCTCCTATCCTTCGGCCTCGCCCCAGATCGCGCGGATAGCTCGGCGTTTGTTGATGGTGAAGAAAAAATTACGGTTGCTGCGATCAGACTCAACGATTTCATTGAAGAAAACAAAATAGGCGCCATTTCGTTGATCAAATGCGACGCCGAAGGGGCAGAACCAGAAGTACTTGAGGGCCTCGGGGACGCCGCTGCAAAGGTAAGCGTCATCGCCCTCGATACCGGCGCCGAACGCAATGGCGAACGAACGCACGATGCATGTGACAAAATCCTAAAAGACTATGGCTTTGACGTTGTCGAGGAAAAAGTCGGCACACGGTGGATGACTTACGGCATCCGTCGGTAAACTAGGTCCGTGGAAAGGCCCGGAGATGAGCGAAGATCAAAAACTTGATATGAACTACCGGTTTAGCGACGCGGAAATTGCATCGTTAACGGAATATGGCGAAATCCGGAGCCACGAGACTGGCGAAATCCTCTTCGAAATCGGCGATAAAAATGTCGATCTCTGCGTTTTGCTGGACGGTCGGCTAAACGTTTACCTGAACGAAAATGGTGAGGAACGACGCGTCGGCTGGCTTGAGCCCGGGCAATTCACCGGGGATGTCTCGCTGATCACCGGAGCGCGTGCGCTAATCCGTGGCAGGATGGAACAAGCCGGCCGTGTACTGCACATTTCCCATGCTTCCCTTCAACGGCTCTTAGTCGAAAGGTCCGGGCTTTCGGATGCGCTCGTCAAGGCGTTTGTCGCAAGGCGCGCCTGGGCGCGCGCCTCTGGCACGGCAAGCGTGGTTTTGGTTGGCCGTGCTTTTGATCAACACGCATTTTCTATTCGGGACTTGCTGACCAAACATGCGGTTCCGCACCACTGGGTTGAAGCAGACGCTGATCCACGGGCGCAGTCGATTGTAGAGCGACTGGGGCTTACGTTGGAGGATACGCCAATCGTCGTCGCAGGCGCAGACGAGCGCCTGATCCGGCCGAGCCTCGCGGAAGTGGCGGCAGCCTTGGGCCTCGACCTTCTGCCGGATCATGCAACCGCTGATGTTATTGTAGTCGGCGCCGGCCCCGCCGGCCTGGCAGCATCTGTTTACGCCGCATCCGAAGGCTTGTCCGTTGTTACACTTGATTCAAGCGCCCCTGGCGGTCAGGCGGGCACAAGCTCAAAGATTGAGAATTACCTCGGCTTCCCGTCTGGCATTTCGGGCCGAGAATTGGCCGATCGCGCGAGTGTCCAAGCGCAAAAATTCGGCGCACGGATTGCAGCCCCCGCGCAAGCGGAACGCCTTGAAGACTGCGACGGCGTTTATAAGCTGTCGCTGACCGATGGCCGTGAAATTGAAGGACGCGCGATTGTGGTCGCAAGCGGCGCTGATTACCGCAAACTGCCGATTGACAATATTGAAACATTCCGGGGACGCGGAATTTATTACGGCGCAACAGCCATGGAAGCGCAGCTCTGCACTGGCGCCGAAGTCGCAATCGTCGGCGCGGGCAACTCGGCTGGCCAAGGGGCCGTGTTCCTTTCCGAAAATGCAAAAGCGGTGCACGTCCTTTATCGGCGTAAGGACATTCGCGAGACAATGTCTGAGTATCTTGTGCGCCGCCTTGAAGAAACCGCGAATATTCACCTGCATCCAGAAACTGAGATCGACGGTTTTAATGGCGATAGTGAGCGGTTGCGTTCAATCACCGTGAAAGTGGGCGGCGCGGAAACGAAAACTTTGGAGACGCCGTTTGTGTTCCTCTTCATTGGGGCCGCGCCGTGTGCGGAATGGTTGCCCGAAAGCGTTGCGCGCGACTCGCGTGGTTTTATTAAAACGGGTCCGGCGATCGAGAATATCGAGCTTGTGAAAGCAAAGTGGTCGCTTGATCGAATGCCGGAGATTTATGAAACAAGCTGGCCGAGGGTCTACGCGGTCGGCGACGTACGCTCAGGGTCCGTAAAGCGCGTCGCGTCCGGCGTAGGCGAAGGGTCCGTCGTCGTCCAGTATATTCACCGGGCAATTAGCGACGTTTAATCGGCTTTGAGTTCGTCTGCCTTGAACGCGCCGTCGGAAAAGCAACACCGCGAGCCTTATTCAGTAAAGATACAATATGTCAGGAAAGCAGCGATCGTGCTGCTTTCATGAAAGTGCTGAACCGCAAGCTTAAAGGCCCTATTGCGCCGTTATTCCACCGTCTATCTTAAATTCTGAAGCGGTTACAAATCGGCTTTCATCTGACGCCAGGTAGAGCACGCAATACCCAACATCTTCTGGCTCGCCCAAACGTTTTAGCGGTATCTGCCGGACAAGCTTCGCTTCACCGGTTTCGCCGCCGCCGCCCATCGCGACGATCGGGTCGATGATCGGCGTTCTGGTAAATACAGGGTGTACAGAGTTACAGCGAATATCATACCCCGACCGCGCGCAATGCAGGGCGATGGATTTCGTCATCATCCAAACGGCCGCCTTCGCCGCATTGTAAGAGACCATCCTTGCGTCTGCGAGCATGCCGGCAACGGATGAAATATTAATGATTGAGCCCGGCTGGCTTTTCTTTAAGTAGGGCATCGCGAGCTTAGTCCCGATAAAGATCGAGTCGACGTCAATTTCTTGGGTTCGTCGCCACGCTTCCAGCGTTTCTGTCTCGATGTCGCCGAAGCTACCAACGCCCGCATTATTAATCAGTATGCTAATGCCGCCCATCGCGTCGGCGGCGCCGCCTAACGCCTCCTGCCAATCATCCTGAGACGTCACATCGTGTTTGAACGAACACGCAGCGCCCGGATAGTCGGCATTAATCATTTCCGCCTGTTCGGCAGCCCCTTTGTCATTGATGTCTGTAAGCGCGATTTTTGCGCCCTCCGCAGCAAGCATGCGTGCGAAACACGCACCCAGCCCTTGCGCGGCGCCTGTGATGAACGCCTTTTTTCCTGCAACTCGTCCCATGATCGACCTTTGACCGCTTCGCGTATTGGGTAGCACGACGCCAGCTGACGACCAGCGCAAACCGCAGCGATTTGCTGGAGAATAATGCGGGTCGCCGGGCGTTACGCGTAAACGCGCGGCGCTAAAGGCGTTAGCTTGGAAACGGGGTGATTTCTGTGACCAAACAACGAACGTTAAACCCGCATGCGACGCCAAAGAACTTTCTTGGGCGTTCCCATAGGCTAGCGGTGCGGCCAGCCGAGCCATACGAGACCGTCGCTTTTAAAAGCCAAGCCGAACGCTGCGAGCGCGATGTTCTGAGGGCTTTGGGTCTCAATGCTGCTGCTGGCGCGGCGGCTGGATTTGTCTTCGTCGCCGTGATCGTCGGCATGGATATCACGGGCCTCCGCAGCCTTATTATGAATGAACCGAACGGCCCCCTCGCGCTTTGCCTCTTGCTCGGCGGGGTCAGCACGACTTGGGGGCTCATCGCCGCCGCTACCGCCCTCACTTTCGGCATCGACGCAAACGACCAACAAAAGGGCGGTCGTTTCGTCGCCGACCAGCGACAAACGGCGCCCGGTCTGCGCTTATCGGCGATCGCGGTCAGGACTGGGAAGTCAAAGCACTCTGGGCGCAGCTAACCCGTATAAAAGCTAGACAGACCAACAGGGCGGGCCTCAAAGCGCACGCCCTCAAATTCATTTTTCGTTTTGGATTTCGTCGACGGCCTGGCGCAAAAACTCGTCCATGTGCCGGCGGATTTGATGGTCCGACTGCTCTACGCCTGCCGTGTCGAGGTCTTTTCGAAGCTTGCGGAAAACATCTTCGTCCCCGGCCTCCTCCAGGTCGGCGACGATCACGGTTTTGGCGTAGTCTTCCGCCTTATCACCGCTTAGCCCCATGAGTTCCGCGGCCCAAAGCCCCAAAAGCTTGTTACGACGCGCCTCCGCTTTGAAACGGAGCGTCTCGTCATGGGCAAATTTTGCTTCAAAACTGTCCTTACGGTCATCAAAACTGGACATATGCGACCTTTCCGCGCTTAGCCGGAAGCAACAAAACCAGCTCCCGCGACGCAACACTAATAACGACGCCCAAAGCCGGCAATGCTTGAAGCGAGATACCCTGAAAGATTGTATATCTCTCGCTAAAGGTCGACGCCTTGGGCTTCCATTCACCCATGGCGAAGCCTAGAAAAGCGGTTCGCTTGGATTTTAATTCGCTTGCTTTGTTGCGGCGCAGCAAAATCAAGGCGCACCGGATTACGCTGACAATGACCGCAGACGCCGACGGCGAGAGGCTGGGTCACGAACAAGGGCAAAGCATGGCGCGTCGCAAACAAATCTATGAAGGGAAGGCGAAAATCCTTTTCGAAGGGCCGGAGCCTGGCACCCTAATCCAGTATTTCAAGGACGACGCCACGGCCGGAAATGGCGAGAAGCATGAAGTGCTCGAAGGCAAAGGCGTCCTAAACAACCGAATCTCCGAGTTTATTATGCAGGGTGTGGAGCAGGTCGGCGTTCCTACCCATTTCATTCGCCGCATCAACATGCGTGAGCAGCTCGTCCGGCACGTGGAGATCATTCCCCTTGAGGTTGTCGTCAGGAATTACGCGGCCGGTTCACTTGGCAAGCGCCTGGGGCTAGAGCATGGCTCCGCTCTGCCGCGCTCGGTGATCGAATTCTATTACAAGAACGATGCGCTCAACGACCCTATGGTCTCGGAAGAGCATATTACGGCCTTCAATTGGGCGAATCCCCAAGAGATCGACGACATGATGGCCCTCGCCCTACGCGTGAACGATTTCTTGTCGGGTCTTTTCATGGGCGTCGGCATCAGACTTGTTGACTTCAAAGTGGAGTTCGGTCGGCAGTTCGACGGCGATCTCGTGCGCCTGATCCTTGCTGACGAAATCAGTCCGGACTCCTGTCGCCTTTGGGATATGGAATCGGGGGATTGCCTCGATAAGGACCGTTTCCGCAAGGACATGGGCGACGTGGTTGAAGCCTATCGCGAGGTCGCGCGCAGGCTTGGCGTCCTGCGTGACGCGGGCGTATCCGGCGCGTCTGGACCCGTTCTTGTGAGCGACAACGAAGCGGGCTGACGCCGGCCCTAGCGCCGTTTCGATGAAAACCTATCGAATGCCGGTCCATCGATCGCGTGGGCGTGCACCGGGTGGTCCGTAGCGCCCAGCCGCTTATAGAAACGCCGCGCCTGATAGTTCTGCGAAAGCGACGTCCACCAGAGATGCGTAGCGCCCCGTTGGCGCGCCCGCTTGGAGACTGCTTCAATGAGGGCGCGCCCGGCCCCTTCGCGCCGCCAGGCCTCTTCAACGAAGAGGTCGGCCAAATACATGCCCCTCTGGCCATCGTCAGTTGAAAAGCTGTCATGGGAGATAGCGTAGCCAATCACTTGAATCTTGCGGTCCTCATCCTCGGCGTCGGCCACGGCGCGGAACACAAAAGCGTTATTGCCGAACAGCGCCGCTCGGAAGGTCCGCGCCGGC
>JBCCTV010000130.1:0-9157 GCA_039197915.1 Pseudomonadota bacterium | reverse complement strand
GGATCGCCGGCGCGTTCCTAAGAAAATCGCTGGCGTCGACGGTTTTTCGCACAGAATGTTCTGCCAAGTCGCCCATAAGTTCGTTTAACGCCGAGCGGTTGAATATTTGGTGAAAGGAAAGGGCTTGCGCGGCGCTGGAACGGTTAATTCGCCCCCCTAGGCCAAATGGGCGCAATGGCAGCTGCGGGCGAATTAACGATGTTTCAACCAAGGTAAACGGTCGGCTAGATCCAGTACCGGTTGTCTGAGTAAGCGACTAGGCAGGCGCTATCTCGCCGTTAACGCTTCCGCGCGGCTTTTTAGCGGGCGATTCAACGCGCATAGTGTCGAAAAATGCAGTCTTGAGGCCACCGATGATCGCCAAGAGCGCTTTTCTGCGCAGGAAAAGAAGCAGGATTGACGTGAACCAGATCGTCACTGCAGCTGCGAACAAACCGCCGCCGTCATTATTCGGATCGATGCCGAGAGGCGTGAACAAATGGAAGCTCACCGCGCCACTCATAACCGCAAAAGCGATCAGCGCGCCAACGGCCTGTAAACGGCGAAAGGCGGGGGCGATACCGATCACCAAAAGCGCGGAGGCCGCAAGCTCTGCGCCGCCTATGACGTATTGGCTGAAGAGTCCGGTCTGCGCGAACAATCCGTCAGCCCCAAATGACGCCGCCCACGCGTTTAGTTTACCAAAAATGACTTGGGTTTCCGGGGCATTGGTAAATTTGTACCGCAAGCTGTCTAAAAAAACGCCGGCGGCGAACAGTGCGATTAGGTTCGGGGCGAATGTTTTGATTTTTTCCATCGTAGCTCTCCTTTGCCTTTGCATAGGCCGCCGAAACGCTCACGCACAAATCACGAGCGCTTGTCCGTTTTCGTGAGCGAAGGAGAGCGTTGAGCCTACGGGCTTGGCGCGGTCCCATCAGGGTATACGGCAACGTGCGAGGGTATGAGAAAACAAGCCAATTTGGGCTCTTTAGACTGACGCGCTAGGCTGCAGCGCTACCCTATCGATCTTGATTAATTTAATCCCTGCAGGGATGAAAAGACTTATTTCGAAGGGAAAGGTGACCATAATTAGTCGTCAATTATAGTGAGGTGCATTTAAGTAGAGTCTTGATAAGAACCCCTAGCACCTTCGCGTCATCTGTTGCCATATTCTATGTTGGTCGATCTAATGGCGATCATGTTTCTGGGTAAAAGAGCAAATGGCAGAAATGGCTGGCCTCACATCCCCCTATCGATTTTGCGTTGCGCCGATGATGGACGGCACCGATCGCCATTGCCGTTACTTCCACCGTATTCTGACAAAACGAGCGCGGCTTTACACAGAAATGATCATCGCCGATGCGGTCATTCACGGTGATCGAAAGAAATTGCTGGATTATTCGCAATCGGAGCACCCGGTCGTTTTGCAACTCGGTGGGGCTCAGCCAGATAAACTGCGCGAAGCGGCCGCCATTGGCGAAGACTTCGGATATGACGAAATTAATTTGAATGTCGGGTGCCCGTCGGACCGCGTACAATCGGGAACCTTCGGCGCTTGCCTGATGCAGACGCCGGCGCTCGTCGCCGAGTGCGTGGCGGCAATGGTCGATGCTGTTCGTGTCCCAATTACAGTGAAATGCCGGATCGGCGTTGATGATCAGGACCCGGCCGAAGCGCTTCCTGCATTGGTTGATTGGGTTTCCGGCGCTGGCGTCCAAACGATCATTGTGCACGCCCGAAAAGCGTGGCTGCAAGGCTTGAGCCCGAAGCAAAACCGTGAAGTCCCTCCGCTCGATTATGGTTTGGTTGCAACGCTCAAGGCTTCTCGACCGGATCTAACAATCGTCCTAAACGGTGGCATAAGCAGTATCGACGAATGCCAAGACCATTTGAAAGTCTTTGACGGTGTAATGCTTGGGAGAGCCGCATACGGAACGCCGGCGGTCCTGCGCGACGTCGACCAATTACTTTTTCATGACACCCGCCCGCCAACCACTTTCGATGCGGTGATCGGAGAAATGGACGCCTATATTCGACGTATGAGTGAGGCAGAGGGCGTGAAGCCGCACCATGTCGCCAGGCATATGGCGGGGTTATTCCATGGAGAAAAGGGCGCACGCGCATGGCGGCGTGAATTATCCGCTTACGGCGCTCAAGCCCCTATAGATATTCTCATGCGGGCGCGGCGCGCCATGCAGACTGATGTAGAGAAGTGCTCCGCCTAGAGCATCGGGCGATTAGCTGCGATCAACCCGATGCTCTAGATTCTTTGTTTTGAGCGCCTGAGACGATCTTCGCGTGATTCAATGTGAGCGTCCGGCGCTCTAGAAGCTACTGTATGCGCTCAACAGTGTAGCCGCGATCGCGCAGCATTTCGATTACGCTGCCGTCGCCGATGAGGTGCCCGGCGCCCACGGCGATAAAAAGGTCGTCTTGACCCAACAAAGCCTCCGCAATATACGAGGTCCACGTCTCATTTCGATCGGTAAACAGAGTTTTGAACGACTTCGGCGCTGTGGCCCTTAGTTCCGCGATGATCTCTTCTTCGAGGATCTTAGTGTCGCCTGCGAGCCAAGCGTTAAAGAGCCTTCGCACCAGTGTCTCAAAATCATTGAATTGGCTAAGCGTCAGATCAAAGTTTACGAGCGTTTCGCCTTCGTCAAGCGCCGCTAAAACCTCTTCAATCTGAAAGACCGGGGTCTCGAGATAGGCCAGGCGATCGCCTTCCGCCATCGCTTGGCGACCGACCGCTGCGTCCACGCTCGCACTTGTGTCGAAACCAGCGTCGGTCAAAAGCGCTTGCGTTACAAGCAAGGTCGCGAGCCAAGGTTTCATCATGTTCAAGCTAGCGGTCTCTACCCCGCTTGCTTCGGCGATCGCGCGTAGCCGTTCCGCCCTGTTTAAGCCGACAACTGATTGAAGCGTGCGTCCATCCCTATAGAAACCAAATGCGCCTGCAGCGCTATTCATCTCTGACAGCGCGTCGGGACTGCTGGTGTCGGCTTCGAGGACGGTGACTTCCGCATCCGCCATGGCGGCGAGGAAGGTTGTGGTTTTCCATTGGGTGTTGTTGGGGAGCGTATGGATGGCCCCAAACAAGTAAGCATCCGTTTCTCCACGGCTCGCGCGCCAAAGCGCTGGCTGCCCGCTCGTCGGTTGTGCGGTCGGTGGCGCAACAGCGTGCGGCGGGGTTGCTTGTTCAGCGGCTGGCGACCCAGGCGCTATGGCTCCGACATCCGCGTTTTCGTCAAACGATGCGTCGCTCGCGGTTGGTGACTGTGTCAGTTGCGAAGCTGTTGCACTCCCCGCTTGCGGGAGCGCATCATTCGCCGCGCTAGATGCCACCTGATTTGGCGCAGTGTCTTGCGCTGGTTGGGGGGCGGCAGTCGTGGCCAATGGCTGGTTAGGCGACTGGTCTGGGGGCTCGACCGCCGCCTCACCAGGCGCGTCGCTCGCCTGGGCGGTGGGCGTTTGCTTGTCTAAAAAAGCACTAAGTTGGGCGCACCCTGAAACTAGAAATGCGACCGCTAACAGGCCTATCGTCCGCTTCTTCAACACTCGTTTGGCCTCCCGCGTTTATTCACACGGTCTTAGCCTGTCGCGTTTGTTCTCGCAAACGGCGGTGAGGCCAATACACCAATACCGAAGAATTAGACGGGTACTGAGTATTATAATACTACCCGTTCGATCTAAGTGATACCCATTGCTCATAACGGCAAGTCCCAATACCCATTCGCCCTGGCTGCTTGTGGCGTCGGATAAATGTCATGCTGACGAAACGCTGCGAGAATTGCCTGCCTGTCGTCAAACCGAATTTCTGCATTTTCCGGCCCAAGGATCTCGTGCACGAACCATCCGGCAACGGTCAGGTTCTTGAGCTCAACTATTGCGATATCTGCGCGTCGGCTTTTGTCACCGAACCAATAGAAACATGAGCCTCTCAGCAAAATTGCCCGCAGGTAATCCCTTATGCAATTGTCAAAGGCCCGCGCGTGAGCCGCTAGCGTCTCATAGTCTTCAATTGGAACCAAGATACGCCCATCGGTTAGCTTGATGCTTTCCGTCGGCGGCGCCGGGAACGGCGCGTGACGAAACTGTCTGCGTACCCACTTCCGAAGTCCACTGGTGCTCGCGGCTTCAAGGCTAACGCGCAATTGCCTGTCATCAAGGTCAGGCCGAATACGTTTTCCGATCGTTATGGCGAAGACAACGTCATGCGCGCTGCCTTTCTTTCGCGCCGCTTGGAGCATTGCGGGCGACCGAAAACCTTCCGGCAGGGCGTTTAGAATAAAGAGATCGCGTCGTGTCAGTCTGCGTTCATGGCGCAGTACTTTTAGCGCTTCTTGATCGCCTGCGAGCGCAACAAGGCGCCGATAGCTGCTCTGGCGCCACGGGCGGCCATTTATTTTCATCGCCAATCCGTGGGCGCCGGGCGGCGCATCTGGCGCAACCTTCGCAAACAGTGTTCGATAAGGCTTTTCTCGGAATGACCGCGCGAAATAGGCGAACGTTTTCCCATTGCGCACACGGTTTCCCATCGCCGCATAAGCAAACGCCGCTTTATGGACATCGCGTCTCGAAAAGCCGAGCGCTTCGTCTGTACTCAACCCTTGGGCGCGACATATTTCTGCGACAATAGGGGTTGCTGGCCCATAAGCGCCAAAGTTCAATTTGTCTTCGGACAAATGGAGAGCGTCATCCCCGAGAGGATGATCGAATTGAATTTTCATTAGTCTAACTTTCGTCAAGTGACGCGCTCCGTCCTGGGAGCAGCGTGCGGTTAACGCGCAAAAGGCGACGTTTCGATTAGGCGGCCGTCCGGCTACGCCTTAATCGCTTGGCGAAAGGCGGCGTAGTCAGATTGAGGCGGGTAACTGGTCTTTCATGCAGGCCATAATTAGGTCCCTTTCTCAAATTGGAGCGCGGAGATACACGGATTATTTTTACAGCGCAATAACCATCTCAAAAAAAACGCCTCGCACGAGGCGAGGCGTAAATGCAATTGAAATTTTAGCGATTTTTTATGCGACGGATGCTGCTTTTTCTTCCGTTGGGTCGCGCAGGACGTAGCCGCGGCCCCAGACGGTTTCAATGTAGTGCTCTCCGGCAGTCGCTGCGGCGAGTTTCTTGCGCAGCTTGCAAATGAAGACGTCGATGATTTTCAATTCAGGCTCGTCCATTCCGCCATAGAGATGGTTCAAGAACATCTCTTTTGTCAGCGTTGTCCCTTTTCGAAGTGAAAGGAGTTCGAGCATTTGATATTCTTTTCCGGTGAGGTGAACGCGTTGTCCCGCCACTTCAACGGTTTTGGCGTCGAGGTTCACAACCAGCTCGCCCGTCGTGATCACAGATTGTGAATGACCTTTCGACCGGCGCACGATGGCGTGAATGCGCGCAACGAGCTCGTCTTTGTGGAATGGCTTCGTCATATAGTCGTCAGCACCGAAGCCCAGGCCGCGCACTTTCGTTTCGATGTCGCCCTGGCCTGTGAGGATAAGAATTGGCGTGTTGACTTTTGAAACGCGAAGAGACTTCAAAACGTCAAAGCCAGTCATGTCGGGTAAGTTCAAATCCAACAAGATGATGTCGTAGTCGTAGACTTTGCCTAAATCGACCCCTTCCTCGCCGAGGTCAGTTGTGTAGACGTTGAAGCCATCTGATTTGAGCATCAGTTCAATGCTCTGCGCCGTCGCCCCATCGTCCTCTATCAGCAGTACCCGCATGAAGACTCTCCTATTCGCTTCTCTTACGTCCCGCGCGATCCCGGGAGACGCCCGCGCGCGGTCTTTTCTTGTTTTCGCCGGCAGACGGTAAGGTTGATTTCATTTCATAAAGGTTAACCGCGATAAGAATTTGCACTGAGTCTCGTCAACGGGGTTAACCAATGTGCAACACGTTGAGGTTGCAATCACTGGCTGCGCCTATGGCGTGACAGCTCATGGCCGACTTTTTCCACACGTTTGGCGTGCTTCAATATTTACCGAATTAAAGGCGTAACGTTTTTGAATCTTAAGCGCCGTTACGGATCCAAACGGGCGTCTCGCGATGCAACAACGGATTTCCATTGCTGTGGTGGTCAAGACGTTTCCCGGTCCCATGCGCGCCAATTTTCTGACGATCAATCCCAGTTTTCTGACGATCAATCCAAGTCCATTGCTGCCGCTCCCGGGAGACCAAGACGTCGCTATCTGCGGCGGACCGAATAAATTTCTGGATACTTTCGGAGGCAATTTCTTTTCGCCAGTCGCTATTTTTCTTTGACGACCCAGTCTTCACCATGGTAACCCAGCTTTAGTCAATATAAACCAGCTTTTTCGCCGTCGTCTGTTTTCCCGGCACAGAACCGCCGGTTGTGCACAGGGCGGCCGAAAAAGGATGTTGAAAATGGCGCGGCTGGCGAATGCCTTATTCACAGGTTCGCATACGAAGCGACTTGACCCGAAGGGTCGATTGCCTGTGCCCGCGGAAATACGGGCCAGTCTTGATGCTGACCAAAAAGACGGATCTGAAGAGAGAAACGGCTTCATATGTGCGCCATCGGTAGCCGGTCCTTTTCTCGATTGCGGCGGCCTGGACCTGTTGGATGTCTGGCAAGCCCGCCTAGCACAGATGGACCCGTTCGATCCGACCAGGGAAGCGTTCGAGCTCGCTTTCATGGGGCAGGCCCGCACACTGACGATCGACAAGGAAGGGCGTACAATTCTCCCGAAACCGTTCATCGAATTTGCCGGGTTGAGCGGCGAGGTGTGTTTTATCGGCCGCGGCGGGTATTTCCAGATTTTGCCGCTGGAAGTCGCGGAGAAACTTGTGACGGACGCGCGGGCCCTCGCGCGGGACGCGCGGATGGCGTTACGCGAAGCGCCCCTGCAAACAAGCGCCAGGCCCGGCGCTCCTACAGCTTAATCCGTATGCCCAGCGACGCCCTGCAGCATGAGCCTGTTCTGCTGGCGGAAGTTCTAGAAGCGTTAGGGCCAGTCGCCGGTGAAACTTATATTGACGCCACGCTGGGCGCCGGCGGCTACAGCCGTGCGATCTTAGGCGCAGGCGCAGGCGCAGGGGTTCGCGTTGTAGCCCTCGACCGAGATCCGGACGTCATTAAAGCCGCCCAAAATTGGGGTAGGGCCTATGGGGACTGTCTTTTCGTTGTTGAAACGCCCTTTGACGGGATGAGGGCCGCGATCGAGGATTTACGCATCGATGCGGTTGACGGCGTTGTCTTCGATTTGGGCGTGTCGTCAATGCAGTTAGATCAATCCCAGAGGGGATTTTCTTTCCGTACTGACGGTCCGCTCTCCATGCGCATGGATGGCGGGCGGCCGAACGCTTTTGATCTCGTAAACGGCTCCGATGCGCGTGACCTTGCGGCGATTTTCCGTCTTTATGGGGAAGAGCGCAAAGCCAATTTGATCGCCCGCGCAATCGTCGCGGCTCGAGCGTCAAAGCCAATAGACACGACCTTGGCGCTCGCTGACATTATCGCCAACGCTGCGCCCGGGAAACGAGAAGACAAAATCCATCCGGCAACGCGGACCTTCCAGGCGATCCGGATATTTGTAAATGACGAGCTTGGGCAATTTGTGCGTGCGTTGCTGGCGGCTGAAGCCGTTATCAAGCCTGGCGGACGCCTGGTGATTGTGTCTTTTCACTCCTTAGAAGACCGCATTGCAAAGCGATTTTTTGCTGAGAGGACGCGGTCCGCGCCGACGGCCTCCCGTCACGCGCCCGTAGACGCCGCGCCGTCGCCAACATTTGAGGGCGCGTCTAAAGCGATTGCGCCGACCGCAGAGGAATGCACGCGGAACGCAAGGGCGCGCTCGGCGAAGCTACGGTATGGAACCAGAACAGCAGCACCAGCGCGCGAAGACATGAGCGCATTTGCGCCCCGAACGCCAATTTTTACACCTTTTCTCAGCCAATGGAGTACAGGCTCATGACCCGGCTTTTCCTGATAATTGTTTGCCTCGCGAGTGTTGCGTTTGCCCGGTATCAGACTGAGGCGCGCGTTACTGACGCCAGGGAGCGCATTGCCAAAATTGACCGTCAGCAGACGGAAGAGCGTCGCCAGATCCAACTTCTGCGCACCGATATTGCGCATCTCGAGCGCCCCGAACGGCTGATGGAAATAGCAAACAGTCTGACGACGTTGCGTCCGACGGAAGGCGTACAGATTATTTCCGCCGCTGATTTTGCTGAAGCGCTGGGCGACGATGCGCCGGCGCCTATGAATGTCCCCGGTGAAGCGGACATTATTAACTACGCCATCGCCATGGCGGACGCTCGATTCGCGGAATAGGGCGGTCTCCTTCCGAATGTTGAAGTGTTTAAAGGGCGCCGAAAAAAGGGTTGGTAGCGAGGGATGAAACTATTCAATAGGCGGAAGAAACCGACGGCCTACCTCCTGGATGCTGGCGCCTCGGGCGCTGCGCCTGACGCGCCCCATGCAACTGTTTTGGGCGGGCGCGCAAAAGCGACCGCTGCGGCTCGGCGGCGAATTGGCATGTGCGCCGTTTGCATCAGCGTTGCATTCGTCGCCCTTGGCGGTCGGGTCGCCTATGTCAGTTTGGATGAGCGCGCCACTTTCGCCGGCGGTCGCGGTACCGGTCGGATCGCCGCGGAATCGCGCCCCGAAATTTGGGACCGGAACGGTCGCTTGCTTGCGGTTAACCTACCCATGACCGCCCTTGAAATTGAAGGCGATGATGTTTGGGATGCTGAGGAAACCGCGTCGAGACTTGCAAAAGTCCTCCCGAGCGTTAACGCTGCTGCGCTCGCTGAAAAATTGGCGGCCGGGCGATATGTAAGCGTTGTTGATGATCTAACGCCGCGCCAGCAAAAGCGGGTTTTTGCGCTCGGATTAGGCGGCGTCCACTTTCGATCCATGACGAAAAGGTTTTATCCGCAAGGCGCACTAGCCGCCCATTTAATCGGACATACAGCGCCAGGCGAGGGCGGCGTCATGGGCCTTGAATATGTGGTTGACCAAACGCGCCCAAAAGCCGCCTTGCAAACAACAATCGATATTCGCGCCCAACAGATTGTTGAAGACGCGCTCGCTGACGCTGTTAATCGCTATGAGGCGGCGGCCGGATGGGCAAGGGTTATTGATGTTGAAACGGGCGATATTCTCGCGCTCGCCAACGAGCCCGACTTTGACCCCAACGCGCCCGGTTTGGCGAGC
>JBCCTV010000129.1:0-9177 GCA_039197915.1 Pseudomonadota bacterium | reverse complement strand
GGGAAATATACTTAGGACACGCTTATTGCAAAAGTTTTTTCCTGATAGCGCTTTTATAATTTTGACCCGTCACCCTGTAGCGCAGTTGTATGGTGTAAAAAAGTGGGTCGCAAACATTCCAAATTGGGTGATCCTTACCAATTGGGTAGTGGCTCATCAGGTCGTCAAACATGACACTAAATTCTTGAAACGCGTGCATTTTATGTCTTATGAAAGCCTAATCAATAATCACGATGACGAGTTGATCAAGCTGTCCAGGTTTATCGGACTGGATTTGAAGAAGAGCGCCACTCAACTTCGTCCCCACGTTAATCAAAGCTACTTTGAGAAATGGCGTGATTTCCGGCGAAATAACCTGATTAGCAAGCTTTATGCGATCTTTATTGAAAGCTTATTTGGTCCGCTCATCAAGCGCTGGGGTTATAGCTTCAGTGAAGTCTTGAGGACTCGCTAACGCAAACCCCATAACTAATAATAGGATGCACACGCTACCGAAGAAGTAATCTAGCTATGCCCTCATTAAAAGATCTCAAAAACCGAATTGCTTCTGTGAAATCGACCCAGAAGATCACAAAAGCGATGCAGATGGTCGCTTCGGCGAAGCTTCGAAAAGCCGAAGAAGCGGCGAAAAAATCCCGGCCCTATACGGAGAAAATGGAGGCCGTCTTAGCCAACCTCGCGGCGGGCGCAGAAGGCGACCCGAATGCGCCAAGGCTCCTGGCCGGGACCGGGAAAGACGACCGGCACCTTTTGATTGTCGCGACCGCGGACAAGGGGCTTTGCGGCGGTTTCAACTCATCGATTGTTCGCTTGGCGCGCGAACACATCGTGAAACTGCAGGGCGAGGGCAAGTCGATCAAGATCGTCACGATCGGTCGAAAAGGCAATGACCAGCTAAAACGTCTCTATGGGGACTTAATAGTTGAAGCGGTCGACTTCCTCGACGTGAAACAGATCGGTTTTGCGGAAGCCAATGCGATCTCGTCAAAAGTCCTCACCATGTTTGACGCTGACGAATTTGACGTGGCGACGCTTTTCTTCGCCCAGTTCAAATCGGTGATCAGCCAAATCCCGACCGCCCAACAGATCATTCCCGCACGCGCGCCGGAAGGGATTGAGCCGCCTGACCTAAAAGGCGCTACTTATGAATATGAGCCTGAAGAAGAGACTATTTTAGGGGCGCTCCTCCCGCGTTATGTTTCGGTACAGATATTCAGGGCGCTGTTGGAAAATGTCGCTTCTGAAATGGGCGCCAAAATGTCCGCCATGGATAACGCGACGCGTAACGCTGGTGAAATGATCGACAAGCTTTCGCTTGAATATAATCGCGCACGCCAGGCTCAGATTACGAAAGAGCTCATTGAGATTATCTCAGGCGCGGAAGCGCTTTAGCCTCGTGTTCTTTGTGAAAGGCGCCTAATGGTCGGCACGTGTAACCGGAGAGTTTTTTCGTTGGGCGTGTTTGCTGCAATTGCCCAACTTGCAACAGCCTACGCCGGCGCGGATACTCAACCAACGGCTGCCCCAGCGATTGCTGCGTGCAGGATCGTTACTCAGCAAAGCGAGGTCTACAGGCTTGATAAAGGACTGGTACGGACGAACGCTGTTGGGCCAACGAAAGTATTCGCGTCTTCGACAGCGGCAAAGTGTCAAACAACTGACCAATCGGCCCTATCATGTGTGGTCGATGGCGTGTTGATCGCCAAAATCACCCATCCGAAGCGCCCGGACCGCGTCATTGTCGCCACTGGCACTGAAAGGGTTGAATTTCGTGTCACGAATGAAGGCGATCTCTCATGTGGCGCCAAGGCTGACTTCGGTAAAGAGCGAGCGCTGTAAACCAGCACGCAATTGCGCCAACCACTAAATTCCGCCGATCCGGACCGAAGTGCCGTTTTAACCATGAGCGAGCTTTTTTGTGGCCTTGCTGTATTGCTTGCCCGGCCTTTGCATTAGGCGTGCGACGAGGGCGGCGCCACCAGATATCTCTCGCGTTTGGGGCTGATAGTGTGCGCCCTTTAAAACCGCCAGAAACCGGACCGCTTAGTCATTTCGGGCCCATTTAACCCCTTGGTCGGGCCGGTAAATTTGCTATAACGACGATCAATTCGGCGGTTTTCTCGCCGAGGTTTCTCCCGAAACGGACCGTCATATAACCCGTCTCAAAAGGTTATTCCCGGCGCACAGGCAGCGAAGGCAGGAAAAAGACAAATGGCTCAAGAAAAAGGACGAGTAGCCCAGGTTATTGGGGCGGTTGTAGACGTCGAATTCGATGATCACTTACCTGCAATTTTGAGCGCCTTGGAAACTGAAAATAACGGCAATCGCCTGGTTCTCGAAGTCGCCCAACACCTAGGGCAGAACACGGTTCGAACGATCGCCATGGATGCGACTGAGGGCTTGGTCCGCGGGCAGGGCGTGACCGATACGGGGGACGCGATTTCTGTTCCCGTGGGCGACGGT
Source organism: Pseudomonadota bacterium (assembly GCA_039197915.1). Classification (GTDB taxonomy): domain Bacteria; phylum Pseudomonadota; class Alphaproteobacteria; order Caulobacterales; family Parvularculaceae; genus JAJFFW01. Next base: position 6,714 of record JBCCTV010000129.1, on the reverse strand, counting down.
ACGTTGGGGCGGATTATGAATGTGATCGGCGAACCTGTGGATGACGCCGGCCCCATTCCGTTTACGGAACGGCGCGCGATCCACCAGGCGGCCCCGCCGTTCGTGGAGCAATCAACGGAAGCCGAGATCCTAGCGACGGGCATTAAGGTTGTTGATCTCCTATGCCCCTACGCGAAAGGCGGAAAGATCGGGCTCTTTGGCGGCGCGGGCGTCGGCAAAACGGTTTTGATCCAGGAACTGATCAACAACATCGCTAAAGTGCACGGCGGGTACTCAGTTTTTGCGGGCGTTGGCGAGCGCACGCGCGAGGGCAATGACCTCTATTGGGAGATGATCGAGTCTAAAGTGAACGTCGATCCGTCGGAGAATTCAGGATCAGCCCAAGGATCAAAATGCTCGCTCGTTTATGGCCAAATGAACGAACCGCCAGGGGCCCGCGCGCGCGTTGCCCTGACCGGGTTGACGATCGCCGAGCAATTTAGAGATCAGGGCCAGGACGTTCTATTTTTCGTTGATAACATCTTCCGCTTCACGCAAGCGGGCTCGGAAGTGTCCGCCCTCTTAGGCCGGATCCCATCGGCCGTTGGCTACCAGCCGACACTCGCGACGGATATGGGCGCCTTGCAGGAACGCATCACCACGACCACAAAAGGTTCGATCACATCGGTGCAGGCGATTTATGTGCCAGCTGACGATTTGACCGACCCTGCGCCGGCCACGTCCTTCTCTCACCTTGATGCGACGACGGTTCTTAACCGGGCGATTGCTGAAAAAGGCATCTACCCGGCCGTTGACCCGCTCGATTCAACATCTCGTATCCTTGACCCGCGGATCATTGGCGAAGAGCACTACGATGTTGCACGTTCCGTACAAGGAATTCTACAGCGCTATAAATCGCTGCAAGACATCATTGCTATTTTGGGCATGGACGAGCTCTCTGAAGATGACAAGCTCGTTGTGGCCAGAGCGCGCAAAGTGGAACGCTTCCTATCGCAGCCGTTTGACGTAGCGGAAGTGTTCACCGGTAGCCCGGGCGTTCAGGTGCCGCTTGCCGATACGATCAAGGGCTTTAAGGGTCTGGTCGCCGGCGAATATGATCACTTGCCCGAAGGCGCCTTCTACATGGCCGGCACAATCGACGACGCTGTCGAAAAAGCCGGCAAAATGGCGGCCGAAGCAGCTTAACCGGGACGTCGCTAAGCGTAGCACCCTGCAACCATAAGCAAGGGTGCTAAGACAGAGGTCGTTATGACGGCAACGGAACAATCGATATCGGGTAGTCTCCGGTTAGAAGACTGCGTTAACGAGATTTGTCCGTGGTCGGGAGATCCTGTCTCAAAGGACGCGCTAACGCTTTATCGCGGCGCCGTCTTCGGCTTTTGTAAGCCGGGCTGCCGCGACAAGTTTGAACGAGCCACCGCCGCCTTTGACGGCGCGCTTTCTAATAAAGGCTGACCCCATGGCTGAGACCATCCAGTTTGACCTTGTTGCGCCAGAACGAGCTGTAGCATCTGTGCGCGCCGATCGCGTCGAAGCGCCCGGCGCGGAAGGCATTTTCACTGTGCTGCCAAACCATGCGCCCCTTGTAACCGTGCTGGCGCCGGGCGTCGTGCGTTACCATGCGGAGGGCAGCGAGACACGCATTTTCGTGCGCGGTGGGTTCGCTGAGATTACACCTGCGGGATTTACGATTTTGGCGGAAGAGGCCGTACCCGTGACGGAGTTTGACAAGGAAGACATCCGCCAACGGATAAAAAACTGCGAAGAAGACCTGTCTGACAGCGATTCAACTGAGGAAACCCGGATTTTCGCAGCACGAGAACTTGAGCACCTCAAAGAGATTAAAGCTGCGCTTTAGTCGCTCCTTGCGCCTTTCGAGCCAGCAGCATTAAGCCCAACGGCGTCTGCGAAAGCGGTAAAACTTTCAGGCGCTTTCGCCTCCACATGTATCGGCTCACGTGTTTTATAAAGCGGCACGGAAACCCTCGCCGCATGTAGCTTAAGGGTCTCAGTACTCTCTTCATACCCATACTGAGTATCGCCGATTATAGGACACCCTATTGAAGCGAGGTGTACGCGGATCTGATGCGTTCGGCCTGTTTTGGGCTTTGCCTCGATTAAGCTGTAGGCTTCGCTATTGCTAAGGACACGGTATGTTGTGGCTGCGGGCAAGGCCTTGTCCTCTCCTGAGACGTCGTCCTCGCTAACGGTCGCCATCCGCCAGTTTCGTCCTGTCGTTTCCTTTTTTAGTGCAGTATCAATTCGCCCGCTCATTTTCGCCGGCGCTCCGTGCACAATTGCTCGGTATACTTTGCTAATCTGTCCGTTCTGGAAAAGGCGTCCCAAACGCCTTAGGGCTTTTGGGTGTCGCCCGAGGATTAAGCACCCGGTTGTGTCACGGTCCAGTCGATGGGCGAGTGCCGGTGGGCGCGGCAGACCAAAACGTAGCGCGTCAAAATAGTCTTCGAGGCATTCCCCACCGCTTGGCCCGCGGTGCACCGCTAAGCCCTCTGGTTTATTGACGACGAGCATTAAACCGTCGCGGTAGAGTAGGCGGTCCAGCAAAAAATCGTCCGAGTAGAGACGCTTGACCATTGCGATTATTTCTGGCTCCCCGCTCCCGTTTTTAGGAAATCGCGCAAGGGGATGAAGCCTTCGATGACTGAGCGATAAACCCCCCGTTTAAAGGGAACAATTAGGTCGTGTAATTCTTCCAGATCTTCCCAGCGCCATTGGTCAAACTCCTGGAAGTCATCGGCATCAAGAGCAATTTCACTGTCTTCACCTGTGAAAAGCATGGCCGCCCACTTTTGCTTTTGGCCGCGCCAGCGTTTTTTCTTAAACTCGGGTGGAAAATCATAGATAAGCCACCCAGGCGTTATCGTGAGCACTGTCGCTGATGTGACGCCCGTTTCTTCTTTCAGTTCGCGAAATGCAGCCTCTAGAACGCTTTCACCTTTATCAATGCCGCCCTGCGGCGCCTGCCAGCGCCAGGGCGCGCGCGCTTCTTCGAGGTCGTCGTCATCCATCAGCCGGCGGCCGACCCACACCTTCCCTTGCCGGTTGAAAAGCATAACCCCGACATTCGGACGGTAGTCTGCATAGAAATCGTTTAGGTTCATCGTTGGTTCCACTCGCGCTAAGGCAACCTCAAGCCAATTGGATTGATGTTTTAGCGTTAAGTCTTTCGCATTGCATTGGAATCGCGACAAGGGCTTTGGCCTCATACCATTATGTTTTCCTACGCTGAACCTGGGCCCACTTGTTCTGAAAACGCTTAGGGGCGGCCGCGTCGTTGCGTTGTGCGCCGTCGGCAGAGCGCTTGATCTCCAAACGGCTCCGATCGTGGTGGCAGACCGAAGTTCAGGAAAGCGCGATTGGGGCGGCGGAATATTCCGGTGGTCGGGTTAGTAAGCGCCCGAAGCAACTCTCAAAGCGGCGCTTGGCGGGGCGAGGCGCGCCTGTTCGCCGCCGAGCGATCGGCTCCAGTCGATCAGCTCGGTGAGGGCTGCATCGTTGACGTAGATTTTGCCAATGGCCGCGCCGTTTGCTTGGGCCGTGCGCTCGAGCGCTGCAAGCCCATCTTTGAGCGCCGTCGTATCTGCACGTCCCCGCGCGTCGATCAACGCGTCGATCGAAGCGAAATCCCCACGATAATCGCTCGCTGAAAAGCTGCCCGTGTCGTCGAAAAATGCGACGCCGCGTTGCGACAGTTCCTTCAAAACGGGCGTGCGCGCCTTTTCGTCGGCGGCGAACTTTGCGCCCAAATAGTTCGTAACCGCGAAGTAGCCTTGGAAACGCGACATAAGCCAGGCGAGACGTTCGAGGTTTTGCTTTTCGGAACGCGCTGTCGTCAATGCTGCAGGCCCAAGGGCGCCGGGGGCGCCGAAATGGCTTTCCATAGGCAGTTCGATGAGAAGCTCATGGCCATGCTCGCGCGCAAGCGCCGTCCAACGCTTTAAATCCTTCGCATAGGGAGCAAACGCCAGACTAACCGACGGTGATAATTCCTTGATGGCGCGTTCGGTTAAACTTGCGTCTAAACCAAGACCGCCGACGACAAGCGCGACCGTGGGGCCGCCGCCATCGTAAGACGCCGTATAGGCGCGCGACGGACGCAGGCCATCGCTCGCAGCCACGGGTAGGGGACCAAAGGGGCCATCGGCGAGGAGTTTTTGCATTGGCGCGGGCGTTGGCGATATTTTTTCATCGCTCAACGTGTAGCTCGCCTGGGTCACGCTCATCACGCCACGCGCTGGTTTTGCTCCGGGTACGTGGATTATGATCTCGCCGCCCCTGTCATTGTCATTGTCATTGTCATTGTCATTGTCATTGTCATTGTCATTGTCGTCGTAATTCGAAGCGTACCGGTTGCCAGCGCGGGTGGGCGCGAGGCTCGGAGCGCGGGCAAATTTACCGCCGATCGGGGCGGCCCCAGTTTCAGCGCTTAAAATGGTGGGAAGATCCGCATAGGCGTCGTCGCGAGTGGGATCAAAATTCGCGTTTTGGACCGTCGTTGCACCGGAGCTCGAGGCGGCGTCCCGTAGCGGCGGCGCCATCGATTGCAGGGCTGGGACCGTCAGGGCAATGCGCTTTTTCGCCGGTTTTTCCCCCGCGTCGACTGCCAGGGCGCATAAGCCAATCGCGCAAACGGCAAATGTCGCCCATGCGGCGGTGAGACGGCTCACGACCGGCAAGCGCCAGCGCCGTCCCTGGCGACGCAAAAACGGCGCTATTTTTGGTATGCGTGCAAGATACTTTTCCACGGCAATGCAGCTAACCCAAGCATGGTTAATGCATCGGTAACGAACGACGCCGAAGCCATCATTTGGCCAATACGCCCGCGGGGGGTCCGTAAATACGTAATGCAAGGATGAAGGGGCGCGGATGACAGATCTCAACCGTCTACGCTTCCGAGTTCACGGATTGGAACCGTCAACCGCAAAAACTTATGCGCGAAGCGACCGAACAAGCCCCACTTCAATGCCGGATAGCCTTATTACTCGACGGTTGCGCGATCGGCCCCGGCGTCCGCAAGGGCGCGCCTGAAGGCGGTGGTGTCGGCAAGTATTTCAAGCGCGCGCTCCAACTGGCAATCGCGCAGGGTTTCGCCGTCTTCTTTGTATCCGCATTCGACAGGCTCGATTGCGTCGGTTTCTTCTGTATCTTCAGCACTTACCGCAGCTTGCTTGTCTTTATCCAAGGCGCCCGGAAGATCGCGTTCGCTTGGTCGCTCGCCTGGTTTCTCCTGGCCTGGGAAAACGACGGGCATTTGAATGTCCGGGTCTATGCCGAGCGCTTGAATGGATCGGCCAGACGGCGTGTAGTACCGGGCTGTTGTTAGGCGAAGCGCGCCTTGCAAGCCGTTTTGCAGCGGGATAACCGTTTGTACACTGCCTTTGCCGAAAGACTTTGTCCCCAATAGCAAGGCGCGATTGCGGTCCTGCAGCGCGCCGGCAACAATCTCGGACGCTGATGCGGATCCACCGTTGATCAGCACAACAATGGGGCGCCCGTTTGTTAAGTCGCCGCGTGTTCCCATCTCGCGAAGCGTATCTTTTGGATTGCGCCCCCGCGTGGTGACGATTTCGCCCCCCTCTAAGAAGAGATCAGAAACGGAAACCGCTTGGTCGAGCAAGCCGCCCGGGTTCGAGCGGACATCCAATACATATCCCTTCGGTCCGCCCGGAATTTCCTTTTCGAGCTTGCGGATCGCTTTTTTAAGTTCGCGTGTGGTCGGGTCACTAAACGTCCGGATCCGGAGATAACCGAACTCACCTTCCGCACGGGAAACAATCGGGGGCGTTTCAATCTTATCTCGAGTGATTGTCAGATCGAAGGGGTCAGCTTCGCGGTCACGCAAAACGCTGATCGTTACCTTCGATCCCCTTGGACCTTTCAACTCAAGTATCGCTTCATCAAGCGTTTTACCCAAAACGTCTTCGCCGTTAATCGCAACGATCAAATCATTTGTTTGAAGCCCGGCGCGCGCGGCCGGCGTCTCCTCAATCGGCGCAACGATTTTTACAAAGCCCTTATCGTCACCCTCATTGTCCATGACAACTTGAATGCCGAGGCCGGTAAAGCTGCCGCGCGTTTGTTCCTGCATCCGAGAGTAGTCGTCGGCGTCAAGAAAGTTTGAATGCGGATCAAGCTCGTCAAGCATGCCGTCGATCGCGCCGCGGATCAGTTCTTTATCTTCCGGCTCGGTGACGTAGTTGTCGCGAACTTTTTCGAAAACTTCCCCGAAGAGCTCCACCTGGCGGAAGGTTTCCGCAAGGCCCGTTGGTCGAGCGGAGCCAGCGCTTAGGAAAGCAGCCGTAACAAGGGCGCCGCCAGCGGCCGCAACAGCGAGTGCTAAGGGGGCGGCCCCGCTTCGAGCGACCCGCTTTGTTTGCGTCGCTTCGCGCTTTTTCCCGCGCGTTTCAGCGCCCATTGACGGTGTTCGCTTCGTTCCCATGCGTCTTCCTTTGTCTGTTTTTACTCTACTCTTCGATCCAGGGCTTAGATCTGTTGTACCATCGATGGCGCTAGGTCTAACTGTTCCCGGACAGCCACAACGCCGGGTTAACCGGCTCGCCATTTTTTCGAATTTCGAGGTCCAGCCTCGCTTCTCGTCCGTTCATTGCACCCAGTGGCTCGCCCGCATCCACGGCTTGTCCTTCTTCGACCATGAATTCTGCGACGCCGATCAACAATATATGGTCGAAGAAG
>JBCCTV010000128.1:0-9204 GCA_039197915.1 Pseudomonadota bacterium | reverse complement strand
AATAGCGTCACCGTTAAAGCGTTGCCGCCGATGACGCTTGTTTTTCTGAGGGTGATTATCGCGGCGGCGCTCCTTTGGTGCGTAATCCTCGCGCGCGGGGGCGCGATTCCGAAGCAGCTATCCGTATGGCGTACATTTTTGATCATGGCGGTACTGAACAATGTTGTTCCGTTTTGCTTGATTGTCTGGGGGCAGAAGGAAATCGGCGCCGGTCTCGCCGCGATCCTAAATGCGACAACGCCGCTTTTTGGCGTTGTGGTGGCCGGGCTCTTCCTCGCTGATGAACGCGCAACTTTTTTAAAATCAATTGGCGCCCTGATTGGGTTTGGCGGCGTTGTCGTTATGATTGGGCCGCAAGCGCTCGGCGGTTTAAGCGTAGGCGTGGTCTCTCAGCTCGCCATTTTGGGCGCGGCGCTTTCCTACGCGTTTGCCGGCGCCTATGGCCGACGTTTCGCGCGCATGGGACTTGATCCGTTGCTCACCTCCGCTGGCCAAGTCACCGCTGCAAGCGTCGTCTTACTTCCCCTGGCTCTGGCGTTTGAAAGCCCCTTCGCGGTTGCGCCGCCGGCGCCCCATGTGTGGGCTTCGGTCTTTCTGCTCGCCGCCGCCTGCACCGCGTTTGCCTATATTTTATACTTCCATCTCCTCGCCACCGCTGGCGCGACCAATATTTTATTGGTCACTTTTTTAGTGCCCGTCTCTGCGATTGCGCTTAGCGCCATCTTTTTAGGCGAGCGTCTCACGCCCTTAAATGCGCTCGGCATGGCGTTAATTGGTTTGGGTCTCACAGCGATCGATGGACGCCTTTGGCGACGTCTTTCCCGCCCAAAACCCGCCTAAGGCGTTTTTTGCCAGGTCAGTGCGCGCTTTCCTTGTATGCGGAAAGAAATAGCACCGCCTTGGAAAATTACGGTCAACTCTGCCCCATTCTCGCCTTTATTTCGCGGCCGTAATGAAATAGTTAATTTTTGTTTAATGAGGGTCACAAGTTTAAGAGGTGAAAAGGTGAGACGTTTGATTAAAGCGGGTATCGCGGCGGCGGTGGGGGCTGCTGTTGCGATTGGGACCGCAAGCGCGGCGCAGGTGGATTATTTTATGACCACCTATGCCAATAAAGCCGGCGTGGTGACGTCGGGCGCGCATTCCCTTTGGCTGCCATTTTTGAAAAATACTGGCGGTGGGCAGGAGTACAGTTTCGATCCGCCGGGAATTTTTAGCCTCGATACCAGCACAGGCGACGCCTCCCTGACAGGGCGCGCGGCTTCGAGAAATATGAGTTTTAACGGCGGCTTCGACGTGGACTTGGATCTGCAATTGGGATCAGTGCATCCGATGAAAGGTCCGAAACTAGAACTTCCGAAAAAAGACTATGTGGATAGGGGCGGTCCAATCGACCCGTCCACTTGGAGCTTTTTCGACCTCGATTCCGGTATGCTTACGGGCTTCGGAGAGTTTGCAGGTCTCAACTTCGACGTTGAGTTCCACAAATATCCGCTTCAGCTAGGCAAAGGCGCCAGCGGTAAGAACCTCGATGATGGTCTTGCGGTCTGGATTACAGTTACGACAAAAGCTGACTGCACGAATAGTCTCTGCAGCCAGTTCAATAATCCGAATAAGGTTCTGAAAGGTGATATCAACGTTGATATCACGCCGGTGCCTGTGCCGGCTGCGGCCCTACTGTTCGGTACCGCGCTCGCCGGGTTTGCCGGTTTGCGTCGTCAGCGGAAAGCTGCTGCATAACGCTGATTTTGCAGCACCTACTCGCAGCAAAAGACATTAAAGCCGCGGCCATTTAGGCCGCGGTTTTTTGTTCTTCCCACCAAGCCGCCGCGATCCGGGCATATGTACCAGGCGATCCGGTTCCTGTATTCAGGTCGCCATGGCGAAACACTCAAACCCTGAAACGGCGTCGGTTTTACACAATCCACTAAACAGCCCACTAAACAGTCCACGGATAATGGGCATCGTGAATGTAACGCCGGACAGCTTTTCCGACGGCGGACTTTACTATGATTGTGCGTCCGCTGTCGCCCATGGCGAACGCCTGGTCGCGGACGGCGCCGATATCTTGGATATCGGCGCAGAGTCGACCCGGCCGGGGGCGGCGCCTGTTCCAGCGGACGAAGAGTGTCAACGTTTGATCCCCGTCATTGAAGCGCTCTCCAAGCGGGTGAAGGTTCCAATTTCAGTCGATACGCGAAAGGCGGCCGTCGCCAAAGCTGCGATTAGAGCGGGCGCTTCGATCTGGAATGATGTCTCGGCGCTGACCTATGATCCAGCGAGCCTAGAAATGGCGGCGGATTTAGGCGCGCCCGTAATTTTAATGCACGCCCAGGGCGATCCTCAAACAATGCAGGACGCGCCCGCTTATGACGATGTGGTTGAGGAGGTTTACGCTTTCCTCAAGGCCCGCATGGACGCCTGCCTTTCGGCCGGGATACCCCGTGAGAAAATTACCATCGATCCAGGCGTTGGCTTTGGTAAAATCCTAACGCATAACCTCGCCCTGCTGGCGTCATTATCGAAGTTTACTGACCTCGCGCCTGTGCTCCTCGGCGCTTCGCGTAAGCGTTTCATTGCTGCTGTTGACCGCGACGGCCCTGCAGAAACTAGAATTGGCGGGTCGATCGCCGCCGCCATTGCGGGCGCTGCGGCAGGGGTATTTTATGTGCGGGTGCACGACGTGGCGGAGACCCGCCAGGCGCTTGCTGTCCACAACGCGATCGCTGGCGTTAACGCATCGGCGCAGCTTTCGTATTAATGTGTGGTCTAGTCGGCGGAACGCGCAGAGCGCCAAGGTTGGCTAGCAAGTGCTGCTTTGGCGAATAGCAACGTCTGCGATTTGTTGGCGAGCGACCATAGGCTCCGATATAGTAGAGCGAGCAAGCGAGGCGATTATGCGAGGTGACGACGCAACTGCCAGGGAACGCAAGATCTTTGGCACAGACGGCGTACGCGGGCTAGCGAACGCTGGCGTGATGACGCCCGACGCAATATTGCGACTGGGCCTCGCCGCGGGCCGAATCTTTAAGAACGGTGCGCACAGACATCGCGTCGTTATTGGCAAAGACACCCGGCTTTCTGGATATATGATCGAACCGGCGCTGACCGCCGGTTTTGCCGCGGCCGGTATGGACGTATTCCTATTAGGCCCGCTGCCAACGCCCGCAATGGCGATGCTCACGCGATCCCTTCGCGCGGACCTCGGCGTGATGATTTCCGCCTCTCATAATCCGTACCATGATAATGGTGTGAAATTTTTCGGACCGGACGGCTTCAAATTGTCCGACGAAACCGAACTTGAAATCGAGGACATGCTCAGCCAAGACCCATCCTCCGGCTTGGCTGATCCGGCGGATCTTGGCCGGGTCAAACGCGTTGACGACGCCCGGGCGCGCTATATCGAATTTGCAAAGAACACGTTCCCGCGCGGCCTCTCGCTCGAAGGGCTTCGTATCGTTGTTGATTGCGCCAATGGAGCGGCTTACCGCGTTGCGCCGACTGTGCTCTGGGAGCTTGGCGCGGAGGTGAAAGAACTTGGCGCTGAACCGGACGGGTTCAACATCAACAATGGCGTTGGCTCGACAGCGCCAGAAAAAATGCGCGAGGCTGTTTTAGAGTACCGCGCCGATATTGGCATAGCGCTAGATGGCGACGCCGACCGGGTCATTATTTGTGATGAAGACGGACAGATTATCGACGGCGACCAGATTTTGGCGTTGATCGCAAAGTCATGGGCGGCGTCCGGCAAACTCCTCGGCGGGGGGTTGGTTTCAACGGTTATGTCAAACCTTGGCCTCGAAAAAATGCTTGAACGTGACGGCTTGTCGCTGACGCGCACGAAGGTTGGGGACCGTTATGTGGTTGAGGCCATGCGCGCCCAGGGCATGAATGTCGGCGGAGAGCCGTCGGGCCACGTGATCATGAGCGATTATTCAACGACGGGAGACGGTCTCGTCACCGCGCTTCAGGTCATGGCGGTTGTTATGCAAGAGGGCGTATCCGTCAGCTCAGCCTGCAGCCTTTTTGATCCTTATCCAAACATTCTCAAAAATGTTCGCTACCGCGACCATGATCCGTTAACGTCGAAGCCGGTGACTGATGCGATCAATGCTGGCGAGGCAAGGCTCGCTGGCTCGGGCCGTCTTGTCATTCGGAAATCGGGAACCGAACCGCTCATTCGCGTCATGGCTGAGGGCCAAGAGGCAAAACTTGTTGAAGCCGTGGTTGATGAGATTTGCGCAGCGGTTGCAGCGCAAGTCGAGCGGTCGGGGTAGAGCGTTTTCCAACCAAGTGGCTGCCGGTTGGGCGAAAGAAAACGCGACAAAACAAAACTATAGAGCAACTAAGCGGCTCAGATTAATGCGCGTTGCTCTAGCGCTGGGCGCGCCTAAATGCCAGTAAGGGCGCATGACCGGACGCGTCCTTATTATTGCTGGCTCTGATCCCTCCGGCGGCGCTGGCATTCAGGCTGATATAAAAACTGTAACAGCGCTCGGCGGCTATGCGGCGGCGGCCATCACATCGCTCACAGTACAGAACACCACCGGCGTTAAATCTGTAAACGCCGTCTCCGTGGACCTTATTCGTGATCAAATCGAAGCGGTGCTCGACGATATCGGCGCGGATGTCGTCAAGATCGGCATGATTGGCGAGCCGGACACCGCCGCCGTCATTGCGGATACGCTAGAGGCTTTTTCGAAACGCAAGGAAGGCGGCCTATCCGTTGTTCTTGACCCCGTCCTCATCGCAACGAGCGGTGACGCATTAGCAGCAAATGGTGTGGTTGATATGCTCCGTGAGCGGCTAATACCGCTTGCAACGGTCGTAACCCCCAACGCGGATGAAGCGAGCGCACTGACGGGGCTTGCCATTCAAGGACCGGATGATCTCGAAGCGGCAGGGCAGGCTTTGTGCGCCATGGGGGCGGGGGCGGCGCTCGTAAAAGGCGGGCATCTCGCGGGCCCCGTGGTGAGCGACGTCCTTGTCGCGGGAAATACGGTATCACCGTTCAGCAATGAAAGGCTTGGGGGGCCGGAGCTACACGGAACCGGCTGCACCCTTGCGTCTGCTGTCGCCACCAGTGTCGCCCTCGGCGAACCGTTGGCTAAAGCGGTGGAAGACGGTATCGCCTTCGTGCGCGAGGCAATCACTGCAGCACCGCCAATCGGGCGTGGGGCGCACCCCTTAAACCATTCCGTACACATTCAAAAACAAATGAAATCATAAATCGATGGCGCAACTTCGTTTTGAAACCTATGACGTCTTCACCGAAGATCGTTTCTCCGGCAATCCGCTCGCGGTCGTATTTGACGCTGATAATCTCATCACGGATCAGATGCAAAAGATCGCGCGGGAATTCAATTTGTCGGAAACGGTTTTCATTTGCGCGCCCGGAAGCCCCGCGGCGACTCCCGCCAAGGGAAGTGACGAGGCGGATATCGACGCGTCTTTGCGCATCTTCACGCCAGGTTATGAAATGCCGTTTGCCGGCCATCCGACGGTCGGCGCCTCGATTGCCCATGCCCGTGACGCGTCGCGTTCGGGCCGCATAAATATGCTGTTACAAACTGGGGTATTTCCGGTGGATGTGCAGGTGACCGATGAGGGCGGCAGGGCGACGTTTGAAAATCCAAACTCGCCGGTTGCTTCGGGCCAGGCGCCCGACCCAGGTTTAATCGAAGACGCGTTTTCTTTAAGCGCCGGCGCGATTGATCGGGAGGCGCACGCTCCCCGTCGCTTTGGCGCAGGCGTTGACTATGTCTATGCGAGAACGGACACGCAAAGCCTGGCGTCGGCGCAGTTCAACTTTGCAGCGTTTGATCGGCTGGGCTTGGGCCAAACTGATGGATTTGTACTTTATACTGATGAAAGTGCAGATTGCTCAACCATTCGTATGCGCATGTTTGCGCCTGGGTTAGGGATTATAGAAGACCCTGCGACTGGGTCTGCGGCAGCGGCCTTGCCTGGCCAACTCCAGGCGGCTGAACGCTGGAGCGACGGCACGCGTTCACTTACCGTGCGCCAAGGGGTGGAAATGGGGCGGCCAAGCGTAATCTCGCTCAACTTCGACATTACCGCTGGCGAGCCCGTAAACGTCAAGGTCAGCGGTTCCGCGGTAAAGATCAGCAGCGGCGTGCTTTTCTTGTGATCGCTTCATGGGGCGGGTTGTTTGATCTGGCGGCCCGGCCACTGGCTCACAGCAACGCCAGCGATGATCACTGCCATTGCAATAAAAGCTTCCCGTGGCAACGTCTCGCCAAAAACAAGCGCGCCTAACACAACGGCGAAAACGGGTACAAGATAATTCGCAAACGACATAAATCCGGCGCCGACCCTCTGAATAATGATAATCAGGAGAAAGCCCCCTAAACCAGTTGGGATCAATCCAAGGCCAAGCACGCATAAGACGCCGCTCAAGGTCCATTCGTTGACCGCGGGGTCGGTAATGATGAGCGCTGGCGTCGCAACAATGGCGGCGCTCAATTGGCACCCGGCGGCGAAGGGGCGCGGTCGGATTTCGGGGGCGAGCCGCGTTGCGACGGCCGCTGCAGCGTAGGCAAGCGTTGCGCCAAGTAGACCCGCCTGCGCGGCAAAGTCTGCAGACCCGGCGGCGCCGATTGCGCCTGGCCCCATCAGAATGCCGACGCCAAGTACGCCAAGCGCCACGCCAATAATTTTCCCGGTACCGAGCGTTTCATCAGCGAAGAAATGGGCAAGCAGAATAGTCCAAAGCGGCATAAACGCCATGTAAATGCCTGCGAGACCGCTATCGACTTTTTGCTGCGCCCACGGAAAGACAAAGAACGGGAAAGCATAGCCGATGGCGCCGATGGCGATCATCCATTGCCATTCTTTACTCACGGGCAGCTTGTCGCCGGCAGGCGACCAAAACCTCGGCAGCCGCCTCCCGGCTTGGGCCATCACGGCAAGGAGGAAGAGGGCCCCAATCCACAATCGCGCCACGGTCACGACAGCCGGCGGCACGCTCTCAATGGCCCCGCGTATCAACGCAAAGGCGGACCCGCCCGCCGCGACAATGATCGCGAACAACAACCATTCCGCTGACCCGGGGCGCGCTTCGATTGTGTTGGTTTTTGACTTAGCCGCCACGCTTTACTCGCTTTGATTTCTTTCGTGTCCTCGCAACCGAATACGGTCGCCTTGCCGCTGGGCTGAACATTTTTTTGGGCCTGCCCTAAGCCAAAAATCGCGTCCCGTCAGCACGCTTGTTCGAGTGGCGCATACAAACACCCGCCGATTTTACCTGTCTGGTCTCGATGCTGGCAGTCAGTTAAAACGCAGGCGGAAATGCTGCGAGGGTGTTCGATTACGTAATCGCGCTGCGTCCCGTTTACCTCGGATTGAGCTGCGCAGACCGGCGGCGCGTCGCTGAGGCGATGCACATCACAATGAACCCTATTGTTTGAGCGGGTCGGAAAGACTTCTCGTTTTTGGCGCGTGAAAAGCACGAGCGTTTGATCCGGCGCACTGGCGATATCGCGCTTGTCGTGTGCGGCTTTACGGTTTGTTTACGTCGTTTTTTCCCTCGGCGCTTGCAATGAAAAATCAGAAAAAATCGCGACGCTCAAAGATCAGCCGTTCGTTTGTCCGGAAATGACGCGGTTCCAGCGCAGAGCTTTCCTGAATAGGGCCAAGCGCCGGACTGGTTAGCGGGAATTCAACTTATGTCCTGCCGCTAACGAAATTATTTACGAATTTTGTTTGGGGTCGGACGTGGCGACGCTGCGGCCTCTGGCCAGACCGAGAATTCGATTGACGCCGGCGCCGCCCTCACCGATAACCAATTCGGGCTGCGTCTCCCCAACGAGGCGCGACCCATCACGCAGCACAGCGATTATTCGCTTCGCATTAAGCGCATGCTCGCTAGCAAGATGGGAGCTCGCCTGGAAAGGCGAGAGACATTATGACGATACCAACACCACGGGTGCGCCCAGCGCGTCCGTTATTTTCTTCTGGTCCGTGCGCAAAGCGCCCTGGCTGGTCCCTCGAAAACCTGAAGACAGTCGCTCTCGGTCGCTCGCACCGCGCCGCCATCGGTAAATCTCGTTTGAGAGAGGCGATTGACCTTACCCGGACGGTCCTGTCTGTACCGGATGACTTTCTCATAGGTATTGTGCCTGCCTCTGACACCGGCGCCGTTGAAATGGCCATGTGGTCGATGCTCGGTGAGCGGCCGGTTGATATGCTTGCCTGGGAGAGTTTTGGCGAGGGCTGGGTCACCGACGCCGTCAAGCAGCTCAAACTCGATGCGCAGATTTTAACGGCGCCCTATGGATCTTTGCCTGATCTCAGCGCGGTTAATCCTGACCATGACGTTGTTTTTAATTGGAACGGAACGACATCCGGCGTGTGCGTGCCCAACGCGGACTGGATTTCAGCCGATCGAACGGGCGTTGTTATTTGTGATGCGACGTCGGCCGCCTTCGCCCAGCCGATCGATTGGGCGAAGGTCGATGTGGTCACTTTTTCATGGCAGAAAGTCATGGGCGGCGAAGCCGCGCATGGCGTCCTGATCATCGGGCCGCGCGCTGTTGAACGCCTTGAGACCTATACGCCGCCTTGGCCGCTGCCAAAGATCTTTCGATTGACGAAAGGCGGTAAGCTGAACGCGGGAATATTTGAAGGCGCGACAATTAACACGCCGTCAATGCTGTGCGTTGAGGATTATCTCGACACGTTGCGTTGGGGCGAAAGCGTCGGCGGCCTTGAGGGGTTGATGGCGCGCGCGAACGCGAATGCATCGGCTCTCGACGTGTGGGTCTCGAAAACCGATTGGGTCGATTACCTGTGCGAGGCTCCGGAAAACCGATCAAACACATCTGTCTGTCTAAAGATTGTTGATGGGCGCTTTTCCGCGATGGCGGAAGCCGATCAACGATCTTTTGTCAAGCGCATGGAAAAAGTGCTCGCCGAAAATGAGGCGGCGTTTGACATCGGCGGATACCGTGATGCCCCGCCGGGTTTGCGGATTTGGTGCGGCGCGACCGTCGATGCGGAGGACGTTGAAGTCCTTGGCCCCTGGCTTGATTGGGCCTTTGAAACGGCCGGCGCCGACTAACACAGTCTGTCGCCAATTGGCCGGGTCTGCGTTTAACCCCGTCTAATAAAATCAATACCAGGCGGGCCGACAGGAACTTGAGCGGCCGCCTGCTCTCATCAGATCCGAAACCGGAAAATTTT
>JBCCTV010000127.1:0-9211 GCA_039197915.1 Pseudomonadota bacterium | reverse complement strand
GTCCTATGGCGTTGCAGCGGCCGCCCTTAACTACTTCAATAAGTCGCTTGATGACCTCGACGTTCAGGAAGCGGCGTATCTCGCGGCGATCCCTAAAGGGCCAAGCAATTACCACCCCGTACGGAATTATGACCGGGCGCTCGAACGGCGCAATTGGGTAATTGGCCGATTGGTTGAGGACGGTCACCTTGAGGCGGAGGCGGCCCAAGCCGCCCAAGGGTTAGAACTAGGCGCGCAAATTGCGCCGCCGCTTGGCGCACGCGATTGGGCGTCCGGCTATTTCGCTGAAGAAGTCCGTAAACAGATTGCTGACCGTTACGGCGTCGAGGCCTTGTATGAAGGCGGCCTTGCTGTGCGCACGACCGTCAATCCAAGCTTTCAAAAAGCGGCCGGCGTCACCCTGCGGCGGTGGTTGGTCGAATATGATCAACGCCACGGTTGGCGCGGCCCGCTGACGACGGTCGCCGCGACAGAGGGCGATGCGCCTGAAGCGCTGGGCGAGGCTTTAGCGTCTGCGATTAGTGGGCTGATTAAGACCCGCAAGCTTGCGGATGATTTAGCGCCGTGGCGGCCAGCCGTGGTCGCTGGACTGAGCAAAGACAGCGTAGACATTATTTTCGCCGACGGCGCGCCAGGCGTGATCCCGCTAGAAGGGCTCATCTGGGCGCGCAAATATGTTTCCGTGAACGAAGTTGGTCCTGAGGTGACGGCGCCGAAAGACGTTTTGTCAGTGGGTGATGTTGTGCTTGCGGATCCGATGGCGGACCGTGACGGCGCGTATTTCCTGCGTCAATCCCCGGCGGCGAATGGCGGGCTTGTCGCGATTGATCCCCATACGGGCCGTGTCCTGGCGATGGTCGGCGGTTTTTCGTTTGAAATGTCTGAGTTCAATCGCGCCATGCAAGCGCGCCGTCAGCCTGGGTCAACATTCAAACCGTTCGTATACGCAGCGGCGCTCGATAGCGGGTATACGCCGTCGTCGAAGGTCTTGGATGCCCCGTTTGTCGCTCCGGGTGTGAACAAATGGTACAAGCCCGGAAATTATGTGGAAGGCCAGTATGCCGGTCTCAGCACGCTGAGGCATGGCATCGAAAAATCCCGCAACACCATGACGGCGCGTCTTGCCCAGGACCTGGGCATTGGTCGATTGCTTGATTACGTCGACAGGTTCCAGCTTTCCGAAACATTGCCGCGCGAGCTTGCGATATCGCTTGGCGCCGGCGAGACCACGCTCATGCGCATCACAGCGGCCTATGCGACTTTCGTGAATGGCGGCAAGGAAACAACGCCATTTCTGATCGACCGCGTACAAGATCGCCGGGGACAGACGATTTTTCGTCAAGATACGCGTGATTGCCCGGGCTGTAACGCGGCCCAATGGGCTGGCCAAGGCGAGCCGCAACTTATTGATCGGCGTGCCCAAGTTCTTGATCCGCGCACGGCCTATCAGATGGTCTCAATGCTCGAAGGCGTAGTCCAGCGCGGGACGGGCCGGAGCATTAGTCGCGTTGTGGAGCATCCCGTTGCTGGAAAGACTGGCACCACCAATGAATATAAAGACGCATGGTTTGTTGGTTTCTCTCCGGACCTCGCGGCCGGCGTTTACATAGGCTTTGACATGCCCCAATCCCTTGGCCAAGGCGAGGCTGGCGGCAAGGTCGCAGCGCCGATCTTTGCGGATTTCATGGCCGACGCGTTAACCGAAGCGCCGGCCATTCCTTTCCGCGTTCCGTCGGGAATACGGCTGGTACGGATTAACGCTCGGACGGGAGAGCCCGCTGGACCCGGCGACCGAAATGTTATTCTGGAGGCCTTTAAAGCCGAAGACATTGTGGCCGATGGCGCTGCGGGCCTAACCGCAAGCGGCGGCGAAGCTGGATCCGCTACCGGCGGCGATGCCGGCGCGTCTGGCGCGGTGAGCAGGGTCGTTGGCCCTGGAAACACCGCCGATGAACCCACACTCGAAGGCATTTTCTAGCGCTTTTTTTGCGCCAGGCTTCCGTTTCAATGGTGGAGCCCGGCATGGGGTGGATGTTTGCCTCTGAGCGTGATCTTTCTCTTGGTTCTCCGCGCCATCGCGTTATTCTCTCCCTCATAAGAGATGGGTATTGATTGAAAGGGCCTTTAATGGGCGCCGAAATTGAAATAGTTACTACACAAATTAAGCAGTCAATCGAACTGCTGAGGAGGCGTCTTTGACTGGGACGCCGCAAACAAACGCTTAGCGGAACTAAACGAACAGGCCGAGGCGCCGGACCTCTGGGACCACGCTGAGCGCGCTCAAAGCTTGATGCAAGAGCGCAACGGGCTTGAGAGCCAAATCGCCGCCATTTCCGATATTGAAGCGGAACTAGAAGACGCTTTGGCGCTCGCCGAACTCGGCGAGGAAGAGGGGGATGAAAGCGCGGTCGCCGAGGCGCAAGCCCTGCTCGCAACGCTCGCTAAGCGCAGCGCGAAGGCGGAAACGGAAGCGCTCCTCTCCGGGGAGGCCGATGGGAACGACTGCTACCTTGAAGTCCACCCGGGCGCCGGCGGCACCGAATCCAATGATTGGGCGTCGATGCTCTTGCGCATGTATCTGCGGTGGGCGCAGACTTCTGGGTACAAAACCGACGTGATTGAACAACAACCGGGTGACGAAGCGGGGCTGAAATCTGCAACGGTCCTCATAAAAGGTCGAAATGCATATGGGTGGCTGAAGACAGAATCAGGCGTGCACAGATTAGTGCGAATTTCGCCCTATGATTCTAACGCCCGTCGGCACACATCCTTTGCGTCCGTCTGGATTTATCCGGTGATCGACGACGCTATCGAAGTCGACATCAATGAAAGCGATTGCCGCGTCGACACATTTCGGGCGTCCGGCGCGGGCGGGCAGCACGTAAACACAACAGACAGCGCCGTCAGGATTACCCATAACCCGTCCGGCATTGTTGTTCAGTGTCAAAACGAACGCTCACAACACAAAAACCGGGCAACCGCTTGGAATATGCTGCGTGCGCGTCTCTATGAGCTTGAGCTGCAAAAACGCGAAGAAGCAGCGCAAGAGGCCGCAGCCCAGAAAACTGAAATCGGCTGGGGTAATCAAATTCGCTCCTACGTGCTGCAGCCCTATCAGATGGTGAAAGATCTGCGCACGAATGTTGAAAGTCCAAGCCCGGACGATGTGCTTGACGGCGCGCTCGACCCTTTCATGACGGCGGCGCTCGCCCAACGGGTCACGGGCGGCTGACGTCAATAGTTACGTCCTGACGCTTAATAGACGTCATCTGTGATTTTCGCTTGGGCTCAATTTGCCGATCTTTGCGCCGAGGCGTTTTCTGTGCTGTTAGAGCGTTTTCCGACCAAGTGGGGACCGGTTGGGGGTCAAGAAAACGCGACAAAACAAAAACCTAGAGCAACGAAGCGGTTCAGATTGATGCGAAGTTGCTCTAGGACGCCGGGTTGATTCTAGCTAATCGTCCGATGCTCCAGAGCGCTCCCCGCCGACGTACTTCCGGATTGTCGCCAACGAAACGCGAAAAATATAACGGCCTAAAGCCGCGTACCGATTTCAGTAGATTGCTAAAGGTTTAGTGCGTTGCTCAGTCAAAGCGAACCGGCGGTTTTACGAAGCCATTTAATCCGTCGCGGAGCAGGAGCACGCCGGTGCGCCACAAACCAAACAGGCCAAGTTGGTGCAGCCGATAAAAAGCGTCATGGGCTCGTTTTGCAGTCCACCCTTTCAGAGAAATCGAAGGCAAGACCCCTTGCTGGCCAAGTGTGCCGTACGCCCCATATTGGCTTAGCGAAACGAGTGTTCCCATCTCTTTATATAGAAATGATTTGGGCGCCGATCCGTTAATTATTCTTGGTAAAGCGCGAGCGAGATAGTCGGCCTGTTGGCGCGCCACCTGGCCCGTTGGCGGAAGGGATTTTTCAGATCCCGATGGTGTGAAGCTCGCGCAGTCGCCAAAAGCGAATATCGAGCCGTCTTTGGTTGTTTGTAGGCGTTCGTTTACGACGAGTTGCCCGGCGCGATTTTGTTCGAGGCCGGCGCCAGCGGTAAAGCCAGTCACCGCCTTAACGCCTGCCGCCCAGACCTTGATGCCTGCGTCGCATCGCTCACCGTCTTCAAATAGAAAGCCAGATGTGTCGACGCCGGTTATGCGCGCTTGATTGATAATCTCGACACCGAGTTCTTTGAGGTCATCTGACACATTGTTTGAGATTTCTTCGGGAAACGCCGATAGGATCCGTTTCCCCGCATCAAGAAGCATTACCTTTAAACGCTTAGGCAAGTCGACCGCGCCATAGGCGGCGCCGACGTCAATGAGCCGGGCAACTTCTGCAGCGAATTCCACGCCCGTTGCGCCGCCGCCGACAATTGCAATCCTGATATCGCCGCCTGAGACTGATCGGAATATGATCTCTGTACGAAGGGCCTTGTTTAGCTGCTCAGCGCGCCAGAGGTTATCAATAAAATAGCAGTGCTCTTGAACGCCGGCGACGCCAAAGTCGTTTGCGGAACTGCCTGTGGCGATCACGAGGACGTCATACTCGACATCCGTTTGAATGGGGCTTTTATCGTCTAAGTCGTCAATCTTTATAGTGACGGTTTTCTTATCGCGGTTAATCGAATCTAAGGCGCCGGGCAGATAGGTGAAGCCCGACTGCTTGGCTTGGGCCACAAAAGGAACGCCATCTTCATGGGCGTTGGCAGACCCAGCAGCGAACGTATGCAGTATCGGTTTCCAGACATGAACCGGTGCGCGATCAACTAAAAAAACGTGTGCAGAGTTGTTGTTTTTAAAGGTGTGGCCAAGGCGTGTTGCTAGCATGAGACCGCCAAGCCCGCCCCCAACGATTAGAATTCGCTTTCCAACGCTGTGGCTCCGTAGAGCGATGTCGTTTAAGTGCCCATTCATCGGTCGGTAGCCACCCACTTCGCGTTTCGTCGAAAGGACGAAATTCTGCGTGTCAAAGACTACCAGCAATGCTCTGATAAATTCGACGGTAGAATCGTCGCGATTAGGAATGCTGATTTCACTTGAGATCGCGTTTTTATGGCGACACTCAATTACCCGCTCGCTCCGAAGTCGGGTCGCTCTTCATAGAGCGCGTTTCATCTTGAAAACATTTAAAGGGTGAATGGAACGCCGTCATTGGCGAGAGTCGTGCGGACGCAAAACCTCCGATGCTGCAGGCGTTTTGCTCGGGGTTGCTGACCCCCGAAAACGCAAACCTGCTGTTTAAGCATAATCGATCGCTCGCCCACCCGTTATTTTATGGAGACATCGAATTAGCGTGCACTGAAAGCTATTACTGCGCGGTTTGTGTGCTATGCGAAAAACGCATTCATGCAAGCCAAAGACTACTTTCTATCGGTGTAGCTTATAAGGTTCGTGTAGGGAAAAATAAAGGCGTCAGTGCTTCGAGGCTGCCACCAAACTAAAACGGGCCGCGTCACGCCAGATAGCCACGCGGATCTTTGCCGTTTACTGGAAGCTTTTGACAGTTGCGAGCGGAGGTGTCTCGAGGGTGACGCCTCGGTCTCGAACTAATAAGAGACGTATACGGATAATTATGCTTTATCCCTAGGAGGGCCCGAAGGTAAGGCGACCGAAAATACTGTAGTGCCGAAAGGGCAGGCTACTGAAATACAGGATTAGCCGCATCGCCCTAGAGTCGATTTTCCTGTCAATCACCTTGCGGGCTAAGCGACAGCTGACAGGTTTCAACCGCGAAGACGCCCCGCCATGAAAAGCGGTGCGTCTTTCTCGTGGGAGCCAGATCCTATCGGAGTGGCGAACGGTTTGGCGTCAGGAATGACGGTGTGTCTGTTGTTTTGGCAGCGCCGTTTACGGCCTGCGCTGGTTGCTCACCGGCGTCGTTATCGCTCGCGGGCGCACTTGGCGCTGCGGGCGTCGGTTGCATCGGGCGTTGCTTGCGGAAATCCCGCGACGCAGCATCGGACAATGGGTCGTCCGAGTGGCGGCATGCGCCTTCGAAGTGGGCGCCGTTTTCGACCGATAGGGAGCTGTGAACGATATCGCCAAGGATGTGCGCGGTTGCGGCTAACGACACCTGCTTTGCGCGGATCCCGCCTTCGACCCGGCCACGCACGGTGACGCGTTCGCAGACGACTTCGCCTTTTACAGTTGCCTGCTCGCCGACGATCAGCGTCGCCGCACGAATATCTCCCTCGAGCATTCCGTCAAACTGCACCTCGCCGGCGGCGAGGATGTTGCCTGTCATGGAAACGTCCGAGGAGATTAACGATGGGACGCCGGAAGGCTTAGCGCCAGATCCGCGTTTGGCGTTCCCGCTTGATGCGTTCGCCGTTGCTTGTCCTGCGTCGAGAGCCGCCGGAGCTTGCTTCTGCTCAGCGCCCGTTTTTTCCTTAGCTTTCGAAAACATACCTGCCTGCCTCAATGAACCGTTGGGGGTTCCGTTGCCGCCCCTTGAACAAAATCTCGTAGTGCACGTGCGGGCCCGTGCTGCGCCCGCTCGAGCCCAATTCTCCTATTTTATCGTGAAGACTTACTTTACGACCTTTTTTAACCGAAATCCGGTGTAGGTGCGCATATCGCGTCTTGAAGCCACCGGCGTGCGTAATCTCGACAACGCGGCCAAAACCGCTGCGCCGACCGGCAAATGAGACCACGCCGTCAGCCGTCGCAACCACTGGCGACCGCCAAGGCGCAGCGAAATCGATACCGAAATGATTTGAGCGCTGCTTTGTAATGGGATCGCGGCGGACGCCGAAACCGGAAGTAAAGCGGCGGCGCACAAGGAGAGGCGACGAGAGCGGCACGCTCTTGAGAACCTGTGTCCAGACCTCGCTCTCATAAATGGCGGCGCTTGTCAGGTTGGCCCGCTTGAAAAAGGCGCTTTCGCTATTGGCGAGGTTGTCTGCCGAAATGAACGGTCCCCCTTGGGGCAAGCCGACATTTCTGATTTTCGATGGCTCAACAAACGCGTCGAGGCCTAATCCAAGGGTTTGGATGATGGAGCGGGCGCGCTTTGCTGTTGCATTCGCTTTTTCTTCGAGATCGGCAATCAGCAGCATCTGTTCGACATAAAGGTCCCGTGTCGCATCATCGACCTCAGCCAGCACCTCAGAAGAGGGGGCGGTCGCTGGGATGTTGGACGGCCCCCCTAGGGACGAGTCGATCAAAGCCTGCTTGCGGAGCATCGACGTCCTGGACCGGCGCGGCGTTACCTCGCTCGGCGTTTTGTTGATCATGTGCCGGTTTGCGTTGCTCGGTTTTTGACCGTTCGGCGCGCCAGCCGCATTCAGCACATCGGCAAGCCCGTTAAGGCCGCTTTCGACGGTCAGGCTTCCCTCGAAAATTTTGCGCAGCGTTTGATGCCTGTTGCGGATAGAGTCGATTTCGGCGTCGAAATGCTGTCGCATGATCGTGTTGAGTGTGTCGATGTCAGCATAGGCTTGTTGCTGCTGCAGCATTTCGCGGCTGTAATTTTGCGCCATCAGCCGCGCTTTGCGTTCTTTTTCGACGATAATCTGCTCTTTGAAGACCACGTTTACAGACGCATAGGAGATCCAAAGCAGTGCAGCCGCAGCGATCGCCGTCAGCGCGATCTGCGTGTTTGTCGACATCGATATGAAATGGACGACGCCATCACTGCGGTGGTAAATCTGCCGTTCTTTAAACAGACGGCTTACAACGCGCTTTACTCGGCCGGATTTACGGCTCATTCACCAACGCCCCTTCAACGATACGCCACTAATGTACATGAACACCCGTTAAGAGATTGCACCGTATATCCGAAAGTTTCGCAACAATTATGTGATCGAATCACGAGACCAGAAGGCATTTTTTCCACATATGGCAAGCTCACTCCCTATGGGGAGCAAATTTCGGTCCGGTTAACCATCTGCGCGTCCAATCTCCTCACTGTAATAAGCGGCGCTAAAGCCGGCTAATTCCCGCGCTTCATGGTTAAATGGGGGTTTGAGGCCGCCGGAAAAGCGGCTCGCAACCAGGGCGCGGAAATGTGATACCGGATCAACCCGTTTCGCCTCGCAAACCATCTCGAACCAATGGCGGCCGGTCAAAACGTGATCAATTTCTTCCCGGTAAATGACGCCCAACGCGTCTGCTCCGGCGGTGTCGCCAACATCCGATAAATTTGAAATCATGCCGGGCGTCACGTCGAGACCGCGCGCTTCCAACACCATGGGCGCGATCGCCAGGCGCGCATCCACGAAGTCCGAGGTCTCCCGAGCCGCCTGCCATAAACCGTCATGGGCCGGCAGGTCGCCATAGCCGGCTCCGCGTTGGGCCAAGAGATCGTCAATCAGTAAATAGTGCCTCGCTTCATCGGCCCCGATGCGAACCCAATCGCTAACGAAAGCAGCAGCATCAAGCCCGAGGTCGTCAATCTCGCGCGCAAATCGCGTCGCCATATCAAACGCTAAATTGATCGCGTTAAACTCAATATGAGCGACCGCATGCAAAAGGGCGATGCGGCCAGCCGGCGAGGAGAGGCGCCGCCGCTTCATTTCCCTCGGCGGCGCGAGGTCCGGTTTTGGAGGGCGCGCCGGATCCGCCCCGCGGGCTGACATTAGCTTAGCCGCAGCGCCCAGCGATAATTTATCGGCGGCCTTTACAAAATCAAACGCCGTCTTGCCGGCAAGCGCCTTATCGCGGGCGTTAGACGTCTCCAAAACGGATGCGGTTGCGTTAGCAATTTGCCGAGCAAGCTTAACCGTCGTCCCTGGGGCCGCTGTCCCTCGCGGAACTGAAGTTGGTTGCGATCCTAAACTTGAAATTCCATCCTCACTCGGTCGCCCAAAACAAACGCCAACGCCCGTCATCCCTCTCATGGCGCCTCTTCTGCGGCGCCTCTAACTATATGGCTCGTACGGCTTCGAGGACCGCATCAACGTGGCCCGGCACTTTAACCTTGCGCCAGATATTCTGGATGACGCCTTTTCCGTCGATCAAAAACGTTGCGCGTTCGACGCCCATATAAGTTTTACCGTACATTTTTTTCTCAACCCAGACGCCATATTTCTCGCAGACGTCCGTTTCCTCATCCGATCCTAGGATGACGCTGAGGTCGTGCTTAGTTTTGAACTTATCATGTTTTGCCACGGGATCCTTCGAAACGCCGATAATGACAGTATCTTCACTCTCGAAATCGCTCAGCGCCTCTGAAAAGCCAATCGCTTCTTTCGTGCATCCCGGCGTGTCATCTTTCG
>JBCCTV010000126.1:0-9292 GCA_039197915.1 Pseudomonadota bacterium | reverse complement strand
GTCAGAAGTTCGTTCGCTTTGCCTTCAAGGCGCGAGACTTCTTCGTCAACGTCGACGGCGGCGTCTGTCATTTGGCGCAAATCGCGGATGCGGTTTTCAAGCTCGGCAATAGGCTTTTCGAATTCGAAATATGTCGTCATGGGCTTTGGCACCATTTTATGTTTTCGAGATGACCGGACAATTTAGCTTCAATCAATCCGACGCTCTCGATTCTTTGTTTTAAGCGCCTGAGAAGACCTTCGCGTAATCCGCTGTGATGATCCCGCGCTCAGGAGCGATACGCATTTTGCTCGCGCCCGGACTTTAGGCCGCCCCTCAACACCATAGGCTTAACCGTTTCGGCGCTTTTTCATTCTGGAAAGCGGATGGGCGGACTGGACAATGTCGCGTAGCCGATCCTGCCCCACGTGGGTGTATATCTCAGTCGTTACAATGTTGGCGTGCCCTAAAAGCTCCTGGACGACGCGGAGGTCAGCGCCGCCCGCGAGCAGGTGCGTGGCGAAGGCGTGGCGCAGGACATGGGGCGAGACGCGCGCGGGCTCGATACCCGCTTTAACGGCGAGGTCTTTCAATTCCTGGGCAAAGCGCGCCGTGGTGACGGCGCCCGTTTTCCCGCGGGATGGGAAGACAAACGGCGTTTCCTCGCCAACGCCCGCAAAGCTTAAACGTAGCGGTAAATAGTGCTCAATTGCCTTCACGGCCGGTTCGCCGAGCGGTGCGAGGCGTTCTTTGTCGCCCTTGCCGCGGACGATTAAAAACCGTTCGTTCAGGTTTAGCGCTGCCAATTTCAAGCTAACGAGTTCTGACACCCGCAAGCCCGCAGCGTAGAGCGTTTCAAGCATCGCCTGCAGGCGAACGGCCCTTGGCCCGCCACCGGCGGCTTGTTGCGCCGCGATGCGCAAAAGCGTTTCCGTTTCTTCAAGCGACAGCGTCTTTGGCAAGGGCCTGCGCACCTTTGGCCGGGAAACGGCGCGGGTCGGATCATCTGAGCGGTCGCCGCCCGCATAGGCGAATTGAAAAAATTGGCGCAGGGCGGACATTTTCAAAGCCGCTGTCGACGCCGATAGGCCCGCTTGCTCGAGCGTCACGAGCCAAGCACTAATGTCGTCGGGGCCGACGGTGAGGAGCGTTTCGCCTTTGGCGCGCGCATATTTCGCGAAGCGCACGAGATCCCGGCTGTAGTTTTTCAGCGTGTTGAGGGAAGCGTCGCGCTCCACCGCCATCATTTCACTGAAACGCTCGATGAGACCAGCGTCTTCTGGGGCGATAGCAATCGCGTTCTCGTCAATCGCTGCGCCGCCTAATGCATTGTTGCTTTTCGCTTTATTCTTCTGTGCACTGATATCTTTCGCGTTTCGCTTTCGCGCTGTGTTTGTCAACCCGTTGGATCCGGTTTAATCCGCGGCGTGAAGCCTTGGCGGCGCGGTTTTTCCGGCGCATCGACCGTAGTTGTGTCCCGCCAGGATGCGGCGCCGTTCCGTATCGCCGCTTCTATTTTTAAGCGATCCGCCAGATCGATGAGGCCTGCATTCCGAAGCGAGGGGCCGATTATCGCCTGGGCAATGGGCGCTCCCACCGGCATCACCCCTGAAACCGCAATCGCCGCTAGCGAGGCCTGGCCTTGAGATTTCGATGCGGCGGCGTCAATCGCAGCACGGATGATATGAGCGATGTCTTCGTCGCTCGCCGACATTTGCGATCCGCCATCGCTCGCAATCATCAGCCGGCGATCAATTGCAACACTGAAGGTTTCGCTCGCAGCATTGGCCGCAACCGGATCAATCAGCGACAAGAGGTTAATTGCGCCAATGAGTGTTTGGGTGAGAGACGTATTTTCTTCTGATGCAGCGGCCGGATCGACGGCAAAAATCCATCGCGCCGCGCCCTTGGCGTCGCCGATCAAAAGCCGTGCGAAGGCGAATTGTAAGGCCTCGTCCGCCGTCACCAAAGCGCCTTCAAGGGCGCGGATATCATCGTCGTAAAGCGTCGCCGCGCTCGTTAAGCGTCCAAGAGTATCGGCGATCCTTATTGCGTCGGCGATGAGCGCTGCTTTATCACGCAAGCTGTCAGGGGTGTTGAGGCGTTGGATCGCCTGGAATAAAACGACATCAGTGTAGAGATCATCTGGCTGCGCAGCAATAAGCGCTGTGACGCCGTCAATGGCGCTTGCATCCACTGATATTGATCCAAAAAGACGTTTTATATCGTCGGCGTCCATAACGCCCATAAGGGCTGCGCGCGACGCCGCGTTCAACCGCAACGGAACGGGCGCGTCCCGGTCATTTGTAATGGCGCGGGCGACCCCGCCGGTAACCAGTGCTAAGTCGTCAGGGTTAATCTCAAGGTCGAGGGCGTTCAACGCCGCGTAGAGTATTGGCGATGAGGGCGTGATCGGCGCGGTGGGTTTTCCGCCAACCGCGGCTGCGTTCAGCGCAACGGCTTCCATGGCGCTCAAAACACCGCGTTCTTTGAGGATATTAAACGTTAAATCCGCCGCATCCATCTCGTTCGCGTTCGCATAACACAGGACACGGAGCTTTACCCAGAACGGATCGTCCCGGCCGTCGCTAAGCCCAGCGTTCCGCCGACAGGCCGCGGTGAGATCATTCGAGAGAAGGTCAGCGATCGCCAAGCCTCTCGCGACCGATGCATCGTCGACCTTGGCGGAAGAAAGGCTCGCGATTGTCTTAGCGTCATCAATAAACCCAGCCCGGGCGAGCGCGAGCAGTTTCTGGCCCCCGAGCGCCGCCGGCGATGCGGTCGGCGCTTCGCCCGACGAATTGAGCGTCGCCGAAATCGCCCGGCCAATGGCCGCGCTTTGCGGAGCCGCCGGCGCAAGGTCTAAAAGGGCTGCAAGCGTTTCAGCGTCGGCCCCGCGCCATAGCGTCGATGGCAGTCGGCCAGCGCCTTCGACACCGGTCGCGAACGGGTCTCGCGCTAAATCGGTCTGCTGGAACTGGGCAAAAGCGAGGTGCGGCGCGCTGAGCATTGTCGCAACGCCCGCGAGCACCCAACCTATTCGTTTCAGTATGCGAGGAGTTTCACCCGCAAAACGACTATTCCTGCTCGGCTGGCGCACCGGTCGCCTCCAGTTCAATGGTCGTGACGTCGGGCTGCAACATAGACCCGTAGACATAAAGGCCAACGGCGGCCGCGACGCCGATCAGTAAAATAATCAAGAAAAGGCGCATTCGCGACGTTCCCTAAGGGCCGGTCCTCTAGCGGGCGCGGCGTTTCGTTCCCGTTGCGCAGCATAAAAGACCAGGGGCGTATGGCTATCCCTCACAACGAGTATGAAAGAAAAATTACACCGCTTCGGCGATGCCGGTAAGGTCGCAACAAGGCTTAAAAATGACCCGTTGGGCCCTCACGGATCTGGCGTTTGGCGCTAATTTTGCCTAGGTGTACTCGGCTATGGACGCGTCGGCGACACCACAAAAATCGAGGCTCAGGAAGCGAGCAAAAGCGCTCGGCCAATCGGCTGCAAAGCCGCGCCCTAAGCCGCGTCCTCAACCGCGCGGCGGGCCCCAGCGTCTGGCGGCGAAACTAGCCCGTCCCGTAGTGCTCGTTGGCATGATGGGGGTTGGAAAAACGACAATCGGGCGCCGCTTAGCGCGCAAGTTGCGATTGCCGTTTTTTGACGCCGACGCAGAAATTGAGCGCGCCGCCGGCATGACCGTCGCTGAACTTTTTGAACGCCATGGCGAGGAGAGTTTTCGTTCGGGCGAAGCGCAAGTCATTTTGCGGTTGGTCACAGGCCCGCCCTGCGTTTTGGCGACTGGCGGCGGGGCCTTAACAACGCCGTCCACGCGGACCGTGCTTAAAGAAAATGCGCTGACCGTTTGGCTCAAAGCGGACGTGGAAACGCTGGTGCGTCGGGCGACGAAACGCAACAATCGCCCACTCCTGATGCAGGGCGACCCGGAAGAAATCATCACACGGCTTTTGAGCGAACGCGAGCAGCATTACGGCGAAGCGGACGTGATTGTGCGCAGCCGCCGCGGACCCCACAGCCGAACCGTCGCCGCAATTATCGAAGCGCTGGAAGGCGTCGCGGAAAGCGAGCCGGAGCCGCGATCCCGATGAGCAAACCGATCCGCAATGAAGAGATCACCGTTGGCCTTGGCGATCGCAGCTACGTCGTGCATGTGGGGTCGGGGTTGTTGGAACGTGCAGGCGCGCTCATCGCGCCTCTGACGAAACGCCCGCAGATCGTGGTCGTCAGTGATGAGACCGTCAACAAAGCCCAGGGCGAGCGCTTATTGTCGGGTTTGCGGGAGGCGGGCTTGGCGCCCTCCACGATTGTGTTGCCGCCGGGCGAGGCCACGAAGTCATTCGCTCAGCTGCAGGCGCTTCTCTCGGATTTGTTGGACGCTGGCGTTGAACGCAACGATATCATTGTTGCTTTCGGCGGCGGGGTTATTGGCGACCTTGTCGGATTTGCAGCGGCGATCCTCCGTCGAGGCTGTCGGTTTGTACAGATACCAACGAGCTTGCTGGCCCAGGTTGATAGCTCTGTTGGCGGAAAGACCGGCATTAACGTGGCCCAGGGCAAAAATTTGATTGGCGCCTTTCATCAGCCCGCCCTTGTTATTGCTGATATTGACGTGCTCGGAACGTTGACGCCGCGCGACCTACGCGCGGGCTACGCTGAAGTTGTGAAATACGCCGCAATTGGCGACGCTGCTTTTTTCGATCGCTTAGAGGAGATTGGACCCGCCGTCCTTGCGGGTGACCGCGCGGCGCGGGCGGAAGTTGTGGCCTATTCAGTTCGCGCCAAGGCGAGCGTCGTCGCCGCCGATGAGCGCGAAGCCGGAAAACGAGCGCTCTTAAATCTTGGGCATACCTTCGGCCACGCCCTGGAGGCGCTAGGCGGATATGACGGTCGCTTACTGCACGGCGAAGCAGTCGCCGCGGGCATGGGGCTCGCGTTCGACTATTCGGTTCAAGCGGCCGGATGTCCGCCGGGAGACGCCGAACGCCTAAAGGCCCATTTATCCGTATCAGGATTGCCGGCTGATATCGCAGATACGCCTGTTTCGCATATGGCGAACGCTGATAATATGATGGCTGCAATGGCCCAGGATAAAAAAGTCGAAGCGGGCGCGCTCACATTGATCCTAGCGCACGCCCTCGGCGACGCGTTCATAGAGCGCGGCGTTGACCGTGCGCCGCTTGAAGCTTTTCTGCGGGAAAAAACCGCATAATGCTGCAACTCTTTTTCGTTCACCACCCATAGGGAGCGCCCCCATGTTGCTCGCGCCAATCGCGGCGATCGTTTTTCTCTTGTTGCTATCGGCTTTCTTCTCGGGCTCTGAAACGGCGCTCACGGCGACGTCGCGCGCCCGGATGCATAAACTAGACAGTGACGGGAACGCGCGTGCACGGACGGTTAATTACCTGATACAAGACCGCGAACGCCTCATCGGCGCCATCTTGCTTGGCAATAACCTCGTTAACATTCTGGCGACGTCGCTTTCAACGAGCGTCATGTTGGGGCTGTTCGGCCAAAATGGTGTCGCCCTCGCAACGCTCCTGATGACGGTTTTGGTTCTGGTATTTTCTGAAGTGGCGCCCAAAACCGTCGCTATCGCCCGGCCGGACGCGTTTGCGATGTTTGTTGCGCCGGTGATGCGCGTCGTCGTTTTCGTCTTCGCGCCCGTGACGCGCCTTGTGCAATTAATCGTCAGGGCGGCGCTGCATGTCGTCGGCCTCAATGTCACCGGCGACAGCGCGGTGCTTTCCGCCACGGAAGAACTCCGTGGGGCAATTGATTTGCACCATGTGGAGGGGGGGCTTGGCAAGGAAGCGCGCGACCTCTTTCGCGGGGCGCTCGATCTCGATGAAATTCGCGTGGAGGAAATCATGATCCACCGCAAGTCGATCGAAGCCTTAGACCTTGGCCGCCCAAATGACGACATTATAGCAGATGCTCTCAAAAGTCCGCATACACGCTTACCGCTCTACCGGGACGACCCCGACAATATCGTCGGTGTTCTGCATGCGAAGGACCTCTTGCGCGCGTTATGGAACGTCGACTCGCCCATAGATATTGATCTCGCGGCGATTGCGCGGTCGCCTTACTTCGTTCCAGAAACGACGTCTTTGCAGGAGCAACTCGACGCATTTAAGCGTAAACAGGAGCATTTCGCCCTGGTCGTCGATGAGTATGGCGCGATTATGGGGCTCGTCACAATGGAAGACATTCTCGAAGAAATTGTCGGCGAAATTGAAGACGAGCACGATAAGCCGGTGCAGGGCGTGACGGCGGAAGCCGACGGCTCGGTCAGCGTCGCCGGCGACGTCACGATCCGCGATCTAAACCGCGTGATGGATTGGAACCTTCCCGATGAAGAGGCAGTCACTGTGGCCGGCCTTGTGATCCATGAAGCCCAGACAATTCCCGAGGTCGATCAAACGTTCTCATTCCACGGATTTCATTTCCGGATTGCGCGGCGTCGGCGCAACCAGCTGACGGCGCTCGAGATCCGGCCGATCGCAAGTGAAGCGATGCAATCGCCGCGCGGCGGCCATGAGGCGACGTCTTGACCGACGATGCGCTTACTTCAGGCGCGCGGCAGGATAGCGCCGGGCGAAAACCTGCCCGCGCACCTGGTCGCAAACCCGGTCGCAACGCGATACTCTTTATTTTTATCACGGTCCTGATCAATATGACCGGGTTCGGCGTGATCGTTCCGGTTATGCCGCAGCTTATTATGGAGATTACGGGCGGTACGCTTGCTGAAGCGGCCGCCTGGGGTGGATACCTTTCGCTGTCTTATGCGTCGGTGCAATTTATCTTCATGCCGGTGCTTGGCGGTCTGTCGGATCGCTTTGGTCGCAGACCCGTAATCCTTGTCTCATTGGTTGCCTACACGGTTGATTTCCTGGTCATGGCGGTGGCCCCGACGATGACGATTTTGCTTGTCGCGCGGTTGCTCGCGGGCGGCTTTGCAGCGACCTTTTCAACCGCCAATGCTTATATTGCCGATGTCTCCCCGCCCGAGAAACGGGCGGCTAATTTTGGCCTCATGGGCGCGGCCTTCGGCGTGGGGTTTGTTATCGGTCCCGCCCTTGGCGGATTGGTTGGCGAGTATTTTGGTCCGCGAGCCCCATTTTTTACGGTCGCAGCGCTCGGCGCAATAAACTTTGTCTACGGTTTTTTTGTCCTGCCGGAAACGCTCAAACCGGAGAATAAACGCGCGTTTGATTGGCGGCGCGCAAATGCGTTCGGCAGTTTTCTGCAGTTTCGCAAGTACCCGATCGTCTTGCCGATTGCGGGCGCCTTGTTTTTGTATCAGATCGCCCATTGGAGCTTCCCCTCTGTCTGGGCCTATTTTTCGGAGGCTCGGTTTGGCTGGTCGCCAGCGCAAATTGGCTGGTCGCTTGTTGTCGTGGGGCTAACGTCGGGCGCTGTGCAAGGCGGTGTGACCCGGTACGCCGTTCAGACCTTTGGGGAGGCGCGGGCCGCGATCTTCGGGATCGCCGTTGCAACCACAACCTTTATCGGCTTTGCCTACGTATCAACGGGCCTCGCCGTATACGTCCTGATTGCCATTGCGGCGTTTGCAAGTATGACCGAACCCGCGATGAACGGCATTTTATCGCGCACGATACCGCCCGATGCGCAAGGCGAATTGCAGGGCGCGGTTTCTGCGGTTTCAAGCCTCGCAATGATCATTGGGCCGCTCTTTATGACGCAAACATTCGCAGCGTTTTCTAACCCTGGCGTCGAAGCAACGCTCTTCGGTCAGTCAATACCGATCAGTGCAGATATTAATATGCCGGGCGCGCCGTTTTTCCTTGCGGCGGTGCTGACAGGGCTCGCTATCTTTCCGTTCATGATCGGGCTTTCTCGTGCGAAACGGCCTGAGGACACCAGTGGGGGCCAGGGGGGCGGCCAGGGTGGCAAACAGGGCGAACAGGCAGCCAAGTCTGCCGCCTAAACTCTGATGGGGAGTTTTAAGGCGTATCGTCCGGCGATAGGTCCAGCGTTGTCACCGTGGCCAGCAAGAATGCGGCTGAAAGACCGAACATTAAAAGCCCACTTGCGGCGCAGGCGCCGGATAGAAGCCGCCAGGGCTCATCGAGTATCACGTCGCCAAAACCGAGCGTCGTATAGCTCACAGCTGAAAAATACATGGCGGGCTCGAGGTCTGAAAAAATCCCGAGGCGCAGAAACGCGCCGCCCCAAAGGCCAATCTCAATTGCATGCGCCACACAAAGCCAAAGGGAGCTCGCCAGCAGCGCAAAGGTCTCTGAGAGAATATTTGGGCGCGACCGGCGCTTGCGCGCGTTTCTCAACAATGCGGCGCCGAGGGCGATAAAAAGGGCGTGCACAAAGCAAATTACGCCGATAACAGCGCCAGCAACGGCGAGTTGATTAACCATAACGCTCTGGATGCCTCTTTACCGCGTACCAGGCCTTCGGAGCTTGGCAGGGATATCCCGCTTAAGCGCCTTACTGGGTGGATGCTTGATCTTCGGTCGCTCGGTTGTCCAACGATTGGGCGATCAACTTTAAGCGCCCGTTCGCGCGCTTTAAAGACGACTCAAGATCTGTGAGCAGTTCTTCAGCCGGCAACTTCGCGTCCGCTTCATCGTCGATCATTTTCCGCAAGGCGGAGATTTCGGCGCCGAGGGCGTCTATGCTGGGTTGAAGATTGCCATTAGCGCGGGGCGTCGCCTGACCAGTATTCGTCTGATCGGCATTAGCCTTGTCGTCTGGCGTGTTTGCAACTTGCGTCGCAGGCGCTGCAATGAGTTTCGGTTCGTTGCCAGCCGATAAAGCCGAAGCGTCCCGTGCATCCTCGAAGTCGTCGTCCTCTTCCATGCGGACGCCCCAGATTAACCAACCGGCGAGCAAACCAAATAAGAAGGCTGCAACCGCTGCGATTAAGGGGCCGCTACCCACACTTTCGAAAAATGCTTGCATTCTTGCCGACCCCGTTCGCGAGAAGCGCGCCGTTTGTGTCCACATTGGATACGGCGAGCGACGTTGCGACGCAAATGGAGCAAGGCGCGCGCCATGTTGCGCTTGGGTGAGACTTAAAGCGTGAAATCCCGCACCATTAAACGCGTCAAATGGGAGCCCTGGCCAATTCCGACCCATAGACAGGCGCAAAGCGCGCAAGGTCCATCTATCGAGTTTAGAAACGGAGCGTTTTTGAGGGTGTCGCCACGTTACCGTGGCGCCATAACCATCATCATTTGGCGGCCTTCCATCTTCGGAAATTGCTCAACTTTGGCAATTTCATCGAAGTCGGCGCAGAGCTTTTAAAACGCGTCCAGG
>JBCCTV010000125.1:0-9296 GCA_039197915.1 Pseudomonadota bacterium | reverse complement strand
TAAAGATCAATGACATCTTGAGGGGGGACCGCGCGTCTCGTAATGATTGGTGCGCCCAAGCTTTTTCAGGAGAACCTTCGAGCGATGGCTGACGAAAAAACTTCCGCAGACGATCCGAAAAAAACGCCCAAAGCAAGCGCCGCCAAAGAGACAGCGGCGAAACCGGCAGCGTCGCAACCCGCTGCTTCTGGGTCGGCCGATAACAAACCGCCCATGCGCGCCGGACTGGTTTACCGGGAACCTATGACGACAACCCCGCCGGAGCCGATCAAAGCGTCGGTTGGTATCATCGCTTTCAGCGCCTTTGCCCTCATCGCCGCTGGCATCTTTTTGTTTGTGGACGGGTCGCCGGAAACAGAAAAAGTAGCAACACTCATCGACGAAGCGGCCGCCGCGGAACCGGAAGTCGAGGCCCCGGTTGCGGAGACGCCAGACGCGACAACAGCTGAGGCGCCTTCTGCTGAAACACCGGCAGCTGCTGCGCCAACAGAGACAGCCCCAGCAGCGCCCACCGAAACTGAAGCGGCGCAAGCAACGGCTGAACCAGCGCCTGAAGCTAGCAATGAGGCTGCAGAGAGCGACGCCGCGCAGGAGGAGGCCGCAGCCGACGCGTTAACGGCGCAACCCACGCCAGAAGAGGCTCCTGCACCAGCTCCAGCCGAGGCTAGCGTGGCCGAGGCGGAAGAAGCAGCCGCTGAAGAGACGCAAGCGGCGGTTGAAGAGCGCGCAGCAACCACCGCCACACGCAACGCGGCGGCGACAGCAACCGCAACAACGGCCGCCGCCGCAGGTGCGGCTGCAATCGCTGCGAGCGCCGACACAGGAAAAATCATCAACGAAATTGAGGCCCTGCGATCACTCTTTAAATCGGAGACATCAGCTCTTGGCGCCGCCGTCGCCGAGACCAAAGAGCTCAGTACACAACAGGCAACCCGCATCACAGAACTGCGCCAGAGCTTTGAAGCGGCGATTGAAGAACGCGACCAACGCGCAGACGCCCAGATAAACGAGCTCAAAGGCCAACTAGCGAAAATTGAAAACAGCGCCAATTCACCAGTCGCTAAAGGGGCGGCGGCGTCGCTTGCTCTGCTGGCGGTGCAACGCGCCGTCGACGCTGGCGCGCCGTTTACGGAGCAATTAGCGGTGCTTTCAAACCTTGCCCCCGAGGGCGCTGACCTCGGTGCGCTGACGGCCACGGCAAAAACCGGCGTGCCAACGCTCGCGTCCTTAAAGACAAAATTCGTCGAGACGGTGCGCCAGGCGCTGGCCGCCGCCCCGGACGACGATGACGGGAGCTTTGCGGCGCGCTTGCGAAATCTTGTCAGCGTTCGTCCGGCGACCCCCCAACCTGGCGACGAGCCGGCCGCGGTTGTCTCCCGGGCGGAAGCAGCACTTCAATCCGACGACCTTGCAACGGCGACGAAAGAGCTTTCGAGCCTCGACGGCGCCGCGGCGGAGATGTTTTCAGGCTGGCTAGGCGATGCGCAAAAGCGCCTCAATGCGGCGACCGCAATTGACACGCTGAACGCCGCATTGCTCGCCGCCTACCAAAGCGAGTAAGCACCAACGATGATCCGTGTCTTAATATTTCTCCTGAGCGTCATCTTTGTCGCGGGGTCGGTGACCTATTTCGCCGGCATGCAGGAGCGCATTGAGGCGCGGGCCTTCGGGTACATCTATGACATCCACGCCGGGGCGGCGCTGGCGACGGCGTTTGTTGGGGTGCTGCTCGTCATATTTTTCGTCAGCTGGTTTAAAGACCTGGCGGCGCTCCCCGGAAAGCTAAAAAACCGCGAGCGCGAAGCTAAGCGCGCCCGCGGCGTCATTGCTTTGACGCGCGGGTTAGAGGCCGTCGCCGTCGGCGATGCAAAAGACGCTCAGCACTATGCCCGGATCGCCAATCGGAACCTTGAAGATGAAGCCCTCACCCGGCTTCTAACCGCGCAAGCCGCCCAACTGGTGGGCGATGAGACGACCGCTGGCGAAAACTTCACCGCCATGCTCGACGCGCCGGAGACGGAATTTTTGGGCTTACGCGGCCTTTATCTTAAGGCGCGCCGCGACGGCGACAAGGAAGCCGCCCGCACTTATGCCGAGCGTGCCTTCCGCCTACGGACAAATGCAAAGTGGGCGTTTGAATCGCTTTTCGAGTTGGGCCTTGAGCGCGGCGCATGGGGCGAAACGCGTAACGCCCTAAAAGTTGCGCAAAAAAACAAAGTCCTGGACGCCGCAAAGGCAAAGCGCGGCGAAGCGGCTCTATTGACCGCGGACGCCTACGCCTCCGTTGGGGCTGAAAACAAAGGCCTGGCGCTCGAAGAAGCTGAGGCGGCGCTGAAGCTCGCCCCCGGCTTTGCGCCCGCCGCTGTTCTCGCAGCAGAACGCCACGCGGCGTCAGACCGGATACCGCGGGCTGCGAAAATTTTGGAACAGGCGTTTTCTGATAATCCGCACCCTGCCCTTCTTCGCGCCCATGATGCTTTATTTGCAAAAGAATCGACGGACGAGCGGGCCGCGCAAATGAAGAAAATTGCTGACCGGAAACCAACTGCGCGTGAGGCGAAACTTCATTTCGCGCTGCGCCACAACCTGTTGGGCGAACACGATGCAGCGATCGCGCTTTTGGAACCCTTGTTGATGGACCGTGCAACCGCGCGCGAAGAAGCGGCCATGGCGGATGCTGTAGCCGGGGCCCATGGCGCGGAAGCCGCGCGCAAGTGGTTCGAACTCGCGGCCAAGGCGCGGCGCGATCCGACCCCTGGCGCTGAGGGGGTCTTTAACTTCACGCGCGAGGGCTGGGCTCGCCTGGTCGTTGAGTTCATGGAGCACGGCAGGCTCGCGCCGCCGCCTCTGGAAGATGCGCCGGAAGGCTTAAGCCTCGACGATCTAAAATTGTTGGCGCCGCCTCAACCGCCCGCCAAGCCAGCCCCGATAGCGCCAGCAGCGCCAAGCGCTGGTGCGGGCGCGGGCGCGGGCATTGCAGCTGCTGGCGCTTCGCCCGGATCATCGGCGTCGAAGAAGAGCGATACGACCGGGCAGCCTGAGCCGGCGGATGGGGCGGAAAAACCACCGTCATCGGATAAAAAATCGACGTCCGGCGATCTTGCGGGCGCTGCGCCGGCAAGCCCATCGTCCGAGGCGGCGCACACGGCGCCGGCGCCAGCAGCGACCTCCGCGCCCGAAGACATTAAAGCAGCTGCGATTGACGTTGAGGTGGTCGACCGCTCAGCGGCTGACGCCGCCCAAGATGCGGCGGATGCTGACTTTAGCGAAAAGGCGAGCGACCGCGGCGACGCGGGGACCAAGCGAACGCCGCCGCCGACCGACGCCTCCTCAAGCTGATCAGCTCGCGCCCGAGCGGCTCCCATTTGGTTTTGGATTGTTCTAGACAAGCGATCGTCCGTACAGCTCAAGTCCGGCCGGGGCGCGGTTTTTCGCGCCGCTTATAGGCTTTTTCAGACTTAGCGCCATCACGCCTTCGAAAACGCGCCGCCTTCACATCCGGTTTATTCGGATCGGCGGCGCCAGCCACATTCCCGCTTTCGGCGTCCCGGCGAGACGCCCGACCCGCCGCCCGGTCACCTGTCGGCTGCTCCCCCGGTTCGCTACCAGCCTTTTCCGGTGGCGGTCCCGATTGAGTTTCAGATTGGTTTTCCGGGCGCACAGCAAAAAGTCCGCCATCGGCCCCGCGCCCGCTAGCCTCGCCTCGCACGTACCAGATCCCAACCGCGAGCAAGGCGATGATCATGATCAGGAGCAATAGAAAATCCATCTTTCTCCTTTCGCGACGCGAGCGAAATTTCCGAAGCCCATCGTTCTTAGTTCGTCTTATCAAGCAAATTTTTCAGGCGCGCGACCATAGGCACAGTGATGAAGTCGCGCAAAGCAATCATAAATTTGGCGTGAGACCCAAAAATTCAGTCAAAAGTAGGTTTGGCATCTTCCGTGCGATCCCATTAGGACAGGCCCATGAACAAAATCTATCAAGGCGAACGCGCCCTTGTTACCGGGGCGTCAGCGGGGCTTGGCCGGGCCTTTTGTGAGGCGCTCGCCGCCCGCGGGGCGGACCTCGTCATCACAGCGCGGCGCGGCGACCGGCTCGCTGAGATTAAACGCACATTGGAGGCCGCCCATGGGGTGAGCGTAACGGCCGTCGTCGCCGATCTCGCCCAAAGCCACGCCCCGAAAGCGATATTTGACGTCGCCGGAGCGCCGCCCATCAGTATCGTGATTAATAATGCAGGCTTTGGTTTGCCCGACCATTATCTCGCCCACGCTTGGGAAACACACCAAAAGTTCATAACACTGATGGTTACGAGCTACACACATATCGCCCATTTGGCGTTGCCGCAGATGCTCGCCAATGAAAAAGGCCGAATTTTAAACGTGGCGTCGCTCGCGGGGCTCATCCCACCCGCGGCGGGCCACACGCTTTATAGCGCCAGCAAAAGCTTCCTCATTCAGTTTTCCCAGGCTCTCGACCGCGAATACGGCCCCAAAGGAGTGAAGGTCTGCGCCCTTTGCCCCGGTCTGACATTGACCGAATTCCATGATGTGAACGGCATGCGTTCAGCGATAAACGCCGTACCCCAATTTGCGATGATGGATGCCGAGGCGGTTGCTGACCAGGGTCTACGGGCTTTAGAGCGCGGGCAGGTCGCTTGCGTACCCGGGGCGTTCAACAAGGCGGTTGCGGCGTTTGCGCGGTTCGCCCCGCGCGGCCTTTCCCAGGCGATCCTCGGCGCACAGTCCCAACGCATCCGAAAAAACTCCCAAGAACCTGATGGGACGCACGTCGCATGAACTGGTGTTCTAGAGCGTTTTCCGACCAAGTGGGGACCGGTTGGGCGTAAGAAAACGCGACAAAACAAAAACCTAGAGCAACGACGCGGTTCATATTGATGCGAAGTTGCTCTAGCGCCGTTTGCGTCTGATACGGTTCAGCAAAAAGCCCGCAAACGGCTCCAAGTCCTTGGTTAAGCAGATTGCGGACGCAAAACCGGTGAACCACTTTTGCTGCAATCTGCTCTAAATCAGGACAAAGACTTTAAGACCGAACAGATCGAGGGCTTCGGCGCCGCCATTCAAGGCGCAACATTAATCGCCCAGTCATAATCATAGGTGTCGATATCATTTTTTGCGGCGATCAACGCATCGACCAAGGGCTGCTCTGCATACTGTTTGATATGCTCAACGACTTCCGCCTCATCGGCGCCGAAGTCTTCACGAAACCAGCCGAAAATACTCGAAACTTTGACGAGGCGGCCTTTCACGAAAACGCCCCTGGGGTGATTGACGTAGTCGCGCGCCGCGCGTGTCAGCATCTCTTCAAGCACCGCGCTGCGATAGGCCGTCTCGGCGATATTTGGACACCCGATCGACGCGCAATTAATCGCGTAGTGGATCCGCGGCTCGCCATAAATCGCGCGCAAAATCCCATGTTCAATATCGCCCAGGGAAAGGCCGACGCCGTTTACGGTGACGACCGTCGCTTTCCAAACGCCGTCGCCGCGAATTTTAATCTCGCGAATGGTTTCGACCGGATAGGCGGCAATCACTTCCCGCAGGGTGACCGCGTTATAAAGGTTGATCCAGTAACTGAGCTGCTGGTCCCGCGTTAATTGGCGCACATCAATCTCGACGAGTGCGTCGATGAAGGCCCCCAAAGCGTTAACGTCATCGGGCGCGACGCCGCCGTATTTAATCAGCGCGACGCCGGTTTCACCGACCACCCGGTAGCGGGCAAGGAACGCGTCTAGCGCCCTATAATCCGGAGTCATCGTTTCGGTTGCGGCGGCTTCTTGAAAAACCGGATCGACGAGCTCCGGATCGGGGATCGCCAGGCGTTCAATCCAAATTGGCGCCGCGGCGACGCCAGCGACGTCGACAAGTAAGGCCGCCACAAGGGCGATTAGAATTTTGGGGAAACCCATCGGGCCGACCTTTCGCGCTGCGTTTTACAGCGTCCACCTTAACGCCTCTTACGAAGAATGCGCCGCTCGGGCCGGACACATATGCGTTAGAGCGTCGGATAATCACCTGGGATCACGCGAAGATCGTCTCAGGCGCTCAAAACAAAGACCCTATAGTATCGAATTGATTGAAGCTTATCGTCCCATGCTCTAGCGCCGCTCAACAGACCGTCATTTCCGCGTCTGTCCAGGCGCAACGGTTTGAGGGGTTAGCCACCCGGCGGCGGCGTCAAACTGAGCGCTTGAAGAACACAGACCTGGAGCACCATGACGCCGAGCCAATGCCCGCCGTCGATCGCCGTCAATAACGCCGGGGCTTTCTGGTAGCGATGGTTAACGAGCATTGTCGGCATGACAAAGCCGATCCAGATGACGACCGCTGTGCCAATCGCCATGGTCCACGCGCCCGCCTCTTCAGGGGCCAGAATAATCGCGCCCGCGAGAATAGACGCGATCCAAAATTCCGCCGCGAAAGAAATCGCTAAGGTCGCGGGACTGGCCTTCGCCTCTTCCGCGGAAAGGCGCGCGGCGCGGCGCCACGGGTTCGATAAGCCGGCATAGTAAACCACAGCAAATGCAAAGCCCGCGACCGTCGCCGCAAGGATTTGCCAAAAGTTAATCAGTATATAGATCATTAAAGGCGACCACCGGCCCAAGCTGATAGTCTGTTAAGAGACTTTTTCGGCCCATGAGCGATGGTCTGAGTCAATTTCGTAGGCCGCCATAGCGGCAAGGGTAGCAATGTCAGCGACCCGGGCGCCGACCTGGGCGATCTGCACAGGCCGCTCGAGGCCAATCAAAAGGGGCCCTAAGACGGTGGCGCCACCGACCTCGCCCATCAGCTTGGTTGATATGGAAGCCGAGTGCACGCCCGGCGTCACCAAGACGTTCGCCGTTCCGGTCAGCCGGGAGAACGGGTAAACGCCTGTGCGGTAGGCCTCGTTCAAGGCCATTCGGGGCGTCATCTCGCCCTCATATTCGAAATCGACGTCGTCGCGCTGGTCGAGGAGCTGCACAGCGCCCGCCACCCGCCGGGCGTGGTCGCTGTCGTGATTGCCGAAGTTTGAGTAGGACAGAAAAGCGACTTTTGGGGTTGAGCCGAGGTGGCGCGCTGCGTGGGCGACTTGCACGGCGATATCCGCCAAATCCGCCGAAGACGGAAATTCAGCTATTGTCGTATCGGCGACAAAAAGCGTCTTGCCCTTCGCTAAAATAATAGTGACGCCAATCAACCGTTCGCCGGGCTTCGGGTCCAACACTAAACGCACATTATTGAGCGCTGTGTCATAGCTGCGCGTAACACCTGTGACCATGCCGTCCGCATGCCCGTGAGCGAGCATCAATGCGCCGTAGACATTGCGATCATTATTCACAAGCCGCTCAAC
Source organism: Pseudomonadota bacterium (assembly GCA_039197915.1). Lineage (GTDB taxonomy): Bacteria > Pseudomonadota > Alphaproteobacteria > Caulobacterales > Parvularculaceae > JAJFFW01. The sequence continues at coordinate 1,942 of JBCCTV010000125.1, read as the reverse complement.
ATCCCGGAACAAATACCCGTTACGCTGCAAACGCCCATATAAGTAGCGCGTATAAAGAGCTTTGTGGGTCGCAACGCGCGAGTTGACAATTTCGAAGTCACAATCCAGCGGGAGACCGGCAGCTTCAAGCCCCTCTCTTACGCGCTCCGGCCGGCCGATTAAGACGGCCCTGCCGAGATCTTCCTGTTGGAACGCGTGGGCTGCGCGAATGACCGCCGGCTGCTCACCCTCAGCGAAGACAATACGCTTTGGTTTTTCGAGGGCGCGCAGGGAGCTAAATCTTTTTTGCAGAAAGGATGCAGAAGGATCCGTCCGGGCCGCAAGCGCCTGCGAATAGGCGCGCATATCGGCAATCGGTTTACGTGCAACGCCGCTTTCTTCCGCCGCGCGGGCGACGGCGGGGGGAATTTCAAAAATCAGTCGCGGGTCAAACGGCGTCGGGATGATGTAGCCGGGCCCGTATTGCAAGCGTTTCCCGTACGCTTCCGCAACCTCGTCAGGCACATCTTCGCGCGCAAGCTTCGCCAACGCCTGGGCGCACGCGATCTTCATCTCTTCGTTGATGGTGCGCGCCCGCGCGTCAAGCGCGCCGCGGAAAATATAGGGGAAACCCAGAACATTATTGACCTGGTTCGGATAATCAGACCGCCCCGTTGCAATGATCGCATCGTCTCTGATGGCGCGGATGTCTTCGGGCAGGATTTCTGGCGTCGGGTTCGCCATCACAAAGACGATGGGGTTTTTCGCCATTGAGGCGATCATCTCCGGCGTTATCGCACCGGCAACCGAAAGCCCGATGCAAACATCGGCCCCGTCCATCGCTTCTGCGAGCGTCCGCTTATCCGTCGACACGGCTTGGGCCGATCGCCACTGATCCATACGCTCCGTACGCCCCGCATAAAGCGTGCCGCGGCTGTCGCACAAAATCGCGTTTTCATGGGGCAGGCCCATCGCCTTAATCAGACCAATGACGGAAAGCGCGGATGACCCGGCGCCAGAGACCGCCACTTTGATTTCGCGGATCGATTTGCCCGTAATATCGAGCGCATTTAGAAGACCAGCGGCGGCAATAATCGCGGTCCCATGTTGGTCGTCATGGAAGACCGGAATGTCCATTTCTTCCTTGAGACGTTGCTCGATAAGGAAGCTATCGGGGGCGGCGATATCCTCAAGATTGATCCCGCCGAAGGCTGGCCCCAGATATTTGACGCAATTAATGAACGCATCCGGATCTTTTGTATCGACCTCAATATCGACGGAATCGATATCTGCGAAGCGCTTAAAGAGGACCGATTTCCCTTCCATCACCGGTTTTGACGCCAACGCGCCGAGGTCGCCGAGGCCTAAAATGGCGGTCCCGTTTGAGACCACCGCGACCATGTTGCCCTTAGAGGTGTAATCATAGGCGAGGTCGGGATTTTCAGCGATCGCCTTTACCGGCGCGGCGACACCCGGCGAATAGGCGAGCGATAGGTCGCGCTGGGTCGCCATGGGCTTGGTGGGATTAATCTCAAGTTTTCCGGGCTTGCCGCGCGCGTGGAAGGCGAGTGCTTCTTCGTCGGTAAATTTCTTTGTTTCTTCGTCCATGAAAAGTGCTTTGTAATCGGAAATGGCCCACGCGCCCTTTATCGCTTACGCTGATCGTTTTTAGGGCGCAAGGAAAGTGGACCTGCGGCTCTTTCGATCGTCTTGCAGGCGCGCAGGCGAGAGCCTATTTGATCACTAATGGCTGACGGTGAAGCCGCGACTGCGCCTAACTGATTGCAAGACAAACGACCGGCGGACTTAAACGCTTACGAAATAAACGCGCCCATGGAGGGCTTTCGATGTTCATACAGACAGAAGACACGCCGAACCCCCAATCCATGAAGTTTCTGCCCGGCGAGAAAGTCCTCGGGCTTGATGACCGCGGGCGCCCGGCGATGGGGGTCGATTTCCCCAC
>JBCCTV010000124.1:0-9338 GCA_039197915.1 Pseudomonadota bacterium | reverse complement strand
GTGGACATTTCTGCCGTCGAAGAGGGACAGGCGATCAAAGTGTTTTGGCAAGGCAAGCCCGTTTTCATCCGCCACAGGACAGCGGAAGAAATCGCACAGGCTGAGGGTACGCCTGCATCTGCGTTTAAGGACGACGACCCAAGAAATCCGAACGCGGAAGGCGATGATGCATCGGATGCTAACCGTCGTCTGAATCCAGCCTACATGGTTGTCGTTGGCGTTTGCACCCACTTGGGGTGCGTCCCGCTTGGAACCGAGACCGGTGAAAACCGCGGCGATTATAATGGCTGGTTCTGCCCCTGCCATGGGTCGCACTACGACGTCGCCGGCCGTGTCCGCAAAGGGCCAGCCCCGGAAAACCTTCCCGTTCCACCGTATCAATTCTTGAGCGACACCACGATCAAGATTGGCTGACTTTAATTTCTGCAGGAGCAATAAAGATGGCTCACGAGTCAACTTACCAGCCAGGCACCGACGTCGAGAAGTGGCTCGATAAGCGCCTGCCCATTGTAAGGCTTGCTTACGACAGTTTTGTCGATTTCCCGACGCCTAAAAATTTGAACTACTGGTACACTTTTGGCGGGATCCTCGCGATCTGCCTGGTCGTCCAGATAGTCACCGGCATCGTGCTTGCGATGCACTACACCGCGCATGTGGATTACGCCTTTGAGAGCGTTGAAAAAATAATGCGCGATGTAAACTACGGATGGCTGATGCGCTACGTCCACTCGAACGGCGCATCGATGTTCTTCATCGCTGTCTACTTGCACATGTTCCGCGGCCTTTATTATGGTTCGTACAAAGAACCGCGTGAGGTCCTTTGGATCCTCGGCGTCGTAATCTTCCTCCTCATGATGGCGACGGCGTTTATGGGTTACGTTCTGCCCTGGGGACAGATGTCCTTCTGGGGCGCAACGGTTATCACCAACCTGTTCTCAGCAATTCCGTTGTTCGGTTCGGATATTACAACCTGGCTCTGGGGCGGTTTCGCCGTTGATAACCCGACGCTAAACCGGTTCTTCAGCCTGCACTATCTGATGCCGTTTGCGATCGCTGGCGTTGTCGTGTTGCACGTTTGGGCGCTCCATGTACCTGGAAACAACAACCCGACAGGCGTCGAAGTGAAAGACGTCAAGAAGGATACCGTCCCCTTTCACCCTTATTACACGGTGAAAGACGGCTTCGCGATTGCGGTGTTCTTGGTTTTGTTTGCAGCGTTTGTGTTTTTCCAGCCAAACGCGCTTGGGCACCCGGATAATTACATCAAGGCAAACCCGCTTTCGACGCCTGCGCACATTGTTCCCGAATGGTACTTCCTACCGTTTTACGCAATTCTCCGGGCAATCACGTTCGATATCGGACCGATCTCATCGAAGCTCGGCGGCGTTATCGCGATGTTCGGGTCAATTGCCGTTCTCTTTGTCCTGCCTTGGCTCGACACATCAAAAGTTCGGTCTATGCGGTATCGTCCGGTTGCGAAGCTTTGGTTTGCGCTTTTTGTGGTGACCTGCCTTGCGCTTGGGTATCTTGGGCAAGCGCCTGCAGAGGGCATCTATGTACCGCTCTCGCAGCTAGCGACCGCTTATTATTTCGCCTTCTTCCTCGTTGTCCTGCCGCTGCTTGGTGCGATGGAGACGCCTGATTCAACGCCGAAATCGATTGGGGAATCGATCCTTAAACCGATTAAATCAGCGGCGTCTGCCGATAACACTGGCTCACCGGCGCCAGCGCCGGCTGAGTAAGAGAGGTCAGACGAATGAAAAAAGTGAAAAACCTCGCCCTCGGCCTAATGGCTGTTCTGGTCGCGGCGCCCTTAACCAGTGCGATCGCGGCAGGTGGCAAGACCAAAGAACTGAAGAAAGTCGATTGGCATTTCGAGGGCGTTTTCGGGCGCTACGACAAGGACGCCCTTCAACGCGGCTTCCAAGTTTACCGTCAGGTTTGCTCTGGCTGCCACGGCGTAAGCTTGGTGTCGTTTCGGAACCTCGGACAGAAAGGTGGGCCTTACTATCTTGAGGCGTGCCCGGAAGGCGTTCCGGAAACCGTCAACTGTTCGAACCCAAATGATAATCCGATCGTTAAAGCGCTCGCGGCTGAGTATATCGTGATGGATGGGCCGGATGAGTATGGTGAAATGTTCGAGCGCGCCGCGTTGCCGTCCGACCATATCCCGGGCCCATACCCAAACGACCAGATTGCCCGTTTAGCAAATGGCGGTGCGTTGCCGCCTGATCAGTCATTGATTGTTAAAGCTCGTCCCAACGGCGCAAACTATATCTATAGCTTGCTCACAGGGTATGAAGAGCCGTCCGAGTATGTCGAGATTGCGCCAGGCCAATACTACAATCCGTATATGGCTGGCGACATGTCCCAGAACATCAAGCCTGAATATCTCGATGAAGAGGGGCACGTTAAAGAGGGCGTGAAGGTTCCATACGGCGGCGTGCTCGCGATGGCCCAGCCGCTCTACGACGGCATGATTGAGTACGAAGACGAAACGACGCCGGAAACAATTGAACAGTATTCGAAAGATGTCGTTGAGTTTTTGATGTGGGCGGCGGAACCAAAACTCGAAGAGCGCAAGAAGCTCGGTTTCATCACCATCACATACCTTCTGATTTTGTCCGGTATTCTGTACTGGTCATATCGGGAAATTTGGTCGAAGCTCGAGCACTAGACCTTTCCGAAATATTTGGGCATCAAACACCCGTCGGCGAATTCGCCGGCGGGTTTCTTTGTGTGATGATAATGAGCGCTATTTCACCTGAGCCGCTCCGCGCAATTTGCGGCGCTTTTTTGATGGTCGGGTTTGCTGACGCCCGGTATGACCGCGACGAGGAAGCGCGGTTTATTGCGACCGCTGCGAACGATCCAGCACTTGCGGACTTTCCGTCAACGGATCTCGAAGCAACCTACAACACGCTCGTGCGAGAGTTTTCAACTGACTACGCTGGCGCTGCAGCAGGCGTTCTAGGCGCCATCAAGACGTTGCGCGATAAAGAGCCGGTAAAAGCCGCTGTGATCTTTGCGGCCAGGCTCGCGATTGTCGCTGACAAGCGAATCCTCCCGCAGGAAGAAGCGGCGCTCTCCTCAATTTCGCAAGCGCTCGATTTGGAGCCAGATGTCTTGTGATCGGCGAAGAGAGAGTAATTGGCGTAATCGGCGGCTCAGGCCTCTATGACATTTCCGGACTATCAGACGTCGAAGATGTAACGGTTGAAAGCCCGTGGGGCAGTCCGTCCGGACGGTTCCGACGGGGACGGCTGGGTGGTGTTGCTCTCGTTTTCCTGGCGCGTCACGGTTTCGGACATCATTTAGCGCCTGACACTATCAACTACCGCGCAAACATTGACGCGATGAAACGTCTTGGCGTAACGGACATTATTTCCTTCTCTGCATGCGGATCACTTCGTGAAGCGCATGCGCCGGGCGATTTCGTTATTGTTGATCAGTATATTGATCGCACAAACGGCAGACCCTCAAGCTTTTTTGGCGACGGGTTCGTCGCCCATGTGTCTATGGCTAGGCCGATTTGCCAGGCGTTGGCGTCCGTTCTGCATGAGAGTGCCTTGGGCGTCGGGGCGACAACCCATATGGGCGGGACCTATGTATGCATTAATGGCCCGCAATTTTCGACCTACGCAGAATCCCAGCTTTTTCGGCAATGGGGCGCCGACGTTATCGGTATGACGAACATGCCGGAAGCGCGCCTGGCCCGGGAAGCGGAACTTCCCTATGCATGCGTCGCCATGGTCACTGATTATGATTGTTGGCATGAAGACGAAGAGGATGTCGACGTTGCAAATGTTATCGCAGTCATGAACGCAAACGCCGAGCGCGCACAAAAAACGTTGATTGCCGCAACCGAGCGACTGACCGGTCGCCGCACGCCCACTGATGCGGGGATCGAAAAGTGTCTAGATAACGCCGTCATTACGCCGAAACGGGCGCGCGACCCAGAACTTATTCAAAAACTCGATGCAATTGCCGGGCGTTTTTTGGCCAACGAAGCGGCAACAGCGTCAGGCGTTGAAACGAAATAACATAACGTCGCCGTCTTGCACGACGTAGTCTTTTCCCTCTAAGCGCATTTTGCCGGCGTCTTTAGCGCCTTGCTCACCGTCGAGAGCAACGTAATCATCGAACGATATCGTCTCAGCACGGATGAACCCGCGTTCGAAATCTGTGTGAATGACACCGGCGGCTTGCGGCGCCGTGGCCCCGACTTTCACGGTCCAAGCGCGGGTCTCTTTGGGCCCGCTTGTAAAATATGTCTGCAGGCCTAAGAGCGAATACCCTTCTCGGATTAATCGATTGAGACCCGGCTCAGTGAGGCCCAGCGACTCTAAATATTCTGCTTGCTCCTCGTCATCGAGCTGTGCGAGCTCCGCTTCGATTTTCGCAGAGATGATTACGCAGGCCGCTTTCTCTTCTGTCGCGCGCTCGCTTACTGCGGCCGAAAATGTATTGCCGGATGACGCCGACACTTCATCAACATTTGCGACGAACAAAATTGGTTTGGCGGTTAATAGCTGCAGCCCCTTCCATGCCTTCGCTTCGTCATCGTCAACGCTCGCACGGCGCGCAGGGGCGCCGTCCCTCAAGCAATCGAGCGCTCGATCCACCAATGCGAGCTCTACTTTAGCGTCTTTGTCTTGGCCCCGAACCCGCTTTTCAAGGTTGACCCGTCGTTTCTCCAGGCTCTCCAAATCGGCAAGCATCAGTTCGGTTTCAACAACGTCAAAGTCCGCAATCGGATCAACTGTGCCAGCGACATGGGTAATGTCGTCATCTTCGAAGCACCGCAATACGTAGATCACAGCATCAACTTCGCGAATGTTAGCGAGAAACTGGTTGCCTAGCCCTTCGCCCTTGCTCGCTCCTTTTACGAGCCCCGCGATATCCACGAATTGCATGCGCGCCGGGATGACTTCCTGCGAATTCGAAATCTTTGCGAGCGCCGGGAGCCGAGGTTCTGGGACAGCGACGTCTCCAATATTAGGCTCGATGGTGCAGAAAGGGTAGTTTTCCGCCTGCGCCGCAGCCGTTTTTGTAAGCGCGTTGAACAGCGTAGATTTCCCAACATTCGGTAGACCGACGATCCCGCATTTAAACCCCATCGTGGTTACGTCTCCCGCTTTAAGTTTTGCAACGCGTCCGCGAATGGATTGCTTGCACCGGCGCTTTTCGCTTCTTCCGTACACGGTGTAGCTTTAATTTTCGTTCTTTGCGCCGCGGTTTTGGCCGCAACCGCCGGCTCGCGGGCGACCGCCAGAGCAGTCGTGAAAGCGGCGTCCGTTCCGGCGAGCGCTGGCGCTGCGTCGGCGATTGCAGAGAGTAGGGGCGATAGCCAAACCTCGTCGGATTTTGCGAAATCGCCAAGCACATACCCGAGCACGCGGGCTTTATCACCCGGGTGACCTATGCCCATCCGTACACGCCTAAAATCCGGGCCAATGGCTGATACGATTGATTTGACGCCATTGTGCCCGGCGCTTCCGCCGCCTGTTTTGGCTTTTACTTTTCCGGGCGCCAGATCAAGTTCGTCATAAAAGACGATCGTGTTTTCTGGTGCTATTTGGAAGAACTTCGCCGCTTGGCCCACGCTTCGGCCCGAGTCATTCATGAATGTCGTAGGCTTCAGCAAAACAATTTTTTCTGCCACGCCATCGATGGTTGCGGATTGGAAAACCCCATCGAATTTCGATCGCCAGTTTTGCTCACCCCATTTTGCAGAGATGCTGTCTACCGCCATGAACCCGACATTGTGACGGTTTCGTTCGTATTTCTTTCCCGGATTACCGAGCCCTACTACAAGAAGTGTCACGAAAGCGCTCCAGCGCTGTTCCGGCTGTCATCTAATTACCGCCAACGTTGAAGCAATAAAGTGCCGCACTCCAGGTCGCCCCGAAAGGCGCAGCTGAGCCGTTATTCGCTCTCTGCTTCCGCCTCTGCTTCTGTCGCCTCGTCCGCTTCTTCGCCACCTTGCGCCGCCGATTTCACGGAAGACGGCGCTGCAACCGTTGCGATTGTGAAATCGCGATCGGTGATTGTTGGCTCTACGCCTGTGGGCAAGGTCAGCTTCGAGAAATGAAGCGTGTCTCCAAGATCCAATTCGCTAACGTCGGCTTCAAAAAATTCCGGGATGGCCGTCGCCGGCGCATACACTTCGACCGTGTAACGAACGACGTTCAGAACACCTCCACGCTTAAGGCCAGGCGACTCTTCTTCGTTAGTGAAGCGCACGGGCACTTCAACATTAATGCGCGTCGTTTCATCAACACGCATCAAATCCACATGCACAGGCATACCCTTTACAGGATCGACCTGAACTTCCCTGGCGATAACTGGCTGCAGACCGTCTTCGCCCACCACATCAATCTGAGCAAGGCGCGCATTCATGCGTCCAGAGCGATGCGCATTATTCACTTGGTTAAACCGCAGTTTTATCGGTACGGGCTCTCCGCCGCCGTAGAGAACCGCTGGGACCCAGCCATCGCGGCGGACCGCGCGAGCGCCCCCAGTGCCAGTGCGCTTACGAATTTCGCAATCAAAAACATCGACGTCGGCCATCGGTAGGCGTCCTTATGGTTAGCGGAAGCATAGTGCTAAATCTGAGACGATTACCCGATAGGCATTCACGGATGCTGCGCGTAATCGATTGAGAAGGCGGAATAAAACAACGCCGCCGATGCGGCAAGAAAAAACTGCGCGTCCCGTCGGGGCAAGTCTCGGGTTGCTTAGCATTTGACGCGCCGAGAAAGCGCCATTTTGCCCAACTAATTAGCATCCTTTCTCCCGTTCAGCAGAACGGACGCGTCGCACATTACGTCGCTCCAATTCACTTAGTCTTGGTTCGCCTGATCTTCTGCAGTTGCTTGTCCCAAAATAGCGAGCGCCCCGCTGGTCAGCGAAACAGTAGCCATTGCGATAGAAAATCTCGTTTCGAGCCGCCCAAAGCTTTTCGCAGTCCAAACTCGCGATTTCGTTTTCGTCGATTAGTTCGGTTGAACTCGCGGGAAAGATAAACCCTCGCACAGCAAAAATTGCTTTGAAGGTCCGATCCTCGTTTTCAAACGAGTTTACGGTTTTTTGCGCCGCCGCGTTCCCGCTTAAAGACGCCGCTAAGAAAGGCATCAAAGCCAAAAAATAGATCAATGCGCTCGCAATGGCCCGAAACATCGTTAACGCCTCTAATCGTCTTCCACACCATTCCATGGTTTTTTGAATACCAGGAAATTTAGCGCTTGAAAAGAACAAAACATGAATATAGAACGAAAAAAGAACAAAGGAGGCCATTCATGGATTTTTCAGACAACCATCAAACCGACTCTGTCAAAGATGCTCTAGGGCTACTGGTCTTGATAACGCTACTGACCGCCGCTTTTTTCTGGTTTGGCGCCAGTTGATCGGGCCCAAGAAAGCTTAGGAGCGAAAACTTGCGCGACTTCATACATCTGCATTTGCACTCCGCTTATTCCCTGGCGGAGGGGGCGATCCCAGTCGATCGGCTGGCTAAGCTGTGTGAAGTCTCTGAGATGCCAGCGGTCGCCGTGACGGATACTAACAACTTGTTTGGCGCGCTCGATGTTTCGGAGACGCTTTCTGGTCGCGGTATTCAGCCGATAATTGGAATACAGCTTGATTTTTCACACCCATGCCTCGTCGACGATTTAAAGAATGATCGTGGCGGGCTCGTTTTATTGGCCCAAAACGAGTTGGGTTACGAGAACTTGATGGCGCTCGCGTCAGATGCGTACCTTAATGCCCCCGTTGAAATTGGTCCCTGTGCGGATTTTTCTTGGCTCAATAAACGTTCAGAGGGTTTGCTCTGTTTAACAGGCGGGTTTGACGGCTTAATCAGTGCGTTGATTGATGCTGTAAAGGTAGATGAAGCGCGGGCGGCGCTTGAAGACTTGGCTAGGGTTTTCGGCGACCGACTTTATGTCGAATTGCAACGTCACGCCGATCGGTCCGTTGTGCACTATGAAGATGTGCTTCTCAACTTCGCTTATGAAAATAGGGCTGGCGTTGTTGCAACAAATGAGCCTTTCTTTCCAACCCGCGCTGACTATGACGCCCACGACGCGTTAATCTGCATCGCGCAAGGCGCTTATGTTTATCAAGATGAACGACGTCGCCTCACGTCCGATCATTACTTTAAAAACGCCGATGAAATGGCGGCGCTTTTCTCGGATATTCCTGAAGCAATCTCGTCGACTATTGAAATAGCGCACCGATGCGCATTCAGGCCTCAAACCCGGGACCCCATTTTACCGCGATTTACGGCGCTTAACTCCGCCAATGCCGACGAGAATGAGACCGATACAGAGGAGTTGGAGCTAAAACGCCAGGCAGAAGATGGCTTAGCTGCGCGACTTAAAGAGATCGAACTCGCTGCGCCCGAAGAGGCCTATTGGGAGCGGCTAAAAGTTGAGCTCTCGATTATCAATAAAATGGGTTTCCCCGGCTACTTTCTAATCGTTGCTGACTTCATAAAATGGGCAAAAAAAGAAGGCATACCAGTTGGTCCCGGTCGCGGCTCTGGAGCCGGCTCATTGGTCGCCTATGCCCTGACAGTGACGGATTTAGATCCGCTGCGATTTGGTTTGCTGTTTGAGCGGTTCTTGAACCCAGAACGGGTTTCAATGCCGGATTTTGACGTCGACTTCTGCCAGGAAAGGCGGGACGAGGTCATTGAATACGTACAAGGAAAATATGGCCGTGACCGTGTTGCGCAAATAATAACATTCGGAAAGTTACAAGCGCGAGCGGTTTTGCGGGACGTTGGCCGGGTTCTTGGCATGCCCTTCGGTCAAGTTGATCGTCTGTGCAAGCTTGTCCCCAATAATCCGGCAAACCCGGTTACTCTCCAGCAAGCGGTTGAATTAGAGCCCAAGCTTCAGGAGGAACGGAGTAAGGATTCCTCAGTAGAACTGCTCATTACGACGGCTTTGAAACTTGAGGGGCTTTACCGCCACGCATCAACGCACGCCGCCGGCGTTGTCATTGGCGACAGGCCGCTAGAACAGCTGGCTCCACTCTACATTGATCCGCGTTCTGATATGCCTGCGACCCAATTTAATATGCGTTGGGTTGAACTCGCTGGATTGGTGAAGTTTGATTTTCTCGGACTAAAGACACTAACTGTAATTGACCGAGCGGTGGCGTTGGCGGCGTCAATGAGTGTTTCGATTGATGTCCACGCACTTCCTTTAAATGACGAAAAGACGTTTGGGCTACTGGGCGAAGGAGACGCGGTAGGCGTTTTCCAACTCGAGAGCCCGGGCATGCGTGCAACACTTAAATCCATGAAGCCCGATAGTTTGGACGACGTG